>CAYOHF010000015.1:10502-44836 GCA_964403695.1 uncultured Woeseiaceae bacterium | reverse complement strand
TTCTGTGCCGAGTGCAGCGCGTTCGATCGTGCGAGAGACGTAGCGGGGACTACGTATGAAGCAGGATCGGGCGCGATGCGCCGGCACAGCAAGCGACAGCCCGGCAGGTGTAAACCACAACGCTACAGGGCAAGCCGATCGATTCTGATTCATCTGCTGTTTTCCTTTAGGTGAGCCGGCACTCGTGAAGTGTTAGGGCTAACCGTCCAGTCTTTTGTATTTGATTCGGTGCGGCTGGTCTGCCTCTTTGCCCAGGCGGCGTTTACGGTCTTGTTCATAATCGGCATAGTTGCCGGTAAACCATACGACCTTGCTGTCTCCCTCAAACGCAAGAATGTGGGTGGCGATTCGATCGAGAAACCAGCGGTCATGTGAAATCACGATTGCCGATCCGGGGAATTCGAGCAACGCCTGCTCGAGCGCCCGCAGCGTTTCCACGTCAAGATCATTGGTTGGTTCATCGAGCAACAGCAGGTTGCCGCCTGCCTTGAGCATTTTGGCGAGATGTACGCGATTTCTTTCACCGCCGGAAAGCAGTCCGATCTTCTTCTGCTGCTCAGTACCGCGGAAATTGAAGCGGCCGACATAGGCACGCGATGGTGTTTCATACCTGCCGACCGTGATCAGATCCTGTCCGTCGGAGATCTCCTCCCATATGGTCTTGTTGCTATCAAGGCTGTCTCTCGACTGATCGACGCTCGCGATCTTTACGCTTTCGCCGAGCCGGATAGTTCCTGAATCGGCTTGTTCCGTGCCGGTTATCATCCGAAACAGGGTGGTCTTGCCGGCGCCATTGGGGCCGATAATTCCAGCGATGCCGCCCGCAGGTAACGTAAAGTTCAGCCCATCCACCAATAACTTGTCGCCAAAAGCTTTGCGCACGTCCGTTACCTCTACAACGACGTCACCGAGTCGTGGGCCTGGCGGAATATAAATCTCGTTGGTTTCGTTGCGTTTTTGATAACTCGCTGAAGAAATTTCCTCGAACTGTCGCAGGCGCGCCTTGGACTTCGCCTGCCTGCCTTTTGGATTGGAGCGCACCCACTCAAGTTCTTCCTGCATAGCCTTTTGGCGGGCTTTTTCCGTGGCTTCTTCCTGCTTCAACCGACCCTGTTTTTGTTCGAGCCAGGATGAGTAGTTGCCTTCCCACGGAATGCCATGACCACGGTCCAGTTCGAGAATCCAGCCGGCCACGTTGTCGAGGAAATACCGGTCATGTGTTACAGCGATGACGGTTCCGGAAAACTCTTCAAGGAAACGTTCGAGCCATGCGACCGATTCCGCGTCAAGGTGATTGGTTGGTTCATCCAGCAGCAACATGTCGGGCTCTGACAGAAGCAGGCGGCAAAGTGCCACCCGGCGTTTCTCGCCACCTGAAAGATTGCTGATATCGGCATCCCACGGCGGCAGCCGCAGCGCGTCGGCAGCGATGTCGAGCTTTCGATCGAGTTCCCAGGCGCCAGCCGTTTCAATGGCATCCTGAAGCTTGCCCTGTTCTTCGAGCAATTCGGTCATCTGCTCATCGCTCATGGGTTCGGCAAATTGCATGCTGATTTCATTGAAGCGATCGAGCAGCGCCTTGGTCTCGGCTACCCCTTCCTCGACATTGCCACGTACGTCCTTTGCAGCATCGAGTTCCGGCTCTTGTGGCAAATAGCCAATTTTAATACCGGGTTGCGGTCGTGCTTCACCATCAAATTCCTTGTCCAGGCCAGCCATGATCCTGAGTAGCGTGGACTTGCCGGAACCGTTGAGGCCCAGTACACCGATTTTTGCGCCGGGGAAAAAGCTTAAGGATATGTCTTTGAGGATGAATCGCTTCGGCGGCACCATTTTGGCCACTCGGTTCATCGTGTAAATATACTGCGCCATAGGAAATCAGTGATCCGATAAAACGAAGGCGCCATTATAGTTGAAAGATTCAGGTATGCTCAGCCGCATTGCCGAATAATAGTCGGGGGAAGGTTTGACGGCTCATAGCAAGCAAGCGGTTTTCGTCTATAAAGGCGACGAAATCGCGCGATATGGTTTTGGCGAGGATCATCCGTTCGGCATGGATCGCCATGATGTATTCCAGACCGAACTGGCCGGTGCAGGTCTTGGTGCCAGTATCCACTACGCCAGGCCACGCAGAGCCACAGTAGACGAACTGGTCTTGTTTCACTCACCGGATTACATCAAGTTCATTTCTGAGAAATCCACGGAGGGCAAGGGCTTTCTGGATGGCGGTGATACGCCGGCTTTCGCCGGTGTTTTTGATGTTGCATCCGATGTCGTCGGAACGACGCTTGCCGCGGTTGATGCGGTTATGGCAGGTGAAACGAACCGGGCTTTTGTGCCGATTGCAGGCCTGCATCATGCCGGCCGCGAACACGCCGCAGGATTTTGCGTATTCAATGACTGTGGCGTTGCCATCGAATACTTGAGGAAAAAACATAAATTGCAACGCATCGCGTATATCGACATCGATGCACACCATGGCGATGGCGTGTTCTACGCTTTTGAGAGCGATCCCGATTTGGTATTTGCGGACGTGCACGAGGACGGTCAGTTTCTCTACCCGGGCACCGGTGCCGCGAGCGAGACCGGCAAGTCAAGGGCGAAGGGCACCAAGCTGAATATTCCAATGCCACCCGGTGCGGGTGACCAGGAGTTCAAACAAGCCTGGGATGTTGTCGAAGCGTTTGTTGACGCCGGAAAACCTGAGTTCATAATCCTGCAATGCGGCGCCGACAGCCTGGAGGGTGATCCGATTACGCATCTTCGCTATACGGAGGAGGCGCACGCACTGGCAGCCAGGCGGCTTTGTGAGCTGGCCGAGCGGCACTGTGAAGGGCGGATTATTGGCACCGGTGGCGGTGGATATAATCGCAGGAATCTTGCCCGGGCATGGACCCGGGTCGTTCAGTCCTTCACGGAGGCATGAAACCCCCTCATTTGAACTGATATTTGGCCCGTTTGTGGCCTGCTCATGTACAATTGCCGCCTTTTTGAACCACCCCTCGTCCCGTCAGCCCGGACTAACGGACCAGAACCCCAAGAGACCAGACAACATGTATGTTGAAACTACCTCGATCGAGAATTTCGACGGCGAGTTATTTCGCGCCATTGTCGATGAAGCCCGCCGCCAGGAAGAGCACGTTGAGCTGATCGCATCGGAAAATTATGCGAGCCCGCGTGTTATGGAAGCGCAGGGTTCCGTGCTAACCAATAAATATGCTGAAGGCTATCCGGGCAAGCGCTATTACGGCGGTTGCGAATATGTGGATGTGGCCGAGACGCTGGCTATCGAGCGTGCCAAAAAACTTTTCGCTGCCGACTACGCCAACGTGCAACCGCATTCGGGTTCACAGGCAAATATTGCAGTTTGTCTCGCGTTGCTCAATGCGGGCGATCCGATTCTGGGTATGAGTTTGTCCGATGGTGGTCATCTTACACATGGCTCGAAGGTAAATTTTTCCGGTAAGTTATTCGATGCAGTTCAGTATGGTGTGGATGCCAAAACCGGCCTGATCGATTATGACGAAGTACAGGGCCTTGCGAACGAGCACAAACCGCGCCTGATCATTGCGGGTTTTTCAGCCTATTCACGCATTGTTGACTGGGAGCGATTTCGCAAAATTGCGGATAGTGTTGAGGCCTACCTGATGGTCGATATGGCACATGTCGCAGGCCTGGTTGCAGCAGGCTTGTATCCGAACCCGTTGCCCTACGCAGATGTCGTTACTACAACAACACACAAAACGCTACGCGGACCGCGCGGTGGACTGATTCTGGCAAAGAAAAATGATGAGCTGACCAAGAAGTTCAACTCGCTCGTATTTCCCGGCATCCAGGGCGGTCCGCTGATGCATGTGATCGCAGCCAAGGCAGTATCTTTCCTGGAAGCGATGAGCCCTGAATTCGAAGACTATCAGCGTAAGGTCATAGAAAACGCTCAGGCGATGGCCGAAGTTTTCATGCAACGCGGCTATACGATCGTTTCCGGAGGAACAGAAAACCATCTCATGTTGTTGAGCCTGATCGACAAGGACATGACAGGAAAAGATGCGGATGCGGCACTTGATCGGGCGAATATTACTGTTAACAAAAATACGGTACCCAACGATCCGCGCTCACCGTTTGTAACCAGTGGTCTGCGACTCGGCACACCGGCGATTACGACGCGCGGTTTTGGTGTTGAAGAGACCAGGGAACTGACCGGCTGGATTTGCGACATTCTCCAGGATATCAGTGATGACGTGATGGCACAGCGCGTTCGTGGCCAGGTGCTCGAACTTTGCAAGCGCTTTCCTGTGTACTCCTGACAGGAGTGCTATTCTGATATATCAAGGTGTTGTGGTAGCGCTCAATGTACTGTCCCTTTTGCAGTCACGAAGAAACCAAAGTCATCGACTCCCGCCTGTCCGGGGAAGGTCGACAGATCCGGCGTCGCCGCCAGTGCCTGGATTGCAATGAGCGCTTTACGACTTTTGAAAGTGCCGAGCTGGTCATGCCGCGACTGGTCAAAAGTGACAACTCTCGCCAGCCATTTGATGAATCGAAACTGAAAAACAGCATGGTCCGTGCGCTGGAAAAACGTCCGGTTTCCTCGGATGCCTTTGAGAAAGCTGTCGGACGCCTCGTGCACCGGTTGCGCACGATGGGCGAGCGTGAAGTGCCATCTCGCCTGATCGGCGAACTCGTTATGGAAGAGTTGCGCGAACTCGATGAAGTTGCCTACGTCAGGTTCGCCTCTGTCTATCGCAGTTTCCAGGATGTAACCGAGTTTCAGGACGAGATACAGCGGTTGCAGGAAATTTCGGATGCGAGCGCGAGCCGCGAACAGATGTCCCTGTTGCCCGAGCTCCTGGGCAAGAAAAAGTAAAAAGATGCCCGAATTCTCTTCGGCAGACTCTGATTATATGGCGCGAGCTTTGCGCCTTGCCCGCCGTGGCCTTTACACGGCGCACCCGAATCCGCGCGTTGGTTGTGTTTTAGTCAATAACGACAGCATTGTCGGCGAAGGCTGGCATCGCAAGACCGGCGAAGCGCACGCCGAAGTTAATGCACTTGATGACGCGAGCGGCGATGTCAGTGGTGCGACTGCCTATGTAACGCTCGAACCTTGTTCGCATCATGGTACAACACCGCCCTGCAGCAGCGCGTTGATCGAGGCTGGCGTAGCGGAAGTAGTTGTCGCAATGGTCGACCCATACCCAAAAGTATCCGGCAGTGGCATCGCCGCACTTCTGCAGGCCGGCATAAAAGTTCGTTCGGGCCTGATGGGTGACGAGGCTTTGAAATTGAACGAAGGATTCTGCTCGCGGGTTAGTCGGGCAAGGCCATTTGTCAGGCTAAAAGTTGCTGCAAGCCTGGATGGCTGTACGGCAATGGCAAATGGTGAAAGCCAGTGGATAACCGGCAAAGAAGCGCGAGCTGATGTGCAACGACTACGTGCGACATCCGGTGCGGTAATGGCTGGAATCGGTACGCTGCTCGCAGATGATCCGTCACTGACGATTCGCGATGAAAATATCGAAAATGATGGCATGCAGCCGTTGCGTGTCGTGCTGGACAGCCAGTTAAGAACGCCGCCCGCTGCCCGCATGCTCGGCTTGCCAGGCGACACAGTCGTTTTTTGCCAGCGCGACAACAATCGCAATGCGCTGGAAAATGCAGGTGCGAAAGTCATCGTTGTCGACGGGGCCGGAGACCAGGTGAATCTGGCCGCAGTGCTGCAACAGCTGGCCGTGTTCGGGATCAATGATCTGCTGGTCGAGGCGGGGCCGATACTGGCCGGCAGCCTGCTTATGGCAGGACTCGTTGATGAGCTTGTTATTTATCAGGCGCCCCATATCATGGGTAGTGAAACGCGCGGCATGTTTACCACGCCGGACTGGCAGAATCTGCAGCAAAAGCTGGCGCTAAAAGTCGTTGATGTCCGGCAAGTTGGTGTAGATAGCCGCATTACTTTAAGACCGGTTACCTGACAAAATATGTTTACAGGGATCATAAAAGCCATAGGTACGGTTGAGCGCATTGAGCCGCACGGCGGCGACCTGAGTCTGACCATTAACTCATCCGAGATGCCCTGGCAGGAGTTTGCTGTCGGTGAGAGTATTGCTGTGAATGGTGTTTGTCTCACGGCGACCGGGTACACGAGTAGCGGCTTTGTTACCGACGTCTCCGTTGAAACGATGAACGTGACTTCACTGACCAACCTCGCCGCCGGCAGCAAGGTCAACCTGGAACCGTCGGTCAGTCTCGGCGAGAGGCTGGGCGGGCACCTCGTGAGCGGCCATGTTGACTGCATGGCAGTCATTAAAGCTCGCGACAATGATGCGCGCTCGGTTAAACTGGATATTGAAGTCCCCCCTGAATTTAGTCGCTATATTGCGAAAAAAGGGTCAATTTGCGTAGATGGCGTCAGCCTTACCGTCAATGCGGTATCGGCAAATACCTTTAGTGTGAATATAATTCCCCACACTGCGACAGCTTCGATTATTGGCGATTACAAGGTCGGAACTACCGTTAATATTGAAGTGGATCTCCTGGCACGTTACCTGGAGAGACTTCTCCAGACAGATGACGATTCCGGCATTACTAAAGAATTCTTGAGAGCACATGGCTATGGCTGAAGAACCAACTTTACATCCGAGCGCTAAAGAAATGGCGTTCAGCGACATCGAGGACATTATTGCCGACATCCGTGACGGCAAGATGGTCATCATGGTCGATGATGAAAACCGCGAAAACGAGGGCGATCTCTTGATGGCTGCGGCGAAAGTCCGGCCCGAGGATATCAATTACATGGCGCGCTATGGGCGTGGGCTCATTTGTCTGACCATCTCCCGCGAACGCTGTGCTCAACTTCGGCTGCCGCTGATGGTTGACGATACAGATGACAAGCACGCCACAAATTTTACGATCTCAATTGAGGCAGCCGAGGGCATTACCACCGGAATATCGGCACACGACCGGGCACGCACAGTGCAGGTCGCCGTCGCGGATGGCGCCAAGCCGGAGCATCTTTGTCAGCCGGGTCATATTTTCCCGGTAATGGCACAACCAGGCGGCGTGCTTACGCGGGCTGGCCACACGGAAGCAGGTTGTGATCTTGCCCGGCTTGCAGGTCTTGAGCCGGCGGCGACGATTGTTGAGATTCTAAATGAAGACGGCAGCATGGCGCGACGCCCGGATCTCGAGAAGTTTTCGCGCGAGCATGACATCCGCATTGGGACCATTGCAGACCTGATTCGTTATCGACTGGAGAAAGAACGTAACGTTGATCGCATCGCAGAGGAAAAAGTCACGACGGTACACGGCGAATTCACGATGTATTGCTACGACGACCACGTGAACCAGGCGGTGCATATTGCCCTGGTCAAAGGTGATATTGAGTCCGCTACGGCGCCCCTTGTCAGGGTCCACTTGCAGGACACGCTGGGCGATATTCTTGGTATCCAGGATCGCAGCCTTGGCTGGCGGATCGACAGTGCGATTAAGCGCATTGCAGAGGAAGAGGCGGGCGTAGTCGTTTTGCTGCGCGAGCAGGAGTCGTCGCGCCATCTGATCGAGGCGGTCGGCGAGCTCGCCGAAAAGACCGACGAACTACAACAACGCAGAGACGGTGACTCGGTGCTCAGAACCTATGGCGTCGGCGCGCAGATTCTGCGGGATCTGGGGCTGCAAAAAATACGGGTACTGTCGGCACCGAAACAATTGTATGGTATCTCCGGGTTCGATCTGGAAGTCTCCGAATACGTAGAGAACTGATGGATAAAATAAAAACAACAGAGGGTGATCTCAACGCACGGGACATGCGCTTTACTATTGTTGCTTCCCGTTTTAACGATTTTATTGTTGAGTCGTTGATCAAAGGTGCGGTGTCATGTCTTCGTCGGCATGGCGCAAATGATTCCAGCATTGAAATCATTCGCGTTCCTGGCGCCTATGAACTGCCGCTGGCTGTCGAAAAGGTTGCTGCATCAAGAGGTGCAGACGGAATCATTGCACTCGGTGCCGTGATTCGGGGTGCGACGCCGCACTTCGACTACGTTGCCGGTGAGTGCACGCGTGGCATCATGGCATCGGGCCGCGCGCACAGTTTGCCGATCGGTGTCGGCGTTCTGACGACCGATACCATTGAGCAGGCCATTGAGCGCGCCGGCACGAAGGCCGGCAATAAGGGCGAGGAAGCCACGCTCGCCGTTATCGAAATGATCAGTCTGCTGCGAAAACTAGGCTAATACGATGAGTAAATCCGCATCATCAGGTGCTCGTAGCCGCGCCCGGGAACTCATTGTGCAAGCGCTATACCAGATGCAGATCACGGGGCACGGCGTAGCGGAACTCACGGAACAGTTTCACGAGCGGCCGGACTATCAGCGAGTTGACAAGGCGTACTTTGACGAGGTGCTGAGCGGAATTCTTGAGCACACCGTGGCTCTCGAGGAAAGCATCGACGAGCTTGCGGATCGCCCGGTAGCGCAGCTCGATCCGGTGGAGAAAGGAATTCTCTTGCTCGGCTTTTACGAATTACGCTCGATGCAGGACGTTCCTTTCAAAGTTGTAATCAACGAATCTGTAAATCTCGCCAAACGCTTCGGCGCCGTCGATGGTCACAAATACATCAATGCCGTGTTGGACAGTGCTGTGAAAAAGTTGCGTAGTTAGCAGGGTGCATCGTTAAGTGGATGAATTCGAAATAATTCGCCGCTATTTCGAGCGCGCCGTATCCGACGAAAGCATACGCGTCGGCATTGGTGACGACGGTGCTGTGCTCAGGCCGGACCCCAACCGTGACCTGGTCACAGTAATCGATACACTGGTATCCGATGTCCATTTTCCACACTCATTACCACCCGCGGACATTGGCTATCGTTCCGTGGCGGTCAATCTTTCGGATATCGCTGCGATGGCTGGAAGGCCGCGCTGGATGGTGCTGGCATTGACACTGAGCGATTCGGATCCGCTATGGCTGGCAAGTTTTTCCAGCGGGCTGTTCGCGGCTGCCGAAGAGTTTGATCTCGCCCTGGTCGGCGGTGATACAACTCGTGGACAGGAAACGGCGATAAGTATCCAGGTTCTCGGTGACGTGGAGGTCGACAAAGTACTGACTCGCAGTGGTGCAAAAGCCGGCGATTCGATCTACGTTACCGGTACGCCTGGCGATGCATCAGCTGGTCTTGCTGCATTGCAAAGTGGCGCGCCACGCAACCGGGATGTCGACTATATTATTAATCGATTTGCGCGACCGACTGCGCGCGTACCAATCGGCCAGGCGATAGCAGAGCACGCGAGTGCCGCAATTGATCTGTCCGATGGACTATTTACAGACATCGAGAAGCTACTCACAGCAAGTGCAGTATCCGGTTCGATAGAACTTTCCGAGTTGCCCTTGTCGTCGCAGTTAATCAGACTAATGGATGAAGACGATGCTTTGCGTTTAGCACTTGGCGGTGGCGATGACTACGAATTGTGTTTCACGTCGGCGGCAGGCGCTGAAGTTTTTCAGGACATTGCGGATCAGCATGAAGTGCTGATTACCTGCATCGGTCGTGTCAACGAAGGTTCAGAATCGAAAAATGCGCTTCTATGTACAAGGAACGGCGCTGAGTACGAGTATCACCATGACGGATATCGGCATTTCCATTGAATAAATCACCTGAAGATTCTGAATTACGTCGCAAAGTGCTGCGTGATCCGGTGAATTTACTGGCCTTCGGGCTGGGCACAGGCCTGGCACCCAAGGCGCCAGGTACCGTCGGCTCGCTGTTTGGCGTTGCCGTCGCCTGGTGGACACTGCCGCTGGGGTTCGACGGACGGCTTATGGTCGCAATTGCCCTCATTGTGAGCGGAATCTGGATTTGTGGTGAAAGTGCCAGGCGCATCGGCGTGCACGATCACTCAGGTATCGTCTGGGATGAGATCGCGGGCATCTATCTGGTCCTGCTGGTGTCGCAGACCTCGATGCTCGCCTGGGCCTTGGGATTCGGGCTTTTCAGGCTGTTCGACATCTGGAAACCCTGGCCGATTCGGGACCTGGATCACAGACTGCATGGAGGCCTCGGAATTATGCTGGATGACCTTGTAGCCGCTCTGTATGCCGCAATTCTATTGGGTTTTGGCGGGTGGCTTATTTTCTGAAGAGAAGCGAGATAATGGTCCGGAATGTCACTGATATCCAGCGCGCACCAGACGTCCCCGAGAAAATCGGTAAGTACGTCATCATCAACAAAGTGGGCAAGGGCAGTACCGGCAACGTCTACCTCTCTCACGATCCATATTACCGCCGCGATGTAGCCATTAAGGTCTACAACATCGAAGAAGATTCAGATGCAGACCGCGCCCGCGTCGCACGCAAGATGTTTTACAACGAGGCGCACATGGTCGGCATGCTGCAGCATCCGAACATCATGCCCATCTACGATGCCGGCGAAGAAGACGGCAAATACTATGTAGTCACTGAGCACATCCAGGGCGCACGTACTCTGGCCGCATACTGCCGTCCTGACAATACGTTGCGCGTCGATGACGTGGTAGAGATTATTTACAAATGTGCCAAGGCACTGCACTACGCGCATGGCAGAGGCGTCATCCATCGCGACATCAAACCGAGCAACGTGATGTTGACGATCGACAACGACGTAAGAATTATTGACTTCGGTATTGCAATTTGTGCTGATGCTGAGGTCTCCCGAATCGAGGGCATCGCCGGATCGCCAAGTTACATGTCACCGGAACAGGTGCAGTCCGAAGAACTAACATCGCGATCGGATATTTACTCGCTGGGTGCAGTGTTGTATGAAATGCTGACCGGTTTCCGGCCGTTCCGTGCGGACAACCTGTCCAAGCTTCTGCACCAGATTGTTTACGCGACACCGCCGCCAATACATACCTATCGTGATGATTTGCCGGAAGAGCTCGAGCAGGTTGTTGCGATGACGATGCAAAAGGACCCGGACAAGCGCTGCGCCAATGGCAACAAGCTGGCGGCCGACCTGACACGCGTTTATCAGGATCTGCGCACCAAGTATGACAGCCTCGATAATCAGGAACATTTCGACCTTCTGCGCAACCTGACATTCTTCCATGAGTTCTCGCATGCCGAAATCTGGGAAGTGTTACGTGCCAGCGACTGGCATGAGTACAAGGACGGTGAGGACATCGTTCGTGAAGGCGAGATGGATGATCGTTTCTACATCATTGTTTCCGGCCAGGCTGGCGTCGAATCCAACGGCAAGCAGCTCGGCGTACTGGAGGATGGCTCCTGTTTCGGCGAAACAAGCTATGTCCGTGGTGCAAAACGTACTGCCTCGATCAAGGCGAATGGTTCAGTCACGATACTGCGCGTTAGCTCGACACTGATGGAACAGGTTTCATCGGCATGTCAGTTACGCTTTAACAAAGTGTTTCTGCGGTCGTTGATTACCCGACTGCAAGGTGATGGCAGCACGACCTAAAACTTTTCTGTGGTGCCAATTGAAACTGTAGGAGCCCGCCCAGCGGGCGAGTTCGACCATCTTGGTTGCTGCGCGAACGATCAATCCACGTAATTCATAAAATGCGATTTTTGAACGGGTGCGATCGGCGATGCTTTGCAAACATTTACGGGCATGTTTTCAACATGCCCGTAAATGTTTGTCGCCCGCACGGCGGGCTCCTACGATACGTTTCCACAATTTTTGGGCTCTGAATAAGGCCGATTGGCTACAATTATTGAGTGCGCTCGTATTGAACAAAACGCCGCTATTTTAGTGTGACCTAAGTACAAATACGTAGTAAACGCTATTGCGAATCATTCTCATCTGTGTAGACTTGGATGCCTCGAAAAGGTTTTCCGGAATTGTTCTACATGACACTCGATTCACTCCAGCGTGGCCGCAAATACATCATTCAGAATGTCGCCAGCGCAGATCCCAACGTGCAAAGACTGATGGTCCTGGGACTTGTCGAAGGTGCCGAGGTCGAACTTGCGAGTACCGCAATCGGCGGTGATCCCATCGAGTTTCGTATGTTTGGCAACGCGATTTCCCTGCGTCGCGAGCAAGCACAGCACTTCGCCGTATCTCCCGCTAACGAAGGTGAGTAGCGACAAGGTCACCCGCGTATCGGCTGACCAGATATCCTTACGCCGACACCCGTCGGCAAGCATTGCGGTCGTCGGTAATCCGAATGCGGGGAAAAGCACGCTTTTCAATCGCCTGACTGGCATGCGCCAGAAAACCGGCAACTATCCGGGCGTAACTGTCGAAAAACATGTCGGCATCGCCAGGGTTGGCGATAGCGTATTGGAGCTAATCGACCTGCCAGGCATGTTTGCGTTGAGCGCCCATTCGGCTGAAGAACGTATCGCCTCTGATGTCGTACTAGGCCGTATTCCGGGCATGGAAAGGCCGGCCGGTATTCTAGCCGTCGTAGACACCACGCATCTCTACCAGGGCTTGTACCTGGTGCAGCAAATGATGGAGCTCGACCTGCCAGTCCTGGTAGCGCTGACAATGACCGATGCGGCTGTTAGCAGTGGTATTCAGGTCAACATCGAGGCTTTACAGCGTCGCCTGGGTGGAGTGACTGTCTGCCCGGTGGTGGCAACGACGGGCCAGGGCATGGACGATTTGCGCAGCGCGCTCGCTGCGCTTCCCGATGCGGCAAAACCCGATTTGCCATCATTCTGGCAGGAACTTTCAGCTGCCTCGGAAGAACTGTCACGCGAACTGCCTGCTACCGTCCCGAGAATAGAGATAGAGCGTGCGCTTATTGACCGGGGCAGTGAGTTGGCAATCGAAGTGGCGAATTATCTTGGCGAAGATGGCGAACAACGCCTTGAGAATACCCGCGAGCGTTTGTTCGGCACAGAACCACCGCTCGCAGATGAGGCCCGTCACCGCTATACCTGGGTGCGTGAGGTAATGAACGAAGTCCGCCATGCGTCCCCGGTGATTACGACCTGGAGTTCAAGAGTTTCGAGCTTCCTGAACCAACCGGTCGCCGGAACGATTGGTCTCTTTGTTGTGATGGCAATTGTTTTTCAGGCGGTGTTCGCCTGGGCAACACCGTTGATGGATGCGATTGATGCCATAGCAGCGTCACTTGGCGCGTTTATCGCTACAACATTACCTCCTGGTGCATTGGCGAGCTTCCTGGCCGATGGTGTAATTTCGGGTGTTGGCAGTGTCGTGGTCTTCCTGCCGCAGATACTGATCCTGTTTCTTTTTATAATTGTTCTGGAGGATTCCGGTTACCTCGCTCGTGCGGCCTACCTGATGGACCGAACAATGCGTTCGGTAGGTCTGTCCGGACAATCCATCATTCCCATGGTGTCGAGCTTTGCCTGCGCCGTGCCTGGCATTATGGCGACGCGCGTAATTCCGAATCGCCGCGACCGCATTGCGACGATCATCGCTGCACCATTTATGACCTGCTCGGCAAGATTGCCGATTTACGCGCTTCTCATTGCCGCATTTGTTCCTGCACAAAAGATCGGCATTCTGAACCTGCAGGGACTCGTACTCTTCGGTTTGTACATGCTGGGGATCGTTGCCGGATTGCTGACGGCGCTGTTGTTGAAAAAGACGGCGCTGCACGGGCCCAAACCCACTTTTGCGCTAATGCTGCCCGAGTTTCGCCGGCCGAACCTGCGCACGGTGCTAATGCAGCTGCTTGGTCGGGTCATGATTTTTCTGAAGCGCGCCGGCACTGTCATTTTTTCGGTTGCGGTCGTTGTCTGGGCGCTGGCGTATTACCCCCGGTCGGCCGACATTCAAACGGATCTCGCGGCCCTTGAGGCAGAAGCACGCATTTCCCTGTCCGGGGCGCCGCTGGATTCGAGACTGGCGGAACTGGAACACGCGGCTTCGTTTGCCCAGCTCGAACAAAGCTGGTTGGGCCGTGCCGGCAAAGTTGTCGAACCGGTTTTTGCGCCGCTCGGTTGGGACTGGAAAATATCGGCAGCTGTCATCGCTGGTTTTCCGGCGCGGGAAGTTGTTGTAGCAGTACTTGGAACTGTCTATGCCGTTGGTGACGATGCCGATGACGCCACGCTGACGGAACGATTGAAGTCAGCGACCCGGCCTGATGGCTCACTCGTGTTTACCCTGCCAATGGTGATTGGCCTGCTGATTTTTTACGCCTGCTGCCTGCAGTGTGCGGCGACGCTTGCCGTTATCAGACGGGAGACCAATACCTGGACATGGCCCGCGTTTGCGTGGATCTATATGACGACGCTTGGCTATCTCGGTGCGCTATTTGTCTACCAGGTCTGGGGAACATAGTCGCAATAATTCAATTCAGGCACGAACAGCCATTTAGATGCCGCCGATAGCGAATTTGCTGACGTAAGTCATCTCTTTTCGCGGCAACTTCGCTTCCGTACATTCCGAAGCGCTGGAACATACGTACATCCATTGAGACAGCCGCTCCCACGAGACTTGCGCAAAGCTATGGGAGCGGCTGTCTAAACTAATATCCTGGTTACAATACCAAGACGAGCACAATAGCGAAGATGCCGCGAATGGCCCGCATCTACGCGCGTATTCGAAATAGTGATCTATCTAGCGGTTACGTGTTGGCGTCAAAACTTTCCATTGATTCTTCACCACCTGCGCTCTTTAGCAAAATTTCGACTTTCTGTTCCGCGTCTTTGAGCGCGGCCTGGCAGCCACGGGTCAGTTTTATGCCTTCCTCGAATTTCTTCATGGCTTTATCAAGCGGCAGATCACCGCTCTCAAGTTCTTCCACCAGCGTCTCCAGGTCGGCCAGAGATTTTTCGAGATTGATGTTTTTCTTTGCAGTCATGCTGTAGCTATCCACGCGGTCAATGTCCTCGGAGCCATGTACGCTACAGGTGCCGTTAACGAGGGTCAATTGCTGCTCTTAAATCGACTTCATGTTGTGGTCATGGCAACCACATGCGTTGACATTCGTGGTCCTGAGGCATAAAGTTCGAACGGAATTAGACCTAGTCTAAATAATAATGAGACGCATTGAGAGGAGCGATCATGTCACTGAAAGGCAGCAAGACTGAAGACAATCTAAAAGATGCATTCGCCGGCGAATCCCAGGCAAATCGACGTTACCTGTATTTCGCAGCAAAGGCCGATGTCGAGGGTTACAACGACGTCGCCTCAGTATTTCGCTCCACGGCAGAGGGCGAAACCGGCCACGCTCACGGGCATCTTGAGTACCTGGAAGAGACGGGTGATCCGGCAACGGGTTTGCCAATTGGCCCGACCTCAGCCAATCTCGCCGCGGCAATTGCTGGTGAAACGCATGAGTACACCGACATGTATCCGGGCATGGCGAAAACTGCCCGCGATGAAGATTTCGAAGAGATAGCCGACTGGTTCGAAACCCTGGCCAAGGCCGAGCGTTCGCACGCGAACCGTTTCCAGAAGGCGCTGGACACGCTCGACGACTGAGACTGAACAAGAGGGCCGGATTTGTCCGGCCTTCTTTTTAGTGATGACGCATCCCACCGACAAACGCGAGGGCAGTCTCGAGGCGCCGACCAGGCACCCGCTTGACTGGCAGTCCGAAGATTTTTACGACGAGTCATCCCTGACGACTGAGCTCGAACGCGTGTTCGACATCTGCCACGGTTGTCGTCGTTGTTTCAATTTATGCCATTCATTCCCGACGCTGTTCGACGCGATTGATGAATCTGAAAGCATGGAGCTCGATACGGTTCCCAAGTCGGTCTATTGGGACGTCGTCGACAATTGTTACCTGTGCGACATGTGCTACATGAGCAAATGTCCGTATGTGCCACCGCATGAATGGAACGTCGATTTTCCGCACCTGATGTTGCGGGCGAAAGCGCTGCGCTACAAGAAACAGGGCGCGAGCAAACGCGATCGTATTTTGTCGTCCACCGATAAAGTGGGGCGCCTGGCAGGAATTCCGGTTGTGGTACAAGTCGTCAATGCGGCGAATAGAAGTAAGCTTGGCCGCAAAGCGCTTGAAAAGACTCTGGGCGTGCACCGCGATGCCCCGATACCTCAATATCACTCCAAAACAGCGCGAAAACGCCTGGATGTGTTGCGCTATGAGAAAGGCGAACGTGCCGAAGCAACTCGCAACACGAGCGGCAAGGTGGTTCTGTTTTCGACCTGCTATGGCAATCGCAACATGCCCGCACTGGCCGAGGACCTGGTCGCAGTGTACGAACACAATGACATTCCGGTTGCGATGCTTGGAAAAGAGGTTTGTTGCGGGATGCCCAAGCTGGAACTGGGTGATTTGGAGGCCGTGCGCAAAGCAAAGGAAATTAATATACCTGAGCTCGCCTACTGGGTGGAAATGGGTTGGGACATCGTCACGCCGATTCCATCGTGCACACTGATGTTCAAACAGGAGCTGCCGCTCATGTTTCCGGATGATGAAGACGTCATTAAAGTGCGCGATGCCATGTTCGATCCATTCGAGTACCTGATGCTGCGGCACAAGGACGGCAAGCTGAAGACAGACTTCAAGAAACCGCTCGGCAAGATGGCCTACCAGGTGCCGTGTCATTTACGCGTGCAAAATATTGGCCTGAAAACACGTGATCTGCTGGCGATGGTCCCGGATACAGAAATAGAGACCATCGAACGATGCTCCGGTCATGACGGCACTTATGCGTTGAAAAAAGAATTTCATGACATCTCCAAAAAAATAGCCCGTCCGGTTGTCAACAAAGTGAAAAAGGCGGATGTGGATCATTTTTTCAGCGATTGCCCGATGGCGGCGGAACAAATCGCACAGGGGCTGGAGAATAAGGACGCAGAGCACCCGCTTGGGCTGCTGCGTACTGCCTACGGACTATGAGAACACAGTGGAAAAACTAACCAGAGAAGGACTCCTTGGCCTGGAAGTGTATTCAGGAGCAAGGGACGAGTTTCGTGAAAAAGTGATGGCCCACAAGCGCAACCGGCGCCTGTCTCTTGGCACCAACGCTACCTTGTATTTCGAGGACCGGCTGACGATGCAATACCAGGTCCAGGAGATGCTGCGCATTGAGCGCATTTTCGAGGCTGCGGGCATTGAAGAGGAGCTTGCCACCTACAATCCACTGATCCCGGATGGCGCGAACTGGAAAGCAACGTTCATGGTCGAGTTTCCGGATGCCGATGAGCGCAACGCAATGCTGCGCCAGCTAATCGATATAGAGAATAGAGTCTGGATGCAGGTCGGTGATCTCGAAAAAATTCAGCCGATCGCAGATGAAGATCTTGAGCGCACGGATGCGGAAAAAACTTCGGCGGTGCATTTTTTGCGCTTCGAGCTGACCGCAGAGCAGATCGCGGCGCTGAATAGTGGTGAAGAGCTTGCTGCGGGCATAGATCATGAAAACTACCAGGTCGAAGTACGGCCGGTAGCGGAAAACATTCGCGCGTCTTTACTCGCAGATCTGGACTGACAAGCGCACACCCGCCACCCGCGCCAATCTCAATTAGAATTGTAGGAGCCCGCCCCGCGGGCGATCAATGCTGGCTTTTCGCGATCACCTGTCGCCTGGCAGGCGCCATTTTTCGTGCGGGTGCAGCGGGTTGATGTTTTGCAAACCGGATCGATAGCCTCGCGCACGACGGGCCTGGTTAAATCTCTGCTAGCAACTGTAGGAGCCCGCCCCAATCCTCCTGATTTGACTATTATGTGGCCAAATGGTCGGTGAGGATTGATCTTTAGTGCCGCCGTCGAAAGATATATTTTTGTACGGGTGTGGTTGGTTGGTGTTTTGCAAACATCTATTGGCATGTTTTCAATATGCCGATAGATGTTTGTCGCCCGCACGGCGGGCTCCTACGAGTGCCTGCTACAGTTTTGGGTCTTCGAATAAGTTGGATTGGCTACGATTTCGGGCTGCGATATTTTTGTGTTGAGCGTTGGGCGATACATCCTGCTAGAATCCGAGCGGGCATTTTTCTGCTTTCGCTTGGGGCAAACGAGTAGATGAGCAAACGTTACGATGCGGCCGACATCGAGGTTCTTACGGGTCTCGAACCGGTGCGGCGCAGGCCGGGCATGTATACCGATACATCGCGGCCGAACCACCTGGTGCACGAAGTCGTCGACAACAGTGTCGATGAAGCGCTGTCCGGTCATTGCAAGAAAATCGAAGTAACCCTGCATACCGATGGTTCCATTGAAGTCTCTGATGACGGCCGCGGCATGCCGGTTGACAAGCACCCGAAGGAAAAGATTCCCGGCGTTGAGCTGATTCTGACGCGGCTGCATGCGGGCGGAAAATTCAACAAGGAAAACTACCAGTATTCCGGT
Source organism: uncultured Woeseiaceae bacterium (assembly GCA_964403695.1). Taxonomy (GTDB): domain Bacteria; phylum Pseudomonadota; class Gammaproteobacteria; order Steroidobacterales; family Woeseiaceae; genus SZUA-117. The sequence continues at coordinate 26,593 of CAYOHF010000015.1, read as the reverse complement.
GGTCTGCACGGTGTCGGCGTTTCCGTCGTCAATGCATTGTCGAAAAACCTTGAAGTCTGGATTCGTCGCGGCGGCAAGGAATACAACCTGAGCTTTGTCGGTGGCAAAAAACGCGGCAAGCTTGAAGTGGTTGGTACAGTGGGCAAGGCCAATACCGGGACGACTATCCGTTTCTGGCCCGATAAACAGTATTTCGATTCGCCCAAAGTCTCGGTGTCGCGTATCAAACACGCGTTAAAGGCCAAGGCGGTGCTTTGCCCTGGCCTGACAGTTCGCTTGAAAGTTGCCAAACCAAAAGAAAAAATCGAATGGTGTTACAGCGGCGGTCTTGAAGAGTATCTGCTTGAGGCGATCGGCAAAGTCGAGCATCTGCCCGCAGAGCCGTTCGCAGGATCCATGGCCGGCAATCACGAAGCGGTTGACTGGGCCCTGGTGTGGCAGAACGGACAATCAATCACGGAAAGCTATGTCAACCTGGTACCAACACCGCAGGGTGGAACGCACGTCAATGGCCTGCGCACCGGCCTGACCAATGCCCTGCGTGAGTTCTGCGAGTTTCGCAGCCTGTTGCCGCGTGGTATCCAGATAGCGCCTGAAGACGTCTGGGATGGTCTGAGTTTCGTGCTGAGCGCCAAGCTGGAGAACCCGCAGTTCTCTGGCCAGACCAAAGAGCGCCTGTCTTCGCGTGAATCCGCGGCGTTTGTTGCCGGAGTGATCAAAGACAGTTTCGCGTTGTGGCTCAATCAGCACCCGGAAACTGGTGATGCGATTGCACAGCTCGCTATCACCCGGGCGCAGCAACGCGTGAAAGAGGCGAAGAAGGTCGTACGCAAGAAAATTGTTTCTGGCCCGGCGCTTCCCGGAAAATTGGCCGATTGCACCTCGCAGGAACCGGAGCTGTGCGAGATATTCCTGGTCGAAGGTGATTCTGCCGGTGGTTCCGCGAAACAGGCCCGTGATCGTAATACCCAGGCAATCATGCCGCTGCGTGGCAAGATTCTGAACACCTGGGAAGTCGAGACAGCGGAAATCCTGGCGTCCCAGGAAGTGCATGATATTAGTGTGGCGATCGGCATCGATCCGGCCAGTCCGAATATCGACAATTTGCGTTATCACAAGGTTTGTATCCTGGCGGATGCCGACTCTGACGGATTACATATCGCTACTTTGATCTGTGCTCTATTTCTGCGGCATTTCCGCGAACTCGTATTGGCAGGCCATATTTATGTCGCCATGCCGCCGCTGTATCGGATCGACTTGGGTAAAGAAGTTTTTTACGCGCTGGATGATGCTGAACGCCAGGGCATCCTGGATCGTATCGATGCTGAGAAACTCAAAGGCAAAGTGAGCGTAACGCGATTCAAAGGTCTGGGCGAAATGAGTCCCGGGCAGCTGCGCGAAACCACGATGAATCGTGATACGCGCAGGCTCGTGCAGTTAACGATTAGTGCGGAAGACAAAACGGATCAGTTAATGGATATGTTGCTGGCGAAAAAACGCTCAGGCGACAGGCGTAAGTGGCTTGAGGAGAAAGGCAACCTCGCAGAGGTCTGACGAGGTGCGGAGACACAATGCAAAACCAATTGAATCTTGAAGGCGTTGAGCAGCAACCCTTAAAGGAATACACCGAAAAGGCTTACCTCGATTATTCGATGTACGTCATTCTCGATCGTGCCTTGCCGCAAATTGGTGATGGCCTGAAGCCGGTACAGCGGCGCATCATTTATGCGATGAGCGAGCTGGGCTTGTCGGCTGGCCAGAAACACAAGAAGTCCGCCAGAACGGTCGGCGACGTCATTGGCAAATTCCACCCGCATGGCGATTCAGCGTGTTATGAGGCGATGGTGCTGATGGCGCAGGAATTTTCCTACCGTTATGCACTGGTCGACGGGCAGGGCAACTGGGGTTCCACCGATGATCCCAAGTCCTTCGCTGCGATGCGCTACACCGAATCACGATTGCGCGCCTATGCGAAATCTTTGCTGGCGGAGTTGGGTCTCGGCACGGTTGACTGGGTGCCGAATTTCGACGGAACGATGGACGAGCCTGTTGTGTTGCCCGCCCGTCTGCCGAACCTGCTGCTCAATGGTACGACTGGTATTGCGGTCGGTTTGTCTACCGATGTGCCACCACACAACCTGCGTGAGGTTGCCAGCGCATTGATTCATTTGATCGATAATCCGAAAGCGACGGTTGCGCATTTGATGAAGCACATCAAAGGCCCGGATTTCCCAACTGGCGGCGAGCTGATTTCGCCGCGCGCGGATATCAAGCAGATTTATACAAACGGAAACGGCACGCTACGTTTACGCGGGTCCTACAAACAGGAAAATGGTGACATTATCATCAACGCGCTGCCCTACCAGATTTCCGGCAGCAAGATACTCGAACAAATCGCCGCGCAAATGCGCAACAAGAAACTGCCACTTGTTGAGGACCTGCGTGACGAGTCCGATCACGAAGATCCAATTCGCCTTGTCATCACACCGAAATCAAAAAAGGTTGATGTTGAAGAACTGATGTCGCATTTGTTCTCCACGACGTCACTGGAAAGAACGGTTCGCGTCAACATGAATATCGTGGCACTCGATGGACGACCACGGACGTTCAACCTGGTTGGTTTGCTGACCGAGTGGATTAGCTTCCGCAAAGATACTGTCAAGCGGCGACTCAAGCACCGCCTGCAGATCGTAAAGGACCGTATGCACATCCTGGACGGCCTGTTGATCGCCTACCTGAGTATCGATGCGGTTATCAAGATAATTCGCACGGAAGACAATCCGAAGTCGGTTCTGATGAAGAAGTTCAAATTGTCAGATATTCAGGCCGAAGCGATACTGAATCTTCGTCTGCGCAACCTGGCGAAGCTCGAAGAAATTAAGATAAAGGGCGAGCAAAAGGAACTGAACGAGGAGCGGGTCGAACTTGAGGGCACGTTGAAAAGTGCTGCCCGGCTGAAAACGCTGATCAAGGATGAGATTCTCGAAGACACTGAAGCCTACGGCGATGAGCGCCGCACCACCATTATCGAGCGTGAATCCGCTCAGGCCCTGGATGAGTCGCAGCTGGTTGCGAGCGAGCCCGTTACGATCGTTTTGTCGCAACGTGGTTGGGCGAGGGCGGCGAAAGGCCATGAAATTGACCCGTTCGCATTGAACTACAAATCCGGGGACGCCTACCTTGCCACAGCATTGGGCAGGAGCAACCAACTGGCCATGTTCATTGACAGCACCGGTCGCGTCTACAGCGTTATCGCGCAGTCGTTACCGTCTGCCCGCGGCCAGGGTGAACCGCTCTCAGGCCGTTTCAATCCGCCGGACGGTGCTGAGTTTTGTGGCACGATGATCGGTGAACCCGCTGATAAGTGGCTGCTGGCCAGTGATGCCGGTTATGGATTCGTAGCGACACTCGAGGACCTCGTGTCGCGCAACAAAGCGGGCAAGTTAGTATTGCGAGTACCGGCCGGTGGCAAGGCCGTGGTGTCTTCACCGGTACCGCGCGACACGGAATGTCTGATCGCTGCAGTCTCATCTATTGGCCGCTTGCTGTGTTTTGAAATGGATGAGCTCCCGGAACTGGCCAAGGGTAAAGGCAATAAACTCATCAATATTCCGACCAAAAAGTATAAAGAAGGCGAAGAGAAACTGGTTGCGATGGCTGTCGTACCGGAGGAGGGCAATCTGCAGGTACATACCGGCACACGCATGATGACCCTCAAATGGAATGACCTCGATGATTACTACGGCGAGCGCGCGCTAAGAGGCAGAATGCTGCCGAAAGGCTGGCGCAAAGTGGAGCGCCTCGTGATTGAAGTCTGACCCGTTAGCGGCGCGATATAATTAGCCGTTGCCGTTTCCATGCTTGAGCGTGCGAATCGTCTTTGCTACGTTGGTAGAATCTGCCGTTCAGTGAAATTCGCGCCCGGGTCCAACAACGCGATAAACTTTCCTGTGGTTGGTCACCAGCTTGCGCCGGAAAACACGGTTAGCGTATGGCTTCGGCATGAGAGTATAGATCTGCGCTTGTAGACGAACGCTAACACTGATATCAACAACAAAATAACCTCTGTTTTCGAAATCCATTTATCGTTGGAAGTCATATCATGAAGAAACTCCCCCTAGCAGTTATTTATATCGTTGCCGTTTTCTTCTTCGGTTACGCAATTCCGGTCTCGGCACAAGATGCTGCTGCAGGCGATTACGATCCTGAAGCAAGGCTGAAGGAGTTGGGTATTACTTTGCCGGCACCGCCGCAACCCGTCGCGAACTATGTGAATGGTGTCCGCACAGGAAATCTCATATTTTTGGCTGGTAAAGGGCCCAAGCGCGCAGACGGTAGCGAAATCACTGGCAAACTCGGAGCGGGCGTCAGCATCGAACAAGGATATGAAGCGGCGCGCCTGACCGCTATCAATCAGCTTGCTGTATTGAAGGTAATGCTGGGTGATTTGAAGAAAGTAAAACGTATCGTGAAGGTCCTCGGTATGGTCAATTCAGACCCGGCCTTCGTGGAACAACCAAAAGTTATAAACGGCTTTTCTGACCTGATGGTGGCAGTTTTTGGTGACCGGGGACGGCATGCACGAGCCGCGGTGGGGATGGCCTCCCTGCCAAGAGGTCAGGCGGTTGAGATTGAATTAATCGTAGAAGTTGAAGATTAGGCCAGGCCTGCAATCGTGAACAGCACAATTTGAAAACGCACAGGAAACTAAAAACCATGAGAACTGTAAAAGCAAGAATTGCTCGTTATACGTTTTTTCTGCTCGCCAGCCTGGTTTCAATGCAGCTCGCTGCGCAAACCAACCCGCTCTGGACGCAGAAAAAAGTAAAAAATTATTTGCCGCACATGACCACCCCGGAGGTGGAGGCACTGCTGCAAAAAACCGATATGGTGATCATTCCGATCGCGTCTCTCGAGCAACATGGCTACCATCTGCCGATCGGTACAGATTTTATTAACGGCGTAGAGCGCAGCAAGCTCATTGCCCAGGAGCGCGATATCCTGGTAGCGCCGGTTTTGATGGCGGGTCAATCTCCTTATCACATGGGTTTTGCCGGGACGATTACGCTGCGTGCCGAGACCATACTACAGGTACACATGGAAGCTGTTGAGAGCCTTATCCGGCATGGCTTTAAACGCTTTGTCATCATGAACGCTCATGGTGGTAACAGGGCCATATCTACATTACTGGTGGATCAGATCAACCAGACTACTGCCGGCGTCGCTGTCAGTTTTGGCGCAGCAATCAGGCCGTTCATGGAAGCAGAAAACGCGGCCCCCAGCACAGTGCTGGACCGGCATGGTGGCACTGGAGAAACTTCGAATTCCTTATACCTGATGCCTGACCTCGTACAGCTGGACAAGGCGGTTGCTGCCGAATTGACACTGCCGGCGCACCTCGATGCCATGCTGCCGGAAGTCGTAGAAGGGGAGCCAACGGCTTTGATGCTGTTTCTTGCCGAAGGACTGAAGGCGGAAGAAACAGGCAAGAAAACATCCTCCGCCGAGATGTCTACAACCGGAGTATGGGGCTCGCGCGATCCCAAAGAAGGCAGCGCAGCACGAGGGCAGGATGAGGCGAGCAAAACAGTTAGCGCTGCAGTCAGGTTTATCGATCGCTGGAATGAGCTTGCGGACGCTAAATAAAGTGACAGAAAAACTTCGTGCCTTGAGTAGTAAGGCACATTTGCAGACATGAGAATCACGTTTTTATTTATTTTGTTCTGCATCGCTCTCCCCGGTGTTTTGCTGGCGCAGGAAAATAAGGACGCGAAACCCGACGTTCTCATCCTGACAACGGGCGGCACGATAGCCAGCAGGAGCAACGCGCCGATAATTGCTGGTCCGGCCCTGGTGCAGGCGGTTCCTGAACTAACGCAGTACGCCAATATTGCGGTAGAGGAATTCAGTGTTATCGGTTCCTCGCAGATGACGCCCGTTCACTGGCTCGAACTGGCGAAACGAATAAATCGGCTTTTTGCGGATAATGCTGATCTGGCCGGCATCGTTATTACGCATGGCACCGATACGCTGGAAGAGACCGCTTACTTTCTCAATCTGACCGTCAAAGCGGACAAGCCCGTTATTCTGGTTGGCTCGATGAGGTCCGCCGATGAGATATCTGCCGATGGGCCGGCGAACCTGGTAAATGCGGTAAGGGTGGCAATCAATAATCAGGCGATCGGGCAGGGCGTGCTGGTGGTAATGAATGAGGACATCAGTGCGGCACGGGACGTATGGAAAACTGATAACCGACGCGTGCACACCTTTCGCGCGTCGAACGTCGGCCACGTTGGTACGGTCGATCCCGACGGCGTGCGTTTTTATCATCGACTATTGCAGCCACATACTATGAATAGCGAATTCGAGATTTCAAAATTGGCAAAGCTGCCCCGGGTCCTCATCCTGAGTGACTTCACCGGGATTGATGAGGCCCTCGTGGTCGATTTTGGCAAACAGGAAATGGATGGCCTCGTGGTACGCACATTCGCCGGTGGGCGAATGAGTGCCGGTATGCGTGCAGGGCTTGCAGCGCTCGAACAATTTGCCGTGCCAACCGTCATCACGTCCAGAGTGCCGGGTGGCAGGATAGTTGATCCACCAGATTACGAATTTCCGGCGGTCATTGCCAATGGACAGCCGGATAACAAGGCCAGGATTCTCCTGATGCTGGCGCTTAACCGATCAACAGACGTTACGGAACTCCAACGTATATTTGATACTTATTGAGGCTGCAAGTAGTCCGACAAGGTAGTTTTGATGGACTACTAGGACGCCTGAGATTTTTTGGTATCAACGCTTCCGGATTCGATCTGCATTTCGACGGTTGGCTCATTGGTCGGGTTTGGCATTTCGACGGTCGGCTCACTGCCCGGATTTGGCATCATCGCTGTTTTCTCGTTCCCAGGATTGGGCATTTCGACGGTCTTCTCGTAGCCCGGTTGTTCCATCCTGGCAGTCAACTGCGGATTCACGCCGGTATCTTCGAGATCGTCAATATCGTCATCCAGCGACGCAATCTCGGTCAGTATATCTTCCTCCAACACCGCCTCAGTCCGTGTGGCTTCGGCTACGCTTGGCAACTCTGATGTCATCTCGGAGGAATCATCGTTGTCCAGGCGCATTGCGAGGTCCATCGCTGCCTGTTCGATTTCTTCATTCATGGCCAGGGTCTGGGTAAATTCTTCCTGGTAGTCCTGCTCCAGGGCGTCAATATCGACCTCACTGCTGAGCGTGAAATCGTTACTGTTATCTTCAGGGGTAGTTTTCTCGCCAATCTGGACAGCCATCAGGTCCTTTGCCGTCAGGTCATCACCGCCCAATGCTTGCTTGGTTGCATCAACAATCATTGACAGATCGTATTCCTCGCTCGCGTCGATACTCGGCGGCTCTTCGCTATCGAGGATGGAGTCCTCTATTCGATGGTTTGGTGGAATGATGTCTGTTGGCAGTTTTTCCGGCACTTCCGGCGCTTCCGCGGGGAATTCGAGATCCATGGCGCTTTCAACTTCACCCGTGGTTGAGGCCGAGAAACCGAAATCCTGAGCTACATCCACGTCAGAGACATTCTGTAACCCCGTGCCGACATCCAGATCGGCATCCAGTGAGATCGCCTGCGAGCTAATCATGTTTTCGTCGAGCTGAAAATCCACATCGGCAACAATGCTTGGTTCCTCGGTAACCTGGATGGGTTCGTCGGCAATGATCGGATCAAAGTCGCTGATGACTTCGACTTCATCGGTCAGATCATCATCAAGTTGTTCTGTAGGGTCGTTAATTGGTGCAGCGCCAAATCGTTCTTTGATCCTGCGGCCATAAAAGAGAACCAGGCCAAGCAATACGCCAAGACCCGCTCCGCCAAGCCACATTAGCCATGAACCCATGCTTTCGTTTGTGGCATCACGGGGCAGACTAACGACGGGCGCTGCCTGAACCGCCGGCGCAGGCGCAACCATCGCATCCGGAGCAGCTGTATCAGATTCGTCCGTTGTTGCGTAAGAATTGTCAGCGCCGATTACAACGTCTCCGGGACTAAGATCGGCAGTGTTCTCCGCAACGTATCCCGCGTCCGCCACATCTGCCGCGATTGGCTGTTCTTCTGTAACAGCCGGTTCTTCAACGGCAGCAACGATCGGTGTTGCTGCCACTACGGCTTCTTCAGCCGGTAGAGGTTCCTCAACGACTACCTCTTCAACGACTTCGGCAACAGGGGCTAATTCGGCAACGGGCGCGGCAACTTCTGCGGGCACGTCATCCGCAGCAAATCCCGCGTAGGTGCTATCCACCGGCTGCTCAGCCGTGGCGGTTTCCGGCGCGTACTCGTCTGCGAAATCATTTGAAAATTCGCTGGCTGCAACTGGAGTATTCGTCTCTGCTACCGTGTTACCAGCAACGCCCGCACCCAGGAAATCCGGAATGGCAATATAGATACCGGCGGTGAGCAGGTTGATGTCATTGTTCGTAAAAGCGTCCGGATTGGCAGCAAAAATCGCATCAGCTGCAGGCCTGAGTGCAACCTGGCGATTTTCGATGCGCGTTGCGATGCCGTACAGGGAATCACCCGGCTCCACGAAATACTGACTGTTCGTTGCGATAGGTGACTGGTCAACCTGGTCGACAACGGCTGCCCTTACGGGCGAAATTGGCAATGGTTTCGCCGCTTGTACTTGTGCGGTGCGCTGTGGTTGGGCGACAACCTGTGACTCTGTAACGGCAGCAACTGGAGTAGCCCGCGGTGCAGATTGTGGTGCAGATTGCGGCGACGGTGCAGCATCGGCGACCATTTGTGAGCTGTCGACCGGCATTCCGGGGTCGATCATCAGCGTGTATTCGCGAGCGAGCTGGGCGGTGTATGGACATTTGACAGTAAGCCGCAAACCGAGAACGGGTTCGCGAATCGGCATAGTCCCGGTTAGCAGGATTGTTCCTGCCGTGACCGAGATGCGTGCTTTGCTGACCGACGGGATGCCACTGGCCGTGGCTCCCGGTCGCAGATAGATGCAGTAGTTGAATAACTGTTCATTGGGGTTTAGTGCATAGGAAATACTTGCGCGTAACGGCTGGCCCAGTGACGATTCTATTTTGATATCGCCAAGCTCAAGTGCTGCTGCCGAGCCAGCGACTAATCCGCTGCCTGCAACGAGCAGTGCCGGCAGAATCTGCTTCGATATCCGCTTCGCCGCTGATTTTTGAGAGCAGCCTATGTTCTTATGTCCAGTTAATGCATTCACAGCTTGGTACCCCGGTTTCCAGTAAGTCGTGCTTTCTGCGGGCTGGCAGGCGGGCAAAAAACCTCGCATACACAGTGAGATAAACAGATTAGGCAGCCACTTCTGTGCTGTAAACGGACCTCATCTATGTTTTAAAAATTAACTGGCATAATCCGGGATCGGGTGGCAAAACTGTGACCGGGATCACACGTTTGGCCCGGGATGATTAAGCTAATTGAGGAGTTGTGGAGCGAGTGACAGCGGTACCGGCTAACTGCTAATGGCCTCGAGCGTGGTTCGGACAGCGCTAACCGGTTCCTGCAATACTACTTCAGGCTCATGCACGTAGTGGCCCTGCATGAAATGTACGCCGAGTTGAAAAAGCACCGCCATAGCGTTGGCATTTTCTACTCGTTCGGCAATCGTGACGATATCTCTTTGTACAGCCGCAGCGGCAAGTTGCCTGACAGACTCCTGCATCGAAGTGTCTGTCGTCAACGTGTGCATGAGTTCGCCATTGATTTTGATGTAATTCGGTTTAAGCAAATCCAGGATCTGAAAGCGGTTCTTGTCGACGCCGTAGTGTTCTAATGCGAAATTCAGCCCCAGCTTGCGAAATGCATCAGTCGCTATCTTGGTTTCCTTGATGTACTTCGCCGCCTCCTGCTCGGGAATCTGGATACAGATCTTTGCCGGATCCACTTTGTATTTCTCAATTTCATTCTTCATCCAGGACGTTACGGTCGAATCCCGCATCGATGTACGAGAAAGCCTGATAAAGACTCTCTCGACATTATTTTCTGCGCAATACTCAATCGAGGCTGTCGTTATCCATCGATCAATAGCCTTCATCAGGTTGTTGCGTTCTGCGGCAGGGATAAACTCGGAAGGCAAAATCGCTTTACCTTGCTCATCGAGCATTCGCACCAGCATGTCGCACATTGGGCCGGAGTCGCTGCGCAATCCGGCGATCGGCAGCTGCGCCAGCTGAAATCGATTTTCCACCAGTGCCGCCTTGATGCGTTTGACCCAGATAGCATCGTATTTCTTGAGACGCGTATCTATGTCTTGTGCTTCATTGAGGAAGACGGAATTGCCACCTTGTGACTTGCCGGACTTGTGGGCCTCAACTACCGCTGAGACCATTTCATCGAGACTGCCGTAAACCCCGCTAATCCCAATTACACCGACCGTGCAGGTGAGTTGAACTTTTTGCCCGCCAATCTTGAACTCGTGCTGTTGCATGTGATCGACGAGTTGTTGTCCCCATACTGCCGCATCACGTTCGTTGCCACGCTCGAGCAGCGCCATAAGGACAGTTCCTTCAAAGCGCCCGGCAACATCGCGCGGGTGCATTCTCTTGCGCATTTCTTCGGCAAACTGAGCCAGTACTTCTTCCGTGTCGAGGAAGCCGATTTTACTGGCAACTTCGGAAAAATCATCCGGCTTAATGTAGACCAATGCGTGCAATCCTGACTTCGGCTTGCGCTTGAGACGCTTGGTGATACGTTCGATAAACTGTGCCCGATGAAATAACAACGTTGTCGGGTCTCGTTTCAACGCTTCATGCACAAGTTTTGTCGGTTCTTCAGGTTTCCACGCCGGTGGCGTAATGCGAATTTGTACGTAAGGTCCATCGTCAAAGTCGGTCAGTTGAAAACCAAGTTCCAAAGTTGCCGCATCGCCTTCTCCCACTCGAGACTTGACGATCAGCTGTTCGTCCGGCTGCCACTTTCCCTGGGTGGTCGCGATAATTGCGCCCTTGATAGCGGCCTGGGATGCATCAAGGAAGTTATCCATCAGCGGCAGTCCCAGCACTTCTTCTTTTTCCTTTGCCTGGAAAAGATCGAGCCAGGACTGGTTTACCTCTATGACAATGCCTTCCTGAATGTAAGCAATAGGGCTGCTGGAACCCTGCATAAAGGCATTAAGCTGTTTGCGATATTCGGTCGCGGAATTGAGCGTTGAATTAAGTGCACGTTCGACGCGAAATGCGCGCAATTCCCTGCTGACTACCGCTTGCAGTCGCGCTCTTTTTTCCGTTGAGACGAGATCGCAGGCGCCGTCATTCATTGCCTTAAGAATGGAATTTTCATCCACGGAATTACACACGGCGATAACCGGCACTTGCGGAACAAATGCATCTTTCTGTTTGATAACCTGTTTAATCGAATCCGGGTATTCGTCGTCGTTAAGGATGATCAGCTCAATGTGTTCATTACGCAGAAGGTCGGCAAAATTACTGGGATTCGCGATCCAGTGACAGTGCGCGGCATGCCCTGCATCGCGAAGCGTGCCGTTCACGAGCTCCACATCGTCCTGATTTGCAGACAAAACAGCTATCGAAATGTTGTGTCGCTCGTTCAAATCGCGATCCTTGAGATTAGTCCGTGCTGGTTGTTAGATATTTTGTAAACAACGATCGAGTCTATACAACAGCATGGACGTAGTCGCTCATGCCGTATCAAAACCGTGACGGGAATCAATAAATTGATCGATCTGTCCAAATATCAGTTATGAAGCGGCGTCCTGGTCAGGCGAGTTTGCCCGCGGCAGGGCATGCTGCGGCTATTTTTCAGGCAAAAGCTTATCGTGAGCACCGATCACGGGTATCATTCCGGCCGCCGGCCAGATTATGTCGTCTGCCGGGCTCAACTAACGCAAAACTACTTACAGACCACCATGTCGGTCCGGATAACAAAATGGCCAATTACAACACCAATGAATTTCGTTCAGGGCTGCGCATTATTATTGATGGCGATCCTTGCTTTATTGTTGAAAACGAATTCGTAAAACCCGGCAAGGGCCAGGCGTTCAATCGCGCGCGCATAAAGAACCTGAAGACCGGCAAAGTCGTCGATAAGACATTTAAGTCGGGAGAGAGTGTTGAGGCAGCCGACGTGGTCGATACCGATATGCAGTATCTGTATGCGGATGGGGAATTCTGGCATTTCATGGTGGCAGATACTTTTGAGCAGTACGCTGCAGATGATAAGGCGATCGGCGAGGCCAAAAAATGGCTGAAGGAGCAGGACGATTGCCAGGTCACGCTTTGGAACAACACGCCGCTGATAGTTACGCCACCTAATTTTGTCGAACTTGAAATTACAGATACAGATCCGGGCGTTCGCGGTGATACGGCGAGCGGTGGCGTAAAACCTGCAACCCTTTCAACGGGTGCTGTTGTGCGCGTACCGTTGTTCGTCGAACAGGGTGAAATTATCCGTGTGGATACGCGTTCCGGAGAATATGTTTCGCGCGTTAAATAAACTCTTCCAGGTCCGTACGCCTTTTCTCCAGCAACTGCACGAAACGTTCGCACACTAGTTCCAGGCCATGCTGGTCATCGGCAGTGAATCGGCCTTGCTGCGGACTATCTATGTCAAGAACGCCGATGACCTTGCCTGCAGACACCAGCGGCACAACCACCTCGGATACTGATGCAGGATCACAGCTTATGTGGCCGTCGAAATTGTGTACGTTTTCGACAAGTATCGATTCCATTCGCTGCGCAGCGGTTCCACAAACGCCCTGGCCCAGAGGAATTCGCACGCAAGCAGGATTTCCCTGGAAAGGACCAAGTACCAGCTCGTTTCCACGCAGTACGTAAATGCCCAGCCAGTTTATATGCGGAATTTCAGCGAATAGCAGGCCGACCAGGTTCGCACTGTTCGCCAACAAGTCAGACTCATCTTCGAGCAGCCCTTCGAGCTGCCTGGTTAATAATGTGTAGTTAATATTCACGTCGTTTTAATAGCATTAATCGAGAGTAAATGAGCTGATGGCGTGAATGTCGGTTGCATCTTCGTTGATCATGAACAGACGTTCAAAACCGACGGCAACACCGGCGGAGGCGGGCAACCCGGCACGCAGTGCGGCGATCAGGTTCTCATCAATATCCGGAACAGGCAATCCCTTAGCCTGTCGCAACTGCTGATCCCGCTTGCAACGGTCAAGCTGCTCGTCCGCATTCCTCAGTTCGACATAGCCATTGGCCAGTTCCGCTTTGCCGTAGAACAATTCGAATCGGTCCGCGAGATTCTTGTCATCGGGGCAAAGGCGCGCCAGTGCGGCCTGGCTTGCCGGGTAATGATGCAAAACGGTTAAGCGATCATCCGCGAATGCACCGACAACCTTGCTGGCAAGAAGCAGGTCGAGCCACGCGTCACGGTTAACGCCAAGCATGTTCTTAAGGTTTTCATCGGCGTTGGCTGATCTTGCGAGCAAATCGATCTCTGCGGTGTACGGGTTCAATGCAAGAGCACTCTGAAACGCTTCTGCGTAACTGATGAAAAGAGGCTCAGCGCTGATGCGCTCCTGGTTCAGCAAAGCTGATACAAGATCGATGGCGTCCTGCATGATCTCCTGCAATCCGAAATTTAATCGATACCATTCGATCATCGTGAATTCGGCCAGATGGTTAGACCCGCTTTCGCCATCACGGAAGACTTTGCAGACCTGGTATATATCCGGATAACCTGCCGCCAGCAGACGTTTCATGAAGTGTTCTGGCGAGGTCTGCAAATAGAGCGCCGGTGAAAGCCCGGATGCAGCGGTTATGGATTCAATATTCGGGTCTGTGGCGGTGCTGATTGACAATGCCGGCGTATCGACCGAGAGGATGTTTCGCTCGCGAAAAAAACGGTGCGCGTCCTGCAACATTTTGGCTCGACGGGCCGCAACGCCTGACTCCATGTTGGGCTGCCAGGCCGTGCCGCTCATGCCTGACTAATGCTACCAATCGCCTGGCCCATCTTGACTCTTGCCCCGGCATCCAGGTTAGAAAACTCAGCGGATGAACCTGATGGCAGTAGGACGATGACGGTTGAGCCCATATTGAACCAGCCAATCAGGTCGCCTTTTTCAAGTCGGGTTGCGACCCCTTTTTGAGCAATATCAATATTGTCGACAAGCCCTTTTTTTCGTGGCCGTAAATCGCCGCTCCAACGTGTGCTGATGCTGCCAACATTGAGCGCTCCAACCAGTATGACCACCGCCGGGCCGCTATCCGTTTCGATGTGACAGACAAGACGCTCATTGCGTACAAACAGGTTTGGCAGGCAGGAGACCGTGGCCTCATTTACGCTGAACAAATCGCCAGGAACGTAACGTGCCGCCACAAGCTCTCCGGCGAGTGGACTATGCACGCGATGATAGTCACTTGGTGACAGGTAGATCGTCGCGAATGCGCCATCGACAAAATTTTTGGCATCGTCGATATCAGTCGCGAGCAGGTCGGTCAGTGTGTAGTGCAGGCCTTTCGCCTGAAAAATCCTGCCACTTTCGATTTTGCCGGCGGCACTGACCGTGCCATCGGCCGGAGACACGATGGATGAACCTGTCGCATCGACTTGCCGCGCACCAGTGACGAGTTCGCGAGTAAAAAAATCATTGAACGTCGCAAATTCGTCAGGAACGGATTTTTGTACTTCATCGACATCGACATTGTAGAAATTGACGAATTGGCGAATCAAAAAGTTCTTTACACCGGTTGTTCGGATTCTGGCGAGACGAAAGACGATAGCCGTCAGTGCATACCTGGGCAGGAGTTTTTGTAGTAGCAAAAAGAGTCGCGATTTAAGCTCAGACATGAATCACACGGCCTATTCGGCGGGCAATCTTGATTGCATGGTCGCGTTAATGATCACTATTCCACCCGAATCATAATGAATCTCCAGCATAACGTTCGACCCAGCCGCCGTATCAGCTGTTGGCTGCATCAACATCAGGTGTTTGCCGCCAGCTACAAATTCTACGCTCGATCCGGGTTCAATGGTTACTGAGGGCAGAGCCTGCATGCGCGCGACTCCGTCGCGAATGACCGTTTCATGCATCTGTACTTCGCCAAAATTCGAGCTGGAGATGTTGTCGATGGTGAGCGGTGCGTTACTCTGATTGTGCAGGGAAAAATAGCCGACAGCCGCGTGACTCCCGGGCAACGGCGCAAACAACTCGACATCGGACACTGCCAGCGGCGGACCGCTATCCGGGGTGCAGGCCGCTGTTGTAACCGCAATAATCAACATTGCGAACTTCATGTTCAGACACCTGGCTTTCATGTCGATCCAATCAGAAGTGGCACGTCATTAACGAAATGTTCCACATCATGCGGCGCGCTAAACAAGGCATGAAATTCAGCCTGCGGGTTAATCAACAGCACAACGGCAGAATGCGCGACATTGTAGTTCTCGCCGCTGTCTGTCGATTTCTCAAAAAAAATGCCGAGCGCGGAGGTGAGTATTTTAAGTTGATCGATATCGCCGCTCACACCCTTGATATCAGCATCGAAGTGGGCAACGTATTCGCGCATTATCTCCGTCGTGTCTCTTTCCGGGTCCACGCTTATCAATATGATCTGCGGAAATGAATTGCTCTGGCCGCTGTCTGCCGCCATTACTTTGCTTCGCGCGATCGCCAGCTGTTGCAAGGTGGCAGGGCAAATATCAGGGCAATGTGTAAAGCCGAAAAAGACCAGGCTCCATTGGCCACGCATGGATTGTCGGTCAAATCGATTACCGGATTGGTCCAGCAATGCAAAATCGGGCAATGGAGCAGGCGTTGGCAGTACGGTTGAGTGCGACGGGGGTTCCCCCTCGCCCTGTATCTGCATGAACACCATTGTCGCACCACCACCCAGCGCGAGCATGGCAAGCGTTAAGAATATAAATTTGCGGATCGGATTCATAGCGCCGGCATTCTAACTCAGGCTGAGTCTGCGTGTTGTACCAGGGAATGTTGAGAATGTGGCGTCGAGTAGGCTGCATACCCACGAGTTTATGAAAAAAATAAAAATGCTGCTGTCTGTGAGATTCGCGGCTAAAGCCGCTCCCACAGGCTTGTGCCAATCCTGAGATCAATCCAGTTCTGAGCACAGCTGTGGGA
>CAYOHF010000015.1:0-10402 GCA_964403695.1 uncultured Woeseiaceae bacterium | reverse complement strand
TCCTGAGATCAAGCCAGTCCTGAGCACAGCTGTGGGAGCGGCTTTAGCCGCGAATTTTCTAGGCCCTCATCCCAAGTTTTCATCGGTCTGGACCGAAACCCTACATATCGCAATAATGAGCTGCATGTCAGTCGCGAAATCAATCATTACGGTTGCGGATGTAATCCGCAGCACCGCCAGTGCGTTCGAGCAAGCGAGCCTTGTATACGGTCACGGCACGGACAACCCGCTCGATGAATCGGCGTACCTCGTATTCGGCGCGCTTGTCCTGGACCATGCAGATGCTGAGAAGAACTATGTGCGGCCAGTAACAACTGAGGAGCACGCCCGTATCAGGCAACTGGCACAAAGGCGCATTCAGGACCGCGTGCCGGTCGCCTACCTTATTCAGCAGGCATGGTTTGGGGGACTTGAGTTTTATGTGGACGAGCGTGTGTTGGTGCCGCGTTCGCCGCTCGCCGAACTGATCAATGAGCATTTTGTGCCATGGATTGACCCGCAGCAGGTCCACCGCCTCCTGGATCTCGGTACCGGTAGCGGCTGTATTGCGATCGCAATGGCCCGGGCATTCCCCGATGCAGAAGTGGACGCCGTGGATATATCAGCCGATGCGCTGGCCGTTGCTGCAATCAATGTTGAGCGCCATGAACTGCAGGGCCGCGTGCGCCTGCACCCGTCTGATTTTTTCGGCGCGCTCGACAACGCAGAAAACCACAATGCCTATGACGTTATTGTCAGCAATCCGCCGTATGTGGACGGCGAGGACATGGCGGGACTCGCGCCTGAGTTCTCACACGAACCTGCCCTCGGCCTGGCATCCGGCGACGACGGTCTGGATTCAGCCATAACGATCCTGCATGATGCATCGCGGTTTCTCGCCGATGACGGTATTCTTATCGTCGAAGTAGGCAATAGTCAGGTGGCCCTGGAGCAACGTTTTCCGGCGGTCGAATTTACCTGGCTGGAGTTTGCACACGGTGGGCAGGGCGTATTCTTGCTGTCCAGAGATGAACTTGAGCGCCACCGAGACAGTTTCAGCAAAGCGGTTTCCGCTTTGCCGCGTAATTAGAGTCAAATGAATGTCGGGTAACAGCTTCGGTCGACTATTTACGGTCACCACTTTCGGTGAGAGTCACGGTCCAGCCATGGGCTGTGTTGTGGATGGCTGTCCGCCCGGGATGCAGCTTACAGAAGCCGATATTCAGGCCGATCTCGAGCGCCGTCGACCGGGAAAGTCTCGTCATACCACGCAACGTAAAGAAGCTGACCGGGTCAGCATTCTCTCCGGCGTGTTTGAAGGGCAAACGACCGGGACACCAATCGGCCTGCTGATCCAGAATACTGATCAGCGTTCTCGCGATTACGGCGATATAAAAGACAAGTTCAGGCCAGGACATGCTGATTACACCTATCAGCAAAAATACGGCATCCGCGATTATCGTGGCGGCGGCCGCTCATCGGCGCGCGAAACGACAATGCGTGTGGCTGCAGGCGCGATCGCCAGGAAATACCTGGGCGAGCGACTCGATATCACCATTCGCGGCTATCTGAGTCAGCTCGGGCCTATCAATTTGCAGGCGAATGACCTGGATCTCGTCAACCAGAACCCGTTTTTCTGTGCCGATGCAGAGAAAATTCCCGAACTGGAAAAGTTCATGGATGCGTTGCGCGAAGAGGGTGATTCCATAGGCGCCAAAATCAGCGTGCTCGCTCAAAATGTGCCGCCGGGATTGGGCGAGCCTGTTTTCGACAAACTTGAGGCTGATCTTGCACACGGACTGATGAGTATTAACGCGGTCAAGGGCGTTGAGCTCGGCGCTGGCTTTGCGGCAGTCAGGCAAAGAGGCAGTGAACACCGCGATGAGATGTCACCAGATGGCTTTAACAAGAACGATGCAGGTGGCACGCTGGGTGGAATTTCTTCCGGGCAGGATATTCTCGCGAGCATTGCGCTGAAGCCGACCTCGAGCATTGCCAAAGCGGGTGCGACGATCGATAAAGACGGCAAAAAGACTGAAATCGTTACAACGGGGCGCCATGATCCCTGTGTGGGCCTCAGGGCAACACCAATTGCTGAGGCCATGGTTGCACTTGTGCTGATGGACCACTATCTTCGCCACCGCGCGCAAAACGCTGATGTAAAAGCACTGACACCGATCATCTGACAGATCGTCTGATTAATCATCTAATTACCAAGGAAGTCCCTGAAACAAATGACTGAGGCAATTGACATTGCAGTCGTCGGCGCCACTGGCGTTGTTGGCGAGGCGATGCTGGAGATTCTTGCTGAGCGCAAGTTTCCGGTTGGTACCGTTTATGCGTTGGCCAGTGAGCGATCTGTTGGTAAGGAAGTCGACTTCGGCCGCCGGACACTGGTGGTTGATGATCTTGCCGAATTCGATTTTTCTACGGTGAAAATAGCGTTTTTCTCAGCCGGAGCATCGGTGTCTGCTGAGTATGTGCCAAAGGCTACCGCTGCAGGTTGCGTTGTCATTGATAACACCTCGCAGTTTCGCTATGACGAGCAGATTCCACTGGTCGTGCCCGAAGTCAATGCGGAAAAAATAGCTGAATACAAAAATTCAGGAATTATTGCTAACCCCAATTGTTCTACCATTCAGATGGTCGTGGCATTGAAACCGATTTACGACGCAGTCGGCATAAAACGGATCAACGTTGCGACCTACCAGGCGGTTACCGGTGCGGGCAAAAGAGGGGCCGAGGAGCTGGCACAACAGACGGGCACGCTCCTGAATGCACGGCCAATCGAAATCGCAGGTGAAGCGAAACAAATTGCCTTCAATGTGATACCGCATATCGATGAATTTCAGGATAACGGATACACCAAAGAAGAGATGAAAATGGTGTGGGAGACGCAAAAAATCCTGGGCGATGAGAGCATTGCTGTTAACCCGACCGCCGTTCGGGTACCGGTTTTTTATGGACACTCCGAGGCAGTGCATATCGAGACTGGCAGTAAAATCACGGCTGAAGCAGTGCGTGAGCTACTCAGCAATGCGCCCGGCGTAGAGCTGATGGATGGTCCTGAGACAGGACAATATCCGACCGCGGTTACCGATAGCTCCGGCCAGGACCCTGTTTTTGTCGGTCGAGTGCGTGAGGACATCAGTCACCCCTGTGGGATCAATCTCTGGGTTGTGGCCGATAATATACGTAAGGGCGCCGCTCTAAATAGTGTCCAAATAGCTGAAATCTTGGCGGAAAACTATTTATAAGCTATAGTTCACCGGCACAAGGGATGGGCACAATCAATTTTGTAATTCAAGCTCCGAGCGGTCCGATTTAACGGGTATTGGGGAGCTGGAGAAACACACTATGTCGCGAAGACTTCATCGTATATGGCTGATGCCATTGCTCTTGCTTGCGAGCCAGAGTTGGGCACTCGGTCTTGGAGATATACGAGTTACTTCGGCATTAAACCAGCCATTGCGGGCAGAAATTCAATTGCTTGCTACGACGCCCGAAGAGCTAAATAACCTTACGGTTGCGCTCGCATCAGCGGATACGTTTGAGCGTTACGATCTTGACCGGCCCATGTACCTGACTCGAATCCAGTTTCAGGTGGTCCGCTCTGGCAGGGCTGATGGCAATTTCATTCGCGTCGCTTCGGTCAACCCGGTTAGCGAGCCATTCATCACATTTCTTGTAGAAGCGAACTGGTCGCGCGGCAAGCTTTTGCGCGAATACACCGTGTTGCTTGATCCGCCGACTTTCGCGCCGCCGCCGACTACACAAGCCATCGAGGAAGTAACGGCACCGAGTCGTGCGACGCAGGCTGACAGTGGTCAGATACAGCGACCGGCGCAGCAGGAACCTGCTCCAGCCGCACCCGCGCAGTCGCGTCCCGCAGTCCAGGCCCCGGCCCGCTCGGCACCAACAGAGCCGACGCCATCGCCGACTGCGATTGGGCCCGAGCCAACACCGTCTGCGATAGGGCCCGAGCCAACACCGTCACCAGCCC
The DNA here is from genome assembly GCA_964403695.1 of uncultured Woeseiaceae bacterium. GTDB lineage: Bacteria > Pseudomonadota > Gammaproteobacteria > Steroidobacterales > Woeseiaceae > SZUA-117. The sequence goes on along the minus strand of CAYOHF010000015.1, from coordinate 6,420 downwards.
CGGCAAGAACGTCGAATCTGGGCCAGGCATCTTTCGACACGACCCCCGGCGGCGATCTTGTCGTACAGCGTGGCAATACGCTTTGGGGTATTTCACGCCGTATGCAGCCGGATTCGCGCCTGACCGTGAATCAGACGATGCTGGCTATTTATGAGGCCAATCCGGACGCGTTTGTAGGCAATATTAACCGCTTGCGTGCTGGCGCAGTGTTGCGGATTCCAAGCGCTGACGACGTATTTCGAATCACCCGAACGGACGCGTTTGCCGAAGTGAAACGACAAAATGCGGCCTGGGGTGGCATGCCGGGCGATATAGGCGATACGGGCGATATAGGCGATAGTGCGCCCGTACCAGCACCGGCGCCTGATGTTACGCCGGTCGTTGATACACAACCGAACCTGACACTGGTACCGCCGGATGAGGATGTATCGCTGTCCGACACTAGCGCTACCAGCGGCACGCCGGACACAGATATTGACGCGACGCCACTTGATCCGGATGAGGCGAGAATTCAGGAACTTGAGGCGCTCTTTGCGGATCAGGATTCGCTGATCGAAATCGAGGACAACGAACTCGCGGCGCTGCGTGCCGAGCTTGCAAGGTTACGTGGCGAGGAGCTGCCGCCGGTCGATGACACACTTGATGATGTCGCGCTCGATGATGAGGCGCTGGTCGATGAAGACGAAAGTTTGCTGCCCGCAGATGCGCTTGTTGATGATGAGGCGGTGGATGACACGCAGTCTCAGGTACCGGCAGTTGTTGTTGTGCCGGCCAGGGATGAGCCGGGCATCGTTGCAGTCATCATGGGTTATCTCAGTAATTTCTGGGTCATCATTGGCCTGGCGCTGGCGGCTGCGATTGCGCTGCTGGCCTGGTTCATGCGGCGTGCTGCCAAAGATGACGAAGAAGCCACCGGTGTGTGGGAAACATTTGATGTGGATGACTCGGATGCCGAGACGCTGGCAGCGACCTCTTCGCTGAGCGCGATCGCCCAGCCGGACGACACCACCATTCTGGTCGAGGAAGCCAGGGCGCCGCGACCCGCCGAAACGCCGCTCGGTGAAACACTCGAGGTACCCGAACCTGCTGAGCCTGACTCCGTCGAGTTTGGTGCTCCGGAGGCCGCAGATCCGCTGGCCGAAACCGGGGTGAACAAGTCACTGGAAGACACGTTCAGCAGTGAAACGGCGATCAACCTTGACCAGTCTGATCCGATGGCCGAGGCAGATTTCCACATGGCATACGGATTGTATGACCAGGCCGCAGATCTGATTAACGGTGCGCTGGCCACGAATCCGGGCAGTGAAGACCTGCTGGCGAAACTCTGCGAGATCTATTTCGTCTGGGGCAACAGGGATGCATTCGTCGATGCTGCCGGACGCATGAAAGCGGTCGTTAGTGACGACGCGAACCCCGAGTGGGACAAGATTATCATCATGGGGCAGCAAATCGCTGCCGATCATGAAATGTTCTCAGGGGTCAGTGCCGGTGCCGCAACCAAAGCGGTCGATCTGTCATTTGACAGTGGCTCGGACGAGACCGGTGCGCTTGACATGGATCTGGCCGACGATTCGGTTGGTGACGCCAGCGACGTCATCGATCTTGGCGCAGCCAGTGACGAATTACCGGCCGTCGACGATGATGGCGTGGTCAGCGAAGAGACCGGCCAGGTACGTATAGCAGATGTCGGCACTGACATTGATTTCAGTTTCGATGAGCCTGAGCTGGAAGCGTCGGCCACACGTGAAATGCCGGAATCTGAGTTTGCCGCTGCAGAAAGCGATGAAACTGCCGATACGCCAATCATTGAAGAAGGACCGGACACTGCTGCAAGCGGTGGTACTGTCGAGTCTCCAACCATCGAACAACAATTTGAAACGTTTGATGCGACCGGCGAATTACCGGTCATAGAGGATCTATCGGCAGATCCGAGTGAACCGTCGCCCGCCTCAGACGAGACGGCGGAGATCAATCTCGATGATCTTGGACTGGATCTGGACTCGCTGTCCGATCCGTCACTCGCAGAGGATTTCGGCGACAGCGACGATACCTCTATCAGCCAGGTGCTGAAAACTACTGACGACTTCGCGGCAACCGGTACCGATATTGCCGACCTGGATAAAACCGGCGAGAACGTGGCGCTTGATGACTCGCAAACAGGAATGCATGCGGCCCCTGACATTGATTCAACCGGCCTGCTAAATGCCCTGCCGGATCTGGATGAGCATCAGGACACCGATATTGGCTTAGACACCAGTCTTCTCGATGCGACCGGTCAAACGCAGGTGCTGACTGAGGACATGATTGTCCAGACCGGCGTTGATATAGGTGCGTCTCTGTCTGATGATGACAAGACGATGCTTGCGCCCAGCTTGTCCGATGACAGTGCAGTCGCGAACATTGCTGCAGATGCTGCGACCATGCTGGCATCGCTGGATGATGATGACAATGCCGAAGACGCTGCGACTATGCTGGCATCGCTGGATGATGATGACAATGTCGAAGACGCTGCGACTATGCTCGCACCTCTGGATGATGACGACGATGAGGGCGATTTCGATTTCGCGAAAACTGAAGCACTGCCGAAAGATTCATTCAGTTCGGACATGTCACTGGACGACACCGGCAGAATGCAGAGCCTCACCGGCAGCACCGATATGGATCTCGACCTTGACGATCTAACGGCGGCACTCAAGGTGAGTGAAGTTGGCGATACCGTAAACCAGATGCGCGATGACGCCACTGTCGAACAGCCACGACTCAAGCCCGATGCAGTCGATCTGGATGTTGGCATGATGGTCGATGACGGCGGCGAAGGCGGAACTACGCAAGCCCTGGCGCCGGACGATTTAAGCGGCGACCTGCACGATGCACGGACCATGACAGAAGTTGGTACGAAGCTTGACCTGGCACGGGCCTACGTCGATATGGGTGATCCGAGTGGTGCCCGCAGCATCCTGGAAGAAGTGCTGGATGAGGGTGACGAGGGACAGCGTCAGCAGGCGCAAAAGTTGCTCGGTTCTCTGCCCAGCTGATAAAAGGGCTCGAACCGAATTAAATGGCATTGAACTGAAAATTCGGTTCAACCCCTTTTATCGCTGACCTCAATTATTTACTGCTAACAAAAAAGTTACTTTGATGCGTGTAGCGCTGGGTATTGAATACGATGGCACTGCCTACAATGGCTGGCAGCGGCAAAAGACCGGGACCGGCGTGCAGGCGCTGGTCGAGGCGGCAATCAGCAAGATTGCAGATGACGCAATAGAGATCGTTTGTGCCGGTCGTACCGATACCGGTGTCCACGCAACGGCACAAGTCGTCCATTTTGACACCCGCGCTGAGCGCAGTGAGCGAAGCTGGTCGCTTGGCGTGAACGCGCATCTCCCTGAAGATATCAACGTTACCTGGGCGAGAGTCGTCGATGACGCCTTTCATGCCCGTTTCTCAGCGACGGCAAGATCGTATCGTTACCTTATCCTGAACCGACCGCTGCGCTCCGCGCTCTACAGTCGTCGTGCCTGGTGGGTTTATGCAGCGCTGGACGAGAAAGCGATGCAGGAGGGCGCTGATGCACTGCTGGGTAAACACGACTTCTCTGCGTTTCGTGCGGCGGGATGCGGTGCGTCTACGCCGGTACGCGAGATTACTAAATTACAATTGCAGCGCTACGAAGACTGGATAGTTCTCAGCATTACGGCAAACGCTTTCCTGCAACACATGGTGCGCAATATCGCCGGCGTTCTTGTAGCAATAGGCAAGGGCGAGCAGATTCCGTCGTGGGCGAAGACAGTGCTCGAAGGTGCAGATCGAACGCGTGCCGGCATTGCTGCACCGCCGCATGGACTGACGCTTATCAATGTCGAGTATCCAGGTCATTTCGATATACCTGAGGGCCGCGGGCAGATGCCGCTGATCCTGCAATGACAGAGATACGTGACCAACAATTTAGAATTGTAGGAGCCCGCCCAGCGGGCGATCATGGCTTGGTTTTCGTGATTGTCTTTAACCTGGCAGGTGCCGTTTATTGAGCGGGTGTGCTGGGCTCGTGCCTTGCAAACATTCGCAAAAATACGCGAATGTTTGTCGCCCGCTGGGCGGGCTCCTACGACCCTTTGCTACGATTTTTGGGCTTCGAATAAGGTGAGTTGGCTACAATTTTTGGGAGCGCGATTCTTGGCCCTTGCGGGGATTCGCTTTCTCCATTCATTTTTTCGTTTATGATGCGAGTCTATGAGCTGGTTTGAAAAATTAATGCCCTCGCGCATCAGTACCGAGAAGCGAACGCGCTCGGTGCCACAGGGCGTGTGGATAAAATGCAGCGTCTGCGACGCGCAACTCTATCGTGCCGAGCTGGAACGCAATCTTAGTGTGTGCCCGAAGTGCGATTACCACATGCGCATCGGTGCACGGACCCGTCTCGATTTTTTCCTCGACCCGGATTCCCAGGAAGAAATTGCGGCGAATCTTGAACCGATGGATCCGTTGCGCTTTAAGGATAGCAAAAGGTATCGCGACAGACTTACACAGGCACAAAAAAAGACCGGCGAGAAGGACGCGCTGGTCGCCGTAAAAGGCAAATTGATTGGACGACCGGTTGTTGTCTGTGCGTTCGAGTTTGCATTCATGGGTGGCTCGATGGGTTCAGTCGTCGGTGAGCGATTTGCCCGCGCCGCAAAATATAGCGCGGAGAACAAAGTGCCGTTGATTGCCTTTTCCGCCAGCGGTGGCGCCCGCATGCAGGAAGCCTTGTTTTCCTTGCTGCAAATGGCGAAGACATCTGCAGCGCTTGCCACATTGTCAGAACTGAAAGTTCCCTACATCTCGGTGCTCACGGACCCAACCACCGGCGGCGTATCTGCCAGCCTGGCTATGTTGGGCGATATTAATATCGCTGAGCCAAAAGCGTTGATCGGATTCGCCGGGCCGAGAGTGATCGAACAGACCGTCGGACAAAAACTTCCAGAAGGTTTTCAGCGTAGCGAATTCCTGCTCGATCACGGGGCGATCGACATGATCGTCGATCGTCGCAAGATGCGTGAAGAAATTGCCGATTTGCTGGCGAAGTTCGACAATCGCCCCAAACCCGCAAGCTGATTTCGGGCAGATTGTCCCTGTGAACCCGACCGGTTCATTTATTGCCATTGATGACTGGCTACCCTGGCTGGAATCACTTTCGCCGCGCGAGATCGTCCTTGGTCTTGAGCGGGTGCATGATGTTCTGCAGCGCCTGGCATTGCCCAGGCCGGCACGGGTCATTCATGTTGCAGGCACGAACGGCAAAGGCTCCAGTGTGGCGATGCTCGAAGCGCTATTGCGTGTCGACGGTTCACTAACCGGCTGTTACACATCGCCGCACGTGTTGCGCTACAACGAGCGCATGCGCATCGACGGACAGGCAGCGAGCGACGCACAGATCCTTGCGGCATTCGTCGCGGTCGAGGCGGCGCGCGAGGATGTCCCACTAACCTATTTCGAATTTGGCACGCTCGCGGCGTTGGTCGCTTTCGCCACCGCCGGGGTGCAAACACTGATACTGGAAGTCGGTATGGGCGGGAGACTGGACGCCGTCAATGCGATAGAGCCTGATGCCAGCCTGATCACCAATATTTCACTGGATCACTGCGCCTGGCTGGGTGACGACCGCGAATCTATTGCGCGCGAAAAAGCCGGCATTATGCGTGCGTCGAAAGCGGTTATTTTCGGTTCTGAAAACGTGCCGGCAGCAATTCCGGCTTGCGCTAATGAAATTGGCGCCAATCTGCTGCAGGCCGCAACTGACTTCGACTACGCGCTAAATGCAACGCCGGACGACACCTGGTCGTGGCATGGGCAACGCGTCCACATAGAGACTTTGCAAAGACCTGCGCTCGCGGGTGACGTTCAGCTGCAAAATGCGGCGGCTGTGCTCGCGCTGGTTGAGGCAATTGGCCTGGAAAGGCTCCTGAATGCCGAGCACATTGACGCGGCATTCGGTGCATTGCACTTGCCGGGTCGCTTTCAATTTATCGACAAGCGCCGCCGCTGGCTGCTCGACGTTGCGCACAATACGGATTCGGCCCGCGTTTTATCTGAATCGCTGGCAGCGGTGTCCGTCCCGGGCAGCGTTACCGCGATCGTCGGCATGCAGGCCGACAAGGATGTGCAGGGCATCATTGCGCCATTGACCAGCCTGGTGGACACCTGGATAGCGATCACAGTCGAGGGTCCAAGAGGAAAACCTGCCGCGACACTGGCACGCGATATCGCCAATCAGTGCTTGAAGCCGTGTCTTATTGCAGACGATGTATCGCAGGCTATGCAGATCGCAGACAGCCGGGCCGGGAAAGACGATCTAACCCTCGTCACCGGGTCCTTTTTCGCGGTTGGACCCGCACTCGAATGGTTGCAAAAATCTTAGCGGCTCGTTGAAAAACCCTGGTT
>CAYOHF010000014.1:0-44898 GCA_964403695.1 uncultured Woeseiaceae bacterium | reverse complement strand
CATTCAACGCCAATTAGACGAGGCAAAGCAACATGGATAGTTGCCAAGTAGCCTTCCGAACGTATTCATCGACTAGGAGCTTGTGAAATTTTTGGCGTCAACCGACTGTCTAGAATGGCAACATTGATTACTTCACGGTCGAAAATTCCGTTCTTATTGCTGGAACGAACAAACATTGCGTAATGAACAAAGTGCCATAGAGAGGGGGCGGCTACGGCGAGGGAATCGCTCAGAAGGTTGCGGGCCGGGTGGATCGAAAGAGTACAGCCCGTTACAACACACCAGGGCGCGCGAGAATGGCGCGATCCGCAGAACGCAGCGCTTACTGCTTCGGACGATCTGGATCGGCACCGACTAGGCAGTGCACCGCCACGCCGCCTGTGTTGATGTCTGTCCCTGTCGGCGAGACCGGGATGCCATGGCGTACCTTAACCTCTGTCTCGATACCGGCCACAAGGCCGCGGCCAAGCTCCAGCGCCTGCGCTGCGCGCGCGTGACTGTAAATGGTGAGTAGCTCACGGCCGAGCTCGGGATCCGTTGCATAGGCAAACTCCGCGAGGCGCTCTATCCGCGGCCGCTCATCAAGCATGCCGGCCTCGAAGGCCGTGAGGGTAGATTGCACGCGCTCAAGCTGTTCTTCCGGGAACGCACAGGTGTAGTACATAAGTCGCTTGAATAGCCGCCCGGCGAACACCGTTGCTTCCTGGAGCTGGAATTCCGGATTGATGAACGTTGAATCTGCGTTCGTGGTGAGGTAACGGTGCTGGCCGTACTCAGGGGGCACGTCGTTCACACCGATCCACCAAGGCAGGAACGGTGCCGTGACCGAACCGGTGGGCGCAACCCAAAGCAACGCCAGCTCCGGATGCTGCAAGTCGCCTCGCAGGTGGGCGACCTGGCCATAACCAGCGTGATCATCGGCAATCCTCGGGTCACGTACCAGGGCCATTATTTCCTCGACGGTAACCGGCGCCATTGCCAGGAGCTCCGCCTCGATGTCGGCTGGGGAGAGATATTTGGTGCCGGGCGAGCGCATGATACCGCCGAGGCCGTAAACCTGATCAACGTTGAACAGTCGGCCGGAATTCGGCTCGTACCAGCCCTGCTCGATGGCGAACGAGATCAGGTTCTCCGACCCCATGAAGTCAGGGTGCGACCTGTAGTCGGCGGGCACGTCGCCAATGTAACCTGGGTAGTTCACTCGTACCTCGTCCGGTCCGAGACGTTCGGCGACCCACAGGCCCTGGCCGCCAGCGAACGAGATTATCACCCAGCCTTCCTGTGGATCGGCGATAAGGTGCGAGTTGCCGCCGTAGGTGGTGTAGCCGTAGGTATCGATTAGATTACCGATGATCTCCACGGCGTCTTGCGCCGTCCGTGCACGCTCCAGCGCGACGCGCGCCAGGTCGCTGTAATTGGGACCGGTTTGATTCGGAGGCGTCATTTCGCGGAGTTCTTCACGCGAGGGGGACCAAACGTCGCGGACAGCGACTTGGTGCTCGTTGAGCCCGCCATTGGTAATCGGTGCCGGAAAGCCTGCAAAGCTGGAGTAGTTCATGGTGATGTAGCGGAGCGTCTCGTCAACTTGCGGGATCTGCGACAGCCTCCCAGGCAGCCTGGCTCGCTCGGTGGCACCCACGGTGATTTGCGACCCGGCTACATGGGTCCGGCGCGGGACAATCTCTAGCCAGTGGCTGGACGGCTCCTCACCGGTACCGCCGATCAAGACGCTGCCATCCGCAGTCAGGTTACGACCGACATAGAAGGCGTAACTGGCAGCGGCGGACGCCGAGAGCAGCGGCAGCAGAAGCAGGCTGAGGAGAATGGCGTGCAGTCGTAAGGGATTGCGGTTGATCATATCAATCTCCATGCCGTGAATCGGGGGCCTCTCTCACAGGGGAGTGGTGTGACAGAAAGATTGTATATGATTCGGTTCACCAACACGTCACCACTACAATGTCTGACGCGATAGAAAACGTTGTACTTGGTGTCGTTTCTAGAAATTGGTCCGACCTACTCATATGAACAATAGTAGATTGTTATGGCGTAACAATATTGAACAAGCACTCGAAGCGGTTTTGACAAGTTTAAGTGTCGATCGATCGTAATTGTTGGATGAAAAATCAACCAACCGCACCGCTCCCTCCCGAAACTCCGGGGAATATCGTTTCCCTTTATTTATCAATCCATCCTCTCCAAGAATAGAACCTCCGGGAAAGTCGGGGCGGTTCACGCAGGTGATTGTTGCGTGTATTGCTCCTACGGTGATGTAAAGTGCCCGCCTATACAGCAAGGCGATTCTTGTTCTGCATAGCTACAAAACGGTAGCGGTATGACCCCAAAAGAACTTCGCAACGCGCGCCAATATTGGCTGCGACGTCTAAGATATGGCAATTAACGCGTTGTACCCACTCTCGGGCATTGGTCATGGACACCCTGTTTCATGTGCTTTCCTGAATTCGTGCAGCCACGTTATTCTGCCGCTTCCAGTAACTCAAGCGGAACACGGGTTCCGTATTCCGTGGCTCCTGCAAGCCTCGAGAAATACCAATGGCTCAAGCGTGCGATGGCCTCTATCTTTTCCGCAATTTCGTCAGTCTCACCATAATTTCCCATAACGGCCAACGCGTATGGGCGTCCCGGTAAATCGACTACGCCCCATGACGTACGTACACCCTCGATGACCCACTCTTTTGAAGGATCCGAATGCCGCTTGGGGTGCCATCCTGTATGGTGCTTTTGCATCTGGACAGCCACTTGAGCAGCCAGTTGACTGAGATTGAAAATCAATAGCGCCAATGCCGTCACGACGACCAGCAGCGTGATCGTCATTTTTTCCTGAACAGATTTAGACGTGCTCGTATTTGACATAATAGACCTTGTATTCGGACATAACGTCAGCCATAGAGTGTAGTCAGCGACCGGCATTGCCGAGGTGATGCAGCGCGCTTTCCACGACATTGATTTTACAGGGTGTTTTGCGAATCCAGGCGAGTTCACTATGATCGTCGCGGCGGTCCCGGAATGCCTCTGTACAGACCAGCCCTACGCACAATGTTGTGCAGCTGCACCAATAACGGTCGCGATTCGGGCCGATCAGGAACGCACAAAAATGTAACAATTCGAGGCTTCGCCCGGTCAACAACGCAGACAACAAATTGGAAAAAATTATGAAAGCATCCGACCTGTTCGTTCAGTGCCTCGAGGAAGAGGGCATCGAGTATATTTTCGGCGTACCCGGCGAAGAGAATGCCGACTTCATGATGTCGCTGGAAAAATCAAAAAAGATTCGCTTTGTTCTGACCCGGCACGAGCAGGGTGCAGCATTTATGGCCGAGGCTTACGGTCGCCTGACAGGCAACCCGGCCGGCTGTCTCGGTACCCTCGGTCCTGGCGCTACTAACCTGATCACAGGCGTCGCGAACTCCAATATGGACCGCGCACCAATGCTGGTACTCACCGGCCAGGGTTCAACGGATCGATTACATAAAGAGTCGCATCAGATTATGGATGTGGTCAGTATGTTCAAGCCGGTTACGAAGTGGGCGGCGACCATCCTTAACCCGGACACCATTCCGGAGATCGTACGCAAAGCGGTACGTGTTGCCCGCACGGAAAAACCAGGCGCTGTGCACCTCGAATTACCAGAAGATGTTGCCAGCATGGAAACCAGTGAAGTTCCAATCACACCACGCCGTTTTCGTCGCCCGGTCGCTGATGAAAAGATCGTCGACCATGCCTTTGCCATGCTTGAACAGGCCAAACGGCCCGTTATCATTGCCGGCAATGGCAGCATTCGCAGGCGCGCGAGCGAGCAATTAAGAAAATTCTGTGAGCAAACAGGAATCGGCGTGATAAGTACCTTCATGGCCAAGGGCTGTGTCGACATGGATGCTGACTATTGCCTCTACACCGTCGGACTTGGCAGCAAGGACCGGGTCGCGCTGGCAATCGATGATGCTGACCTTATCATCACGTTTGGATTTGACATGGTCGAATACCATCCGTTGTTGTGGAATCCGCAGGGTGATAAGAAGATTATCCATGCCGATTTTCTTGCCGCAGAAATTGATGCGCACTACAACCCTGAGGCGGAATTGATCGGCGATCTGGCGCATACCCTGTGGATGTTTAATGAACGGGCAGCGTCTTCTACTGCCATGCAATTCGATTTCAAGAATCAGCATAAAGCCCGTGCTGAGATGGCAGAGGATTTCGCAGAATACAAGGATGACAAAACCGAAGGCTCAATTCGTCCGCAAAAAGCGATCTGGGATGTGCGGCAAGTCATGGGACCGAACGATATTCTGCTTTCAGACGTTGGCGCTCACAAAATGTGGATCGCCAGGCATTATCAGTGCCACGAACCGAATACCTGCCTGATCCCGAACGGTTTTTGCTCGATGGGATTCGCGTTTCCGGGCGCCATTGCCGCCAGCATTGTGCATCCCGAGCGACGCATTCTCGCACTCTCCGGCGACGCCGGGTTCCTGATGAATTTGCAGGAAATGGAAACAGCGAAGCGCCTCGGTAGCAATATCGTTGCGTTGGTGTGGGAGGACCATGCCTATGGCCTGATCGCGTGGAAACAGGAAACGCATTTTGGCAGCCATACCGACCTGGCTTTCGGCAACCCTGACTGGAATCAACTGGCGTCAGCATTTGGCTGGCACGGTCACTACGTGTCAAACAGTGAGGATTTTGCCGGTACGCTGGACAAAGCGTTCGAGGAGGAAGGCCCGAGCCTGGTTGTAATGCCTGTCGACTATCGTGAAAACCTGTTGCTAACGAAGAAGCTTGGCGAAATATCGTGGTCGAACTAGGTCAAATGATGGTCGCCAGCGACTTGCCACCGGCAGGATCGACTGAGGTCACGTCACCGTATGACGACAGCTTGCTGGCAACAGTCAGCACCGGTGGCGCTGACCATGTAGAGGCGGCGCTGACAGCCGCATATTCTCTGTTTCGGGACCGTAGCAATTGGATAGCGAAACCGGAAAGACTGGCAATTCTTGAACGCACCATCTTGCTAATGGAATCGCAACAGAACGAACTGGCGATACTCGCTGCCAGCGAAGGCGGCAAACCACTGGCAGATTCAATGGTTGAAGTCACAAGAGCTATTGATGGAGTCAGGCTTTGCATCGAGTCGATACGCGCGCACGCAGGTGAAGTTGTTCCCATTGCGACCACCCGGGCTACTTCGGGGCGCGTAGCGTTCACACAAAAGGAACCCATTGGGGTTGTGGTTGCGGTCAGCGCGTTCAACCATCCATTGAATTTAATCGTGCACCAGGTAACGCCGGCAATTGCGACAGGCTGCCCGGTTATCGTCAAGCCCGCCGCTGATACGCCGCTTTCATGTTTAAGATTTGTAAAATTGCTGCATGAAGCCGGATTGCCTCCGGCCTGGTGCCAGGCCATTGTCACCGACAGCAACGCAACTGCACAAGCGCTCGTTACCGATAAGCGCGTTGGCTTTTTCAGTTTCATCGGCAGTGCAAAAATCGGCTGGATGTTGCGCAGCAAACTGGCACCCGGTACTCGCTGTGCGCTGGAACATGGTGGCGCCGCACCGGCCATCTTGTTAAACGATTTTGATTTCGACGCAACTGTCGCGTCTGTCCTCAAAGGTGGCTTCTACCACGCAGGCCAGGTGTGTGTATCGGTACAACGTGTTTTTGTGCCGCGGAAAATGGCACGTCAATTTGCCGATGCTCTGGCAATTGGTGCAGAGGCTCTGGTGGTTGGCGATCCAAGCAGCGACACAACCGAGGTTGGGCCATTGATTCGCGAAGCGGAGGTAGACCGGGTTGCCGAATGGGTGACAGAAGCGGTGTCAGCTGGTGCTGAATTGCTGTGTGGCGGCGAACGACTGGCAAATCACTGTTATGCACCAACCGTATTGCTTGACCCTTCGACCGATTCGAAGGTCAGTACGATGGAGATTTTTGGCCCCGTGGTCTGTGTCTATGCATACGACGACGTCGACGAGGCAATCACTACCGCTAATTCTTTGCCAGTTGCCTTTCAGGCGGCTGTTTTCGGCAATGACATTGATCAGCTCATGCATACCGCCGCACAGATTGACGCATCGGCTGTCATGATCAATGACCACACGGCGTTTCGTGACGATGTTATGCCTTTCGCCGGGTTGCGTGAGTCGGGTCTGGGCGTTGGCGGCATTCCACATACGATAAACGATATGCAGATCGACAAAATGCTGGTTATTAAATCCGGCGGATAAATACCGGGTTCCGGCTCACTACCACCCTGCGATCTACCGACTTGAATCGCGTCAATGCCAGCGCAGGCAATCGCGGCAGGATGCCGCTCCCACGGCAACTGCGCGGAGCTCGTGGGAGCGGCATCCTGCCGCGATTGCGCTACGTCATAGCCGAAAACGACCGCTTAATTTACGGGCCTTGTTGGCAAAGGAACATTACACAACCCGATTCGTTCCGCCGGATCAACAAACCATTCTTCGGCGCGATACCGGCGTGCTTCTATCAACGCCTGAAACGTGTCGGTGTCAGTTCGCAATAGCTCTACCGCGAGCCGCTCATCTTCCGCCAACTCATTGCCAAAACGAATCGACACTATCGGCACGTACTCCGCCTCATCTTCATAAAATCCCAATGGGCCGGTGCCTCGCGGCAACGTAGTCAGGTGCTCGATTCCGTGCACGACGCGCCCGACAAGCGTTACATTGCGATCGAGGTGTCGCGGCGCATGACCGGTTACAACATATAACTCCGCACCATTGCCACTCTGCGGCGAATTCGCGCGACCAACGCCGAGCATTCCATAACAGTGCGTCAGCCATGCGCGGCCGTCCGCATCGTCTCTCGCCACCGGAAAACCATCGGAAAAGCCGACTTCATCGGCGTAAGTATCACCGCTGGCTAATGTGACGAATGGCAATCCTGTCGCACTACGGTAGGGCTCAAGCTCAAGCGATGCCAACGCATTTCCCTGTGGTTTCGCCGCGTCGGTGCCAGCATTCACATCGCCCCATTGCACCACGTAGTTATCCTGCGAACGGATAATAGCCAGGCCGTCGAAGTAACGGTTGCCAACCAGCTTGCGGATGTTGGCAACATGCGCCGGAGCAAATTTTGGCGCTAGTTCAAATACAACGAGGCCATCACTCAGTTGCATATACAGCGTGTTGTCAGGATCGAGACTTCGCCAGTCTGTATCTTGAGAAGCATCGAGCACGCCGGCCATCGTCGGGCGATCCTGAGCCACCGATGCGGCGGCCCAGATGAGCAGTGTAATCATGAAATAGCGCAAGACTATCCCGCTTCGGTAATTCCCATGACCAGGGTAACGATCAGGATTGGTGGAATTATGAAACGAATCATGAATCGCCAGAAACCGAAAAACAGTCCGTCTTTGACATTGATCTCTTCCAGCTTCAACGCCTTGGGTACTAACCAACCGAAGAAGATCGCCAAAAATGCACCGCCAATCAGCAACAGGTTGTTCGCAGCAAGGGTGTCGAGCGTATCGAATATATCCAGCCCCTTGTACGAGGGAATGAATTCGAGCAGGCGCACATCTTTCCACGTGCTGAATCCGAGTATGGATGCTATACCGAGCACCCATCCAGCGCCGGCGACCCAAAGGACGCCCCGCTTGCGTGGAATGTTGAGATGTTCGTCCACCCAGTTGACCACACCTTCCGCCAGACCGATGCATGATGACAATGCCGCGGAGATAAGCAGGACGAAAAAGATGGCCCCAAACACCTGGCCACCCGGCATCTGGCCGAACGCCAGTGGCAGCGTCTGGAATACGAGCCCCGCGCCGGCACCCGGGTTCAGGCCGTATTGGAAGACGAGTGGGAATATCGCGAAACCGGCGAGGACCGCGACACCGGTATCCATCAGGATCACGTATGTCGCCGAACGCGGGATCGAAAAGTCCTTGGGCATATAAGAGCCGAACACAATCAGGGATCCCATGCCGATACCAATCGAGAAAAATGCCTGTCCGATCGCCTTCATGACAATTCCAAACGTTATTTTTGAAAAATCGGGTTCGAGAAGAAAGCGAAGTGTGGACGCCATGTCGCCGGCAAACATGCCATAGAACACCATGACCAGAATTGCACCGAATAAGGCGGGCATCAGGATCTTGACGGCTCGTTCGATTCCCGCTTGCACGCCCTGGCGGATAATGAGGATGATCAGGATATGTACGAGCGTGTTCCAGAATATCAATTTGGCCGGGCTGCCCAGCAATTCGCTGAACATCGCGCCGGTTGCATCGGCATCAGCGCCCGCGAATACGCCGGTCGCGGCCTTTACGAAATAGTCCAGCGTCCAGCCGGAAAGCACCGTGTAGTAAGAAAGAATCACAAAGGCGCAGCAGATACCCAGTGTTCCGACCCAGCCCCAGCCCGAGCTGCGACCACATTCAGCAGCAACATTCACCAAACTCTGCGAAGCGCTTGCCTTGCCACGCCGGCCGATCGAGATTTCTGTGATGAGTAGCGGTAAGCCGATGCCGAAGGCGCACGCGAGATAGATGATCAGGAATGCGGCACCGCCATTTTCACCAAGCTGGTAGGGGAATCGCCAGATATTGCCCATGCCGACAGCGAATCCCACCGCCGCCAGAAGAAAACCCCACCGGGACGACCATTGCTCCCCTGAACCTGCAGAACCCGCCATTTGCTACCCCTTATTATTGTTTTGTGGCTGTCCGGCGCACCCCTGATTGCGCCAGCCGATACTGCATCTTCTCATAAACACTGAAATTCTTCGATTTTGGACTAATATCTGTCACAGATCGGGACAACCCGGCCGCACATAACCATTCGCAGCACTCACTGGAAACAATCACATGACACGTCTAATCACAATTTTTGCCGGATTGCTTATCGCGCTCGGCTCAGCGAACGCCGACACGCTCATCCAT
This sequence comes from uncultured Woeseiaceae bacterium, assembly GCA_964403695.1. Taxonomy (GTDB): domain Bacteria; phylum Pseudomonadota; class Gammaproteobacteria; order Steroidobacterales; family Woeseiaceae; genus SZUA-117. The sequence goes on along the minus strand of CAYOHF010000014.1, from coordinate 35,970 downwards.
GCCGGTCAACTTATCGACGGCGACTCCGACCGGGCCGTCAGCGAAGTTACGATTCGCGTAGCGGGTAGTACGATTACTGCGATCGAAGACGGATATACATCACCGGGTACAGGTGACACGGTTATCGACATGACCGGGCAAACCGTCATGCCTGGATTGATGGACATGCATGTTCATCTCACCGGTCAGTACTCCGCGAGAAGCAATCTGAATCGATTTACGCTTAACGAGGCAGACTACGCATTCGATTCCGCAATGTATGCGAAACGCACGCTCGAAGCCGGCTTCACCGTCGTACGTAATCTTGGCGATGGCTTTAATGTCACCGTTGCACTGCGCAAAGCGATTGATGCCGGTGACGTTCCTGGACCGAAGATCTTCACGGCTGCCAAGACCATTTCCTCAACCGGCGGCCATGGCGACCCGACTAACGGTTGGGCCGCACACTTTGGCGCAGACCCAACACCGAAGGATGGCGTCGTAAATAGTGTCGACGATGCACGCAGAGCTGTGCGCCAGAGATATAAAGATGGCGCGGACTGGATCAAGATTACCGCAACCGGTGGCGTATTGAGTGTCGCCAAGAGTGGCCAGAATCCGCAGTTTACGGTGGAGGAATTGACGGCGATTATCGATACCGCGAAAGATTACGGGCTACGCGTTGCAGCACATGCGCACGGCACCGAGGGCATGCGGCGCGCGGTAATTGCCGGCGTTGCGTCGATTGAGCACGGCACCTATATGACGGACGAAGTCATGCAACTGATGAAAGAGCACGGCACCTATTATGTACCGACGGTGATGGCCGGAAACTGGGTCGCAGAGAAGGCCAAAATTGACGGCTTCTTTCCCGAACTGGTGCGACCAAAAGCTGCAGCGATTGGCCCGTTGATTGAGGATACTTTCTCCAGGGCATACGAAGCGGGTGTGAAGATAGTTTTTGGGACCGATACAGGCGTCTCGCCGCATGGTGATAATGCGCAGGAGTTTGCCTTGATGGTAAAAGGTGGCATGCCTCCGATGGAGGCGATTCAGTCAGCAACCAGTGTCGCAGCTGATTTCCTGGAAATTGGCGATACGCACGGTCGTCTCGAGCCTGGCAAACAGGCAGACATTATTGCTGTGCCGGGTAACCCGCTGGATGATATTACGCTCATGCAGCAGGTGAGCTTCGTGATGAAGGGCGGCGAAATCTACAAGGACCTGTAAATAACCCGTAGGAGCCCGCCGAGCGGGCGACAAACATTGAAGGCCATGCCCTTCAATGTTTGCAAAGCATCGTTCTGCTGCAGAACTCGCGTCGAATTCCATTTGGTTTTTGTGAACGCTGATCGCCCGCTGGGCGGGCTCCTACAACAAATTTACAAAATTATGGGTCAGGGATGCAACGACTCATCCCAACCCAGCACTTTGTGTTTTTCAAGAATTCTTTTGAGATCTTCAATGGGTATCGCTTCAAGCGTACCGCGCGAACTGGTCACTGTCGTCGCCTTGAAGATCGCATTGTATATCGCCTCCTCCGTCGCTTCTGCCGCAATGGCGAACAACGGCGACATTGACTCGTTTACCAGCGCATCAGATGTGAACGGAACCTCGCTAAAGCGCGGTCGCCTTACGCTCGGGTCCGTCGAAAAAGCGATTACATAGTCGCCGGATCCATTGCTCGCAAAAGATCCGGTCCGGGCAAGACCCATTATCGCGCGCATCGCAAGTCGATCGAGACTACGGGCATTCAGTGGCGCATTGGTTGCGACAACCATCATGATAGACCCATCTTCCTGATGATCATCCGCGCCCTTGTTTTCCAACTGCTCTCTGTAGGAGTATTTGCCAAGCTCACGACCAACCGGAGCCCCATTAATTGTGAGCGTTCCGCCATAGTTAGTCTGTACGAGGACACCGACCGTATAACCGCCCAGTGAGTCAGGCAGTACGCGAGAACTTGTACCGATACCACCCTTCCAGCCAAAAGCCTGTGTACCGGTCCCCGCTCCAACGCTGCCCTCTTCAACCGGGCCGCCCTTCGCATTCGCCAACGCCTCGAATACCTGTTCCCGTTGCACTGGATCTGCCCACATATTGTTGACACGAGAGTCGTTGGTTTCACCAACGACCGGGTTGACCGTATGTTCACCCATTCCAGGTTGCAGGTAAGTCCACTCCTTCAGGGCATTTGCAGCCGACCAGACACACAGTGTACAAGTCAGCAAAATCGGCGTCTCAAGCTCGCCGAACTCCCTTACCTGGGTCTCGCCTATCAGTTTGCCGTAACCGTTGCCTACGTGAATCCAACCTGGAATTGGGTGCGTATAGAGATTTCCCGGTCCGGGAATGATGGCGGTAACGCCGGTACGAACATCATCACCCCGAATTACAGTCGCATGACCTACTTTGACACCGGCTACATCCGTTATGGCATTCAGCGGTCCGGTCGGAAAAGTTCCAACGACGAGTCCGATATCCCGAGCTCGGGGCCGGGCATCATCGGCCGCAACTACGACCATGCTGACAAGGAACAAAAGCAGAGCAGCCAGAAACTTTCCGGACGCTGACATTGTTGAATTGATCATAAAGCTCCCCTTATTTCGTGCACCACAGTATTGCCTGACGCACTGCCTGGCAAGCTCATCTGAGCCGCCAGCCACAAGGACGAACTTCTACCTTAATACGTCAAATATGTGACTAAACTTGATAATAAATTCACGGCCACGCGGTAGAGCGCCAAGGCCGCTCTCGTCAATCTCGTTGTATACCAGGTACAGGCCGGTGTTTGCCGATTGCAGCCAGGAAAAGCGCAGGTTGGTTGATATTACGTCATCCACTTCGTTGTATTGCGTCAGCAGCTGTAACAGCATTTTCGGTGTGAACGAGTACGACAGTCTCAGGCGGGCGAGGTTGGCTGTGAAGTCGCCGCCTTGTACTGGGATATCCACGTCGTTGTAGTTGTATGCGAGCTCGGAGGTAAATTTTTCGCCAATGCGATATCTAACCGTTGGCGCCAGGCTAATTCTGTCGCCACCAAAGATGCCGCCGAAGGTCGTGCGCAGGCCAAAATTCAGGGGCTTTGACTGGTTGCCTATGAATATTAGCTGCAATTCGGTCTCGTCATAGGTACCGGGCTGAATCGTCACACCGTCAATTATATCAAATGCCTCTTTCACCCCATCCGTTTTGATATTAACGCCGGTGTGAATTTCCCTACTCGACAGGAACTCCCAGTGAGTATCCAGATGGAGAAAACTGGTCTCCTGGAAGCCATCAAAATCCCAGAATCCCCGATAGGAAATGTGCGGGCGAATCTCGAACAATCCCAAAAAATTGTCAGGTCGAATGCGGCGCAATATCCGCCCATCAACTTTTCGATAGCCCTCACGCGACAGGAAGCCTACCTCGGGATTGAAATCTTCGCCCAGTTCCGTATAGCCGAGCCCTGCGGACCAGTCGGCATTGTTGTAGTCACCCTTGATGGAGAATGCGTCATCTTTACCGGTCAGCCCTGGCGTTTCTGTCTTGGCCGCCCAACCCTGAAACAAGAGGTTGTCACCAACGCCCCAACGACCGTCGATCGCGTAAGTTTGATTTTGGTCATCGTCACCATTGTCCAGCAGGCTGCCATCTCCCTGACGGTCCGCAATCAGGAAACCGATCGATGATCGGTTCGCCAGTTCCTGGTTGACTCTCGCAACCATAAAATTGTTCTGTGAAGAGACGCCGGCCACGTCATCCGAGGCCATGTACAGAAAGCCAACGTTCGTCCTGGCCCCAATCTTTCCTGACACGCGGGCACCGCCAATGATCGGAACCGGCGAATCGTCCTCAATACCGATACGGCGACTGAAAAATAACTCTGCCTCACGCGGATTGCCAACCGTAAATTGCCCGGCGTTTTCCAGGAAAAACGGTCGCTTTTCCGGAAAAAACAAGCTGAAGCGATCGAGGTTCACCTGCTGATCATCTACCTCGACCTGGGCAAAGTCCGTATTTATCGTAGCGTCTAAGGTAAGACTTGGCGTGATCGAGTACTTCAGGTCAAGCCCGACCTCTTCATCCGTGTCCGAGCTTGGCAGATCGCCACCGTCGCGGGCTCTGCCAAGCACATAAGGTGTAATTTGCAGGTTGCGTTGCGGCGGCGTGCCAATGCCTTCAATTGAACCCGCTTCGGAAACCCGGTAAAGATTACGTTCTTGTGACAAAGGCGCCCAGAATGCGATCTCGTTATTGCGGCGAATTCTACGTTCGAAATTGAAACCCCAGGTCTGCTCGTCACCGCTACCATAGCGTAGCGATGTGAACGGGATTTCCATCTCCGCGCTCCAGCCGATATCAGAAATGGCAGCCTTTACGACCCACGGTGCGTCCCAGTTCAGATTCAAACCGTCGGCACCGCCGGGAATAAACTGGCCGGCACCTTCTCTCGATACCTGGCCATCAAACTCCATCCCTGCCGAGTTGGTGCCGAAAACATAGCCGTTCTGGCGATCCATGAGGCCGTCAATAATTACGCGAAAACTATCAGTGTCGTCGAGCGACGAATCGCGCCGGGTATCCGTCGTAATAATATCCAGAGGATTATCGTCATAGGCGACGACGGCAATATGCAAGGCAGTCGCGGTAAAGCCGACAAACACTTCTGTTCTCTGGCTCGCTGGTTGACCAGCATTTGGTTGAATCTGGCGAAAGCCGGTGATCGGCTCAGCACCCTGCCAGGCAGGATCATCAAGCACATTTCCGTCGACGACTGGCTCAACAGATAACGACTGTGCACGAGCTACTGGTCGTGGCCCGAGGTCAGCGGTCTGCGCAAATCCCTGCGCGCTTAGAAACAGGGTCCCCAATCCGCACATAAGGATAGAACGCATACGAATGCGAGCCGATATTTTTCTCACTCGAGTTTTCCCCAATTAGTTGCCACCGCAACCAATGCATACACATAACTGACAAAACGGCCTGCAAGTCTAATGTGGATCAGACAGGAATCAATACGTGCAGTTCGCTACCGGCAGGTATTTGACGGCTCAATTCGTCCAGATGGATCGCCTTGCGCAACAAAGCCAGTTGAATTATCCGCCCGTATTCAACTGATCACTGTAACCAAACAGTCCGGCGCTGCCGCCCGTATGGATAAAGACGATATTGTCAGCGCCCGAGAAGAATCCGCTGCCAATCAGGTCGATCATGCCGGCCAGCCCCTTGCCGCTATAAACCGGGTCAAATAACAAACCCTCGAGTTGGGCAAACAACATCACGGCATCATTCATTTCCGTGGTCGGGACGCCGTATCCACCCCCTACATAATCGCAATTAGCAACAACGTCCGCGCGCATTACAACATCAGGCGCACCGACAAAATCAGCTGTTTCCATCGCCAGCTGGTAAACTTTTTCTTCCTGTATTTCCTGCGGCGCATTTACACCTATGCCGAGCAACGGAATGCCGGCATGAGTCGCCTTGAGCCCAACCACCAGCCCGGCCTGAGTCCCGGCACTGCCGGTCGCGTGAACGATGTGGTCGATCATTATCCCGTCTCTGTTCGCCTGCGACATGATCTCGAGAGCACAATCAACGTAGCCGAGTGCGCCGATCTTGTTCGAACCACCGCCAGGAATAATATATGGCGTTTTGCCATTGCTACGAAGTTCTTCCGCAACCTCCTCCATGGCCGCGTTCATATCGGTGCCTTTATCGACATCCCTTATGTTCGCACCGAACATTCTGTCCAGCAGCACGTTACCCGAGTTGAGATACGGGTCGCTTGCATCTGTAACCCGTTTTTCAAACACCAGTTCACAAGCCATGCCAAGTTTGCAGGCCGCTGCCGCCGTCTGCCTTGCATGATTGGATTGCACTGCGCCCTGGGTAATGATGACGTCAGCCTCTTTTTGCAGCGCGTCCGCCATCAGGAATTCGAGCTTGCGCGTCTTGTTGCCGCCCGTCCCGAGACCTGTACAGTCGTCTCTCTTGACGTAAATTTTCGGCCCACCCAGGTGTTTGCTGATGCGCGGCATGTATTCGAGCGGGGTGGGTAAATGTGCGAGTGAAACTCGCGGAAAACGTGATAACAGCACTTTAGTTCCTCTACGTGGTAATTATGATGTTCCTGGCGAAAGCGGTGTAATTCCTTTCGCCAGCTCTACAGTTCGTCGTGCTAAAACATTTGTTGATGCAACAACCGGCACAGAAAATTCATGGCCGTCGAAAACAATCGGAATTTCAGTACATCCCGCGATCAGAACATCCGCACCTTTGTTGACCAGCCTTTGCGCGACAGATTCCATGCCACTGGCTATCTTTGCAGATTTATCTCCCGCCTTAACGGCATGAATAAGGTCCATCAACCTGCTCAATTCGTCGCCATCGGGCAGCAGTGGCTTTCGTCCCGATGATTCTACAGCTCGCTGGTATATACCGGTATCAAGACAGCCATCCGTTGCCATGAGGCCAACCGTCTTTGCATCCGGACATACATTCTCGATTTCCCGGACGGACTCATCAATGATACTGATAAATGGAATGCTGATTGCCGCTTGTATGCTATCGAGAAAAACATGCGCAGTATTGCAGACCATGACCAAAAAATCGGCACCAGCGTCCTGCAATCGTTTCGCCATCGCCGCCAATCGTATAGCAACAACAGGATCCTCACCATGAATAGCCGCCTGGCGATTGGGCACCGTGGGATCATGGTCGACGATCATATGGATATGGTCCTGATCTCGCTGCGAATCCGTCAGTGCAATTACTTTGGCCATAAAATCGACGGTTGCGTCCGGGCCCATGCCGCCCATTACGCCTGCCGTCCTTTTCATGCTGTCTGTCATCACATTACGCTCGCCTTCCGGATCGCGGCGAGAATAACATTCTTTACACATTATGGGCGAAGGACTGCACGCCAGCGGTTCAATCAGGTAGGCTATGCCCCGTCCAGAATTGGGGGAGCGGTAATATCAAGACAACACTCGCGAGCATATTCCTGTCGGCAATGCTATCGGCCACTGCGATCGCACAAGACATAGATCAGAGGTCCTATAATCTCGGCATTCTTGGAGGCTTCTCTGAGGTCGTCAAACTTGGCGTGAAAAAACTGGCCTTGAGCGAAGTCATGTCGCCCGCAGAGATGGATGCGATGATGGACGACGCATTGGTGATTGCGAAGCGCAACGATGTGCAGATGTGGCGGGAAACAGACCTGATCGTTACTGATCTTTATCCTGCTGATGTAGCACTCGGCAAAGATGTACTACTCATCTACACTGGCGATACGATTGATGAATACCTGGCACTAAAAAAAGAAAGGGCGGCTTTGGCTGCTGCAGGAAAATACAGAGGAGTGGCCAGGGAAAAAATTGCGCGGCGATTTGGCCGGTTGCTGAGTTATCCTGAAAATGTCATCGACGACCTGATCGAAAAACAATCTAATTAACAGACTAAAAGCGAAACGACTATGAAAAACTACCTGATGATTGTCAGTGTTTGCCTATGCCTTACAGCCTGCGCAACCGGATCAGAATCAAACAACGCTGCAACTGATGAAACTCCTGCATTTCAGCAACCCATAGCTTATATCCCTTCTGCGCTGGGGCCACACTCCTGGAAGATAACGACTGACAGTGTCCAAGCGCAGCAATATTTCGATCAGGGCCTGCAGCTACGCTATGCCTATGGCGTGGACGACGCGGCACGAAGTTTCCGCGAGGCGCGCCTGGCCGATCCGGAATGTGCAATGTGCTACTGGGGCGAAGCATTTGCCCTTGGCTCTTTCCTGAATGGCGGCATGACCGCGGAGAAAGGGCCGTATGCGCACGAAGCTATCAGGAAAGCGGCGGCACTGGCCGGCAATGCGACAGAGGTCGAGCGTGACCTGATTATGGCCGCGCAAGTTCGTTATCCGGATAATTATGATCCCGACAATCGTCGCAACGACGATGAGGCATTTTCACGTGAGATGGCGCTGGTGTATGAGAAATACCCGGATCACCACGATGTTGCCGTCGTCTATGCAGTATCGTTATTTTTGCTCGAAGAACGGCGCGGTTACCGTGATCTCGCGGACCCCGACCTGATTCGATTACATGGCGTCCTGACCAACGTTCTCGAAGAAGAAATCACACATCCGGGTGCTTGTCATTTGTATATTCATGCCACTGAGTCCAGCCAGGATCCTGGCCTGGCACTGCCCTGTGCGGAATACCTCGGTGCAGCAATTCCTGTTTCCAGTCATATTCAGCACATGCCCTCGCATACCTGGAATGAGGTCGGCTACTGGGGCAAATCGGTGCGCGCCAACACGGCCGCCCGCCATTCAGATCTTATGGCCGCGGAAAATCAGGGCTTCTCTTACGCTCCGGCGCATAACCTGCACATGTTGTTGTTTGCTGCCTCGTACGACGGTCAGGGTGCTGTCGCCACGCAGGCCGGCAAGGACTACCGCAAGATTGCCGACAGTGCGCTTTACGAAGCGCTGACACTGATTCGCTTTGGCCGTTTTGACGAAGTCGTCGGCCTGACCGATCGGCCGAAAGATGAGGTACATGCAGCAATGTGGGATTTCGCTGTCGGTTACGCGAATCTTCGTGAAGGAGACGCTGATTTTGCCAATGAGACTGCGCAAAATCTGATAGCGCTTGCCGAAACAACAGAGGCAAAATTTCGCTTCCACCCGGGTGGCCAGATTATTGGAACACTGGGCAATATTCTTGCGGGAGAGATAGAGCGTGGCAATGGCGATCTTGATGCTGCGATCGCGTCGTTCCGCAAAGCAACGGCGTTTGAAGACCAGATGGGTTATGACGAGCCTGAGCCAATGCCTTTCGCAGCACGCCACTGGCTAGGTGCTGCTCTGATTGAGGCAGGCCAATACGCAGATGCGGAGCGCGAGTACCGGGTCGAATTGAAGGACCATCCACATGATGTCTGGTCGCTGTACGGTTTGAAATCGGCGCTCGAAGCGCAGGGAAAAACAGATGCAGCAGTTGAGCAGGATTTTGCTGCAAGTACCGCGCGTATGGACGTATGGATTACTGCATCGCGGTTTTAAGCGAATTGGCAATATTCAGCGGCTTTTAGCCGCTGAATTTGCGGGCCCTGCAAGATCAGCGCGTGTCGAAAAACGACGTTGAAAGCGCCATGGACGGCTAATTTAGCGGACTGCTAGATCTCCTCGGCGTCGGCATCGACATCGACGTAATGGCAAACGCGCTTCAAACGCGAGCCACCGCCGGAGTTTCTTTCGTGCTTACACACCTTCTTTTTGCCCTCTGGCATGCCGGTATTTGCCGATTTTTCATCTGTAGACTGGGTGGATTGATTCGATGCGCAAGCCCCAAGCCACAAAGCAAGTACGGCCAAAATGATTGTATTTTTCACGAAAATCTTCCTGTCTTTGCCATAAAAAATCCCGAACTATCGAGTGATCTGATCGGGAGCGGCGCGATACTATTGAATTAAAACTGAAACCGCAAATAACTTCGGCTTATGGAAAATCGAAAATATCACATGCCGATACTCTTGCGGCAGTCGATCAGATTATTCCAAGCGCTTGCAGGGACGCGATGGTCAATTCTTTTTGCAGGCCGACCTGTTCTTTCCTGTCCACCTGCATGTTCATCGCAAAAAACCATGTCTGCGTTTCGCTTTCAACAAATCCAACGTACCAGGCGACCTGCGGTGTCGTGGTAGCCCATCCGGTTTTCGCATACAGCGAATACTCGGCGCTCTTCTCAACCAGCATGATTTCTTTAAGTACATCAACATGCTCGTCGAGAAACGGTAGCTCATAGTTATATAACTTCTGCAGAAACGCTATTTGCTCATCCGCAGAAATCAACAAGTCCCCGTTTAGCCAGAACAGATCCACATGTCTCCCAGTGGAATGATTGCCATAAGCGATTTGAGCAAGTAGGGATTCATATTTCTCGCTACCAACCTCCCTGGCTATTTCCTGGTAGCACCAGACACAGGAAACCTTGAGAGCTGTTGCCAGGGTTTGGTCTGAATTCCACTGCGGCAACCCTTTGTCTGTGCCATCCCAATTGAAAACCGTGTCTTTAGAGTCAACGACATGCGTATCAAGCGCGATGAGCGTATTCGGAATCTTGAATGTCGACGCTGGTGAGAAACGCTCAATCGAACGCGTTTCATTGTAAACATGAGTCACACCGCTATTCGACGATGCAACAACAAATGTTGCGATAATGCCTCTGGATAAAAAGACATCAGCAACAGAATTCGATCGGGGGCTCGTCGTCTGCCCGCTAGCTGAGCTCGATACAGCAAATACGATCGCGAAAACTGAAATTCGGATTATCTTTCGCACGCTTGGCTATTCTCCACAAACCGCAGGTAATGCGCCGCCGATTCCAGGCAGGTCGGGGGCCATCACCCGATAACTGCCGGTCAAGCATTTTGAGAATCTCGTCCAGTTGTCTTTGTTGCCACCAAAATCGTGTAATAGAAACACTAGTGCAGCGTCCTTCGGGCCACCTTCCAGGTAGTGCCATGTCTCGTCACCGATCGCCACGGTTTTGTAACTCAAGCCACTTCTGGATCGATCTGCGTTGACGGCCAGTTTTGCGGTTGCTTGCGGGAATACAGCCATCAAACCGATAAGGCCGGCAACAAGTATCAGTAGATATATAAAAAACATTTTTGTTGTAACTCTATTCGGTCGGACCCTATGTAGGAGCCCGCCCAGCGGGCGAGTTCGCTATTTTCTGGCTATACCACCCAAGATCAATTCACTGCGACCGCTCGAATGCGTGTTCGTTATCATTGGCGAACTCGCCCGCTAGGCGGGCTCCTACAACATATTGACGTTATTTCTTTGTTCGGATCACGTCGATTGACTCAAGCGCCTTAAGATACTCTTCAACATACTCAAGCGGCACCGGCCCCAGCTCAGTCGTCAACCAGTCCCGGATGTCGCTTACGGTTCGTTGTCCGTCGACAAAATTGAGTGCTTCGTAAACATATTGTCCGGCATTGCCATGCGCACCGGTGAATTTTCGCAAGCGTAATTCGGCGCGCTTTTCCTCACCGTATTTGTCGCTCAAATAAGAATAGCCAAAAGCACCCATGGGCCCCTGAATATCAGAATTGCGTTCATAAATTGTTGCATTCCGCTCAGCATCAGAGGTCGCCTCAGGTGCTGCAATCAGCGTTTGCAATTCTGCGAGAAACTCCATCGCCGCTACATGGTCATCCTCTGACAAGGTCGCAAAATGCTCGACGCTGTGGACCTTGCGCCGTTCAACGTTGAAGTGCACATCGGCTGTAGCTGCTGCATCAGTCGGACTCAACTGCAGTCGACGTTCGAGTAACCGGGAAGTTCTTGCCAGCGCATTTCTCTCCAGCATCGTCAAAACACCTGGCACATCATCGTCGGACATATTGGCCAGGTACCAGGCACTAACCGCGCCGATAAACGCGGCGCGTTTTAGTTTGGTCGGATCGATGTTGGCTGCGAGATCATAGTTAGTGTGGATGTATCGGTCCGGCCAGTCGTGCAGGTACAAACCCGGGATTCGCCAGGTACCTTCAAAAAAGACATCGTGATCGCTACCCATGTCGAGTCCTTCCATCAATGCGCCCAATGGCTCCTTGCCGCCTTCCGCCGCGTTTAGAGGGAACTCGACCGCGGCGCCGCTGGCGAAATCGTCCGTCTCTTCATTGACGAAATTGCCAATCTCGTGACCGAGATCACTAATGAACGAAGGCACGCTGATTGGCCCGCCGGAAATACGAAAAATCGATTTGGTGACCGGGCCGCCACCGACCATGTCCATATGAATGTTGGCCTTTATTCGTGATACATCGGGGTGTTGCGACAAGTAAATGATGCTGCCCTCGATCTCGGCCGGCCACAAGAACCGAATTGTGCGTGACGGCCTTGGCAAGATGCCGTTTTTGACCAGTGCATTGAGCGTCCGCGCAGTCTCGAGGATCGAAACACAGCCTGACGCATTATCGTTGGCACCCGGCCGTGGATGATCAAGGTGACAGGTCAGGTGTATATCCTCACTGGCCCGATCCGTGCCCTTTATCGCTGCAGTTGCAAAACCGTAGTTGCCGACTTCGTGACTGGCATCAACCCTGGCTTGAAAAAGTATCTCTTCGCCACTCGCCAGGCGCTGCTGCAATTTCCTTGCCTCGCCCAGGGAAATCATAAAACCGAATGATTTCGTTTGCGGAAAGCTGCTGAGGTGGCCCCAACGGACCAGTCGATCATCTTCCTTCCACCAGGCCGACTTCTGGTTTGGTGCATAGGAAATAATGCCCGCCGCACCGAGTTCACCGACCGCTTGTTCAACGACGCTTCCAGGCTGGCTTGATGTCAGCACCAGCTTTCCTTTTACATTCTTGCCCGCGTAGTCGGCATCGCTGGTTCCGGCACCGATATCCACCAGTGTCGTAGTTACATCGCCAGACAGACTGTCCTGAGCGAGTGATAGCGGGACGGAATCCCAGTCACCCAGCCGACGATCCCGTGTGATCTCACCATCTGTATCCTTAAGTTCCCACAGTTCAGCGAAACGCACCTCCCACACGAGTCGGGATTTCTGTGTACCGAACATTGTTTTGCCATCGGCGGGATACTTCAACAAAGCAACCTCGTCAAGACCATAGTGCTGCAACCTGTCAAGAATATGTTGGGTCGCTTCATCAAACTGGTTGCTCGCCCGCATACGATGCTGCAACGTTATCGTATCGAGGTTTCTTTTCGCGGCCTCGCCGGACGTTTCCTCCGCGATCTGTTTGAGAACGTCTTCAGGTACCAGTTCACGAATGTCGGCACCGGCACCATGAGCCAGCAACAACGAAACAACTGCGCATATCAGTTTGATCTTCATTCCAGTTTCCTTTTACTGCAGCGGTGCAACACGCGGGATGAGCAGGAACTCTCTTTGCCGGCCGTCAATGTAGTAGGTTTTTTCCCCGTCGAAAAAGGCGTCTTCCTCGAGGCTGATGCGCACGGCTTTATCCCAGCTTTCGACATCCGTCTCGGCATAGAGCTCGATAGAGTGTGCGGTGTTGGGGAATAGCGGGTAATCGCCACGGCCTGGCACCCCGCCCTGCTGATCCCACAAACCGATTGTTGGCCCGGCTGCGTGGCCGTGATAACCGATGGGGTGCGTATAAATTGATGCAGTGATGCCCTCGTCTTTCGCAACTGCCAGTGCGCTGGCTAGCATCTCATTGCCAGTCCGACCTGTTATGAATTGATCAGTCAATATGTCCTGTAGCCTGTTGCCGCTGGCGAGTGCTGCGCGCAATTCTGCAGGTGCTTCAGTTTCTCCCGGCTTCAGTACATAGGCATGTTGTTGCGTGTCAGTATTAAGCCGCAGATAGGTAATTCCGAAATCCACGTGCAAAAGATCCCCGGGAATAATGACTTCATCGTCGTGCCGGGCAGAGATTGCCGCTTTCATATCCACTTCAGGCTGCGCCGCACGATCGATGGAAACAGACGGATGGAACCAGGTCGTTAGCTTCAGTTCACGAATGCGATCGCGATACCACCATATGACGTCACCGGTCGTTGTGACGCCAGGTTGAATCACCTTTTCGGACAAACCCTCCGCCAGAATCTCATGTGCAATACGAACGATGTTCTGATACGCCGCCATTTCTTCTTTGGTGCGCGTCTCCAACCAGCCAATGGCCAGTTTTTCTGCCGAAACCACACGGTCATGCAAACCCGGGTCCAGTGCTTCATGAAAGAGCCGGTATTCGGTTTGTGAAATGCCATCCGCGAGGGCGAAGGTTTCTGAATAGTTCAGGCCGATCCGGCGTGGGTCTCGCTCTTTGATTACGTCTGCGAGCCGGGCCCACTGCTCTCCGTGGAGCTCTTTATCCCAGGCTTTTTCGAACATATCACCCACCGCATATCGTGCCACTGCCAGGGTCTCCAGTGGCTGGCCGTCGCCCGGGTTGTATATCAGAAGAATTGTTCGACGCCGTGCCGATTGCCACGTTGCGGGAATCATCGTACGAATAACCGGGTCTTCGTTGTATTCACGTGAAATGATGACCCACATATCAATATCGGCGCGCTCCATCAGTTTCGGCAGAACGGTTTGCACGCGCGTGGTTAACCATCGATCAATGACAGCAGCTCGCTCCTGCATCGGCAAAATATTCGCATCGGCAAAAACGTTCCCGGCAACAAAAATCAGGGTAAGTGCCAGCACCAGTCGTTTAGTCATTGTTGTTATCCTTAGTTTGCGGCTGCCTGATTGTGCCGCTATCTGGCTCACGCCGCACTATGTTTTTAGATCGTCATTCCGCAAAACAGGCCATCATCATGAAGAAAATCATAATATGCGCAATACTGCTCCAGTCATGGTTGCCGGGCATCGCACTTGCCGACCTGGAGGGCGCTTACGAGCGCGTGTCGCTAACCAACACACGGACGGGCGAGTTACCCGAAGCAGCAAACCGCCAGGGACTTCTGATCATGGCGCATGGCCACTACTCGATGATGACAATGAATCCGGATCGACGCATCCTCGATTCAAACGAAAAATTCGAAGACCTGTCACAGGTTGAACAGGTCGTCTATTTGCAGGAGTGGCTGGATATTAATGGCCACACCGGGCGCTACGAAGTTGATGGGGAAACGCTGGTCTGGTACCGGGACATATCGGAGAATCCGCAAGAGGTCGGGACTGTTTCCCGGCTTGGGTTTGAGGAAAAAGGTGAGCTTCTGGTGATATTTTTTAGCTTGCCGAACGGTGATCGGTACGATTGGGTGTGGAGGAAATTGCAGTAAACGCCAACGCTAATCGGGCGCCGCGGCAAGGTCCTCTCTTATCGTGCGCGAGGCCATATAGTAATGCGCAGCACACCAAACATTCACGAAAGCCATGCAAACCAGCGCATAGCGAATAGACTCATTGCCAAACTCGGGTCGCAAAAAGTCACTGAGAAGCCCGGTCGCCCATGGTCCGATGCCAAGACCGATCAGGTTCAATATTAAGAACAGGACGGCTGAAGCCATTGCGCGCATGCGCAAACCGACCATGCCATGAGTCATGGAAATACAGGGCCCGAGGTACATGCCGCCGACGACAGCAGGAACTATCCACGACAGTGCTGCGACCGGACCGGTATCTATAAAGATCAGTATGAACCAGTAGAAAGGAATTGCAGCCAGAGTGGAAATTAGCGGCACAAAAATATGCCAGCGCATATCGTTGTAACGATTGGCAAACAGGTCGGATAAGTAACCGCCAGCATAGGTGCCAAGCATGCCGCCGAATCCGGCAGAGATTCCAAACAGCAGGCCAATTCGTTCGATCGGCATTTCATGTACACGGATCAGAAAGATCGGCATAAAACTGGCGAGACCGTAGGTTACGAAAGCGTGTAGCGCGCACGCCAGCGAAATATGCCGGAACGATTGGCGAGACCGCAGTACTCGCATCACTGTCATGAATGAAGATGGTGGCACGTCGGCTCTTGCCTCAGCCATGCCCCTGGGTGGTTCGTGAACAACAAGCCGCAGGATGATGGCGAGTAATATGCCGGGCAGACCGACTACGACGAACGCAACTCGCCAGCTGAACACCGATGCCAGATATCCACCGGCTACCAGTCCAATGAGCGAACCACCGTAAACACCCAGTGAATAGATCGAAAGTGCGGTAGACCTCTTGTTGGCCGGGAACATATCGGAAATCATGGAATGCGACGAAGGGCTTGCGCCAGCCTCGCCGAGGCCGACACCGGCACGAAACAGGAACAACTGCCAGAAGCCCTGCGCCGTGCCGCAAAGTGCGGTCATCGCACTCCAGACAGTAAGTGAGATCGCAACGATATTTCTGCGCACACCGACGTCGGCCCACAGCGCAATTGGTATCCCCATGGTGGAGTAAATAGCGGCAAACGCGATACCCGACAGCGCGCCAAACTGAGCGTCGCTAAGGCCGAGGTCAGAAATAATTGCCTGGCCGAGAATATTGATAACCTGCCGGTCTATGAAATTGAATATGTAGACGAGCATCAGCATACCCAGCACGAAATTTCGATAGCCAGGACGTTGGTAGGCGATTTCCGCCTGGTTAGAAATCGGACCAGACCCACTGCTGTCGAAAAAACTTCGAGTGCGCATCAGATAGATGCCACAGCAGAGAGTCGCGGCAAGATGCCGCTCCTACAAGGCCTGCGTAGCTCTCGTAAGAGCGGCATCTTGCCGCGATTGCCTGGTGCTTTCGTGATACGCCGGCCATCACGAGCATCGGGCCCTTGAGACATACTGATAAATGTCGTTGCATCGTATTTCTCCGAAAAACCGGGATTCTCTGGCGTCAGTGCGGATGTGCTTCAAGATGTTGGCGTAACAGGTCTTTGCCATAGTCGTTTCCATTCGGCGTTCTAACGACTACGTGAATATGCTGTCGGGTTGGGACACCGCGAGCAAGCCCGACATTTCCGACAGGTCTCTGGTGATCGAACTCGATCAGAATAACCGGGCTGTGAATACGAAAATAGAAAACGGCGTCATCGGACGTTCCACCTATCCATGCAAAGTAAGTGTCATCCAGGTGCTCAAGGACTTCCTCCATACGTACTCGCGCATGCTCGTCACGAATATTCCGTACGAATAATTCGATCAGGCCAACCAGCTGATCCTGATGCTCGGACGATAACTGGCGCGCAGCAATGCCCGCGTAATTTAGTACGAGATTGTCCTTCCAAGCCTCGGCATTAATATCGACGGGAGATTTTTCCGCCTCCAAAATCGCGACACTTTGCTGCTCTTCCTCCAGTGACTGAAGAAATCTCAGCCCCTGATCTTGTTCTTCCTGCAAAACAGCGTTGCCAATATATTTTCCGGACTTCGCCACGGCCGGTTCCGCACCGAGAAACATTGGAGTCACGACGACCTGGTCGCCCAAAACAAAGTAATTAATTATCAGATGATGCCCATCAAGTTGCCAGCCCCATGGTTGATTGTCCGACGGTATCCCCATCACCGTTAGAAAATACTTTTCCTCTCCATAGCTCAGATCATCATTGTTAAGCTCTTTTAGTGTCTGATCCGTTTTCATTATGTTGCGACTGAGATTAAGGCCATCCGAGCTAAGCGACGTCTGCAGCAGACTCCAGGCCGTCGATTTCTGGCTGTCCGCCATCTCTTCGAAACTAATTCCTTGCCGAACGTAGATTCCATTATCAACGTTTGACCACTTGCGCCACTCTGGATCGTCGACTGCAAATTGCGTCTTGATTTTCTGCGCCTGAGTCAATGTCGAGAGAAAGTTCGTCGCGGCCGCAACGATGGGCTTCGTTGATACACCCGTTGCGCGGATCGGAAACAACTCAGTTTGTCTGCCAGTCTCGGTTGTAAGACCAACAAACGGGCTGGCCAGCGCAGCATCTTCAATATCGGAGAACCGCTTTTTGACCGCTAGCGCCTCATCGTTGTAATCCGTTTGCGCGATCGCTGATGTGGAAATCAGGCAAACGACGAATGCCACCAGAACGGAATTGTTGCGTATTGCGACTGAGCAGGTCCGACCGATTGGTATCATATTCAGCTTCACATTCGACTCCCTGAGGTGCGGTGACAGCCATTGTAACCAGCAGCGGGATACTACTCAGCCATGTCCGCATAAGCTGATTCAATCATTGCTGCTGCACCGCCAATTCGTCGACCACTATCCCAGCGCTCGTCATACTCGGCGGTAAGGCCTGCACCCTGCGCCTGCTCCAGCGTCATCCCCTCATCAATCGCCGTGCGAATTCGATCGCGTATTACCAACAACATGTCACGAAACGCCCTGACTTCGGCAACATTTGAGGTGACACCATGTCCGGGGACAATCTTCGTTTCTGCATCGGCCATATTGATCAGCAAGTCATACGCCCTGATCGTGCCAAGGAAGCTGCCGCCATTGGCGATGTCGATGTACGGATACGACGTTGTGCGATAAACATCACCGGTATGCACGACATTTGATCCCTCGAAATGCACGTAGACATCGCCGTTGGTATGCGCGTCGGGCGTCTTGAAGACGTGCACTCGCTCGCCATTAATGTGAAATGACATGTCCTTGCTGAAGGTAACCAAAGGCGGTTCCTGTTCGTATCCCGCGATCGCCATCTGGCTGCGCACATTGTCATGGCCAAAAATCAGCGTGCCCATCTTGCCGAAATTCTCATTGCCACCAACATGATCCGGATGCATGTGGGTGTTAACGAGAAAGCGAATCGGTTCGTCTGATACGGTTCGAATCGCGGTAACAATTCTTTCCGTCAACGGTGCATATTGATCATCGATCAGAAAAACGCCGTCTTCGCCAACAAAAAGGCCGATGTTGCCGCCACTGCCTTCCAGGTAACTAACGTTGCCGGACACCGGATGCACTTTGATCTCGACTTCGTCAAGGTCCTGCGCTACGCAAGGATTGGCGCAAATGGCCATAAACCCAAGTGCAACTGCGATCGTCCGTACTGCTAATTTCATGATGCTATCCCCCACTGTGTGTTTTTATAAATCGGACTTCGGCAACGCCAGGGCAATGAGTTCTGCCGGCGATTTGCCATCAGCAACCGTCATGACGATATATTGACGGCCATTCAACATATAGGTGCTGGGTGGGCTGCTCTGTGTCGCCGGTAACGAGATCTCGGCAATGATTTCACCAGTCTTCTTGTTGTGGGCCCGAAAAACGGGATCCCCGCCGAATCCCTCACCGGCAAACAGCAGGGTTTTTGTTACGACGATTCCCGCACGGGTTTGCTTGCCGGTGCGTGGCAGATCAACGCCGTCTAAGGCCGGATTATTAAGGACGTCCGCTGGAGTGTCGCCGTTGGCAATTGACCACATGTGATCACCTGTTTGCAGATCAATCGCAGTAATTCTGCCCCAGGGTGGTTTTATTATCGGTAGATCCATAATCCGTAGTCGGTCACTGGCAACAGCGATATATCGGATATCAGATTCGTCAGGCACGTGCTCGAGGGCCAGCAAATTCGTTCTCGATTGCGAGGGTATAAAAATAACGCCTGTTTCCGGATCGTATCCGCTTCCTTCAAAATTCGCACCACCTGTTGAATATGGCATGCCAATCGTTCCAACGGTCCCATCTTCGGCACTCGCCAGAGATGGAGGTGTGAAAAGTGGTCCGAGTCGCAATGTCGAAGTCAATGCTTCGATCGCTCTGCGAATTTCCGGCGTGTAGTCAATTAAGTCGTCCGCCGTCACTCCTTGCCGGTCAAAAGGCGCTGGTTTTGTCGGGATCGGCTGTGTCGGTGAGGTCCACTCGCCAGGCACGTCAGTCTGCGGGACCGGGCGTTCTACGATCGGCCAGACCGGCTTACCCGTCTGACGATCGAAGACGTAGGCAAAGGCCTGTTTGGTTGGTTGCGCAACCAGTTGACGACCATCAGGCAAATTGGCGAGCACCGGTGCTGTTGGCGTATCCCAGTCCCAGATATCGTGGTGTATGAGTTGATAGTGCCAACGCATCTTGCCGGTCCTGACATCGAGTGCGACCAGGCTGTTCGCGTAAAGATTTTCGCCGTGCCGATCACCGCCGTACCGATCACCCGTCGCGGATTCAATCGGCAAATAGACGAGCCCGAGCTTCTCATCGGCAGACATAGGCGCCCAAACACTGGCGTTGCCTGTGTATTCGGCGGAATTGTCATGCCAGGTCTCGTAGCCGGGTTCATCAGTCTCCGGAATGGTATGGAACGTCCACAGCAATTCTCCAGTCCTTGCATCAAACCCGCGCACGTCTCCTTTCACGTTGCGCATTGACCGTGGTCGGAAACTGACTGCGTGTGCAGAACCGACCACAATGACGTTGCCGACCACCAGCGGCGGTGCATTCAGACCGATATCCAGTTTCCGACTGCCGGCTCGTCGTAATCCTTGTGTCAGATCAACCCAGCCGCCCGCGCCAAAGTCAGGATCAGGCAATCCAGTTGCCGCGTTCAGGGACACGAGAAAATATCCCGGTGTCACCGTGATGACGCGTCGCCGACCATCCTCGGCTTCCCAGTAAGCTACGCCCATGCCGGAACCCTTGCGTGCAGCCTGTTCGAATCGTTCGCCTTCGTCCGGCCGCCACAACCAGAGCAATTGCCCCGTCTGTGCGTTCAGCGAAACAATGTTGCGCGTGATCCCGGCGCCAAGGAACAGTTGTCCATGGCGCATTATCGGGTTTGACACGTTGCGAATTTCCGCTTCCGGGCCGATATTGGCCGCGTTCCAGCGCCAGGTGATCTGCAATTGACTCGCGTTATCTGCATTGATTTGATCAGCGGGTGAATAGCGGTTCGCGTTTAACTCACCGTGGGAAGTGCGCCACGGAATTTCCTTACGATTCAATTCGGTCGCTGATTTTAGCTGGATAACGATTCTTTTCAGGGAGCCAGCTGTCAATGATTCAGGTGCTGGCGCTACACCGGCAACCGTAAACATGTAGTCGAGCAGTTCGAGGTAATCGGAATCCGCAAGCGTTCCAGGTGCCTCACCCGGCATCGTTGACCGGGTCCGTTCAAACAACAGGTTTGCTGTTCGCCCGGCCCAGTCGTTACGTATTCGCTTCTCGATTTCGGTAGTTGTGTGACAGCGCGAACAATGAGCGCCGAACAGCTGCTCACCAACTTCTGCAGCTGGTAATATTTGGGGAGCCCACAGGCAAAGCAAAACCAGTGCTTTTCTGAATACTTTCATTTCGCTACCCCCGCGGACTCTTTTCTTGGAGCCTAACGTAAACTGCGACCGCTCGCATCCGGACAGATAGTTTCGCCTGTCATTACAATCTCCCGTTCCCGGCGCCAAACGGTCAGTAGCTGCGGTATCATGTCCGGATTCCAACAAAATTCGCGAATCATCTTCAGAGGGGGAGATCATGCAGCGTTTTCCAGTATTCATTTCTTTGGTTACTTTGTTTGCCGGCTCGGCGGTAATCGCCCAGGACGAGGCGATTGATGTCGAGGGCCCGCCGCCCGAGTTGACCGGGCTTAAAGCTGAAGCCGTACAGATCGTCAGCGACAAGCAAAAGTTGACTCAGGAAATCGTCGACAGCCTGTTTTCGTTTTCAGAACTGGGCTTTCAGGAGTTTGAAACGCAACGCTATGTAACCGAACTCCTCGAAGAAAATGGCTTTACCGTAGAACGCGGCGTTTCAGGCATTCCCAGCGCCTGGTGGGCGAGCTGGGGAAGTGGCAAGCCGATTATTGCACTGGGTTCCGATGTCGATGGCATTCCCAAGTCCTCGCAGATGCCGGGCGTCGCCTATCGCCAACCGATGATCGAGGGAGCACCGGGTCACGGAGAAGGACATAACTCCGGGCAAGCTGTGAATATTACCGCAGCGCTGGCCGTGAAAGAAATCATGGAACGGGAAAACCTGCCGGGCACAATCGTGCTCTGGCCGGGTATTGCTGAAGAACTGGTTGCGACCAAGGCATGGTTTACGCGAGATGGACGATTCGATGGTGTGGATGCGGTTCTGTTCACACACGTATCCGACAACCTGGATGTTAGCTGGGGCTTGCCGCGCGGCACCGGCCTGGTTTCGGTTGAATATACGTTTGACGGCATTGCGGCACACGGTGCCGGAGACCCGTGGAAAGGCCGCAGCGCTTTGGACGCGGTTGAATTAATGAATGTTGGCTGGAACTACAAGCGCGAGCACCTGCATCCCTTGCAACGATCGCATTACGTCATTGTCGATGGTGGTGATCAGCCAAATGTTGTGCCATCCACAGCGACTGTCTGGTATTTCATCCGCGAGATTACCGCGGAAAAAATCCAGGAAAACTTTGACTCCTTGCAACAGATTGCTGAAGGCGCAGCGATGATGACAGGCACAACAGTTTCACGGCGTATCGTTGGCACTGCTTACCCACGTCATTTCAACAAACCAATCGCATTGGCAATGGGCGAAAACATGCGCTCGGTGGGCTTGCCAGAATGGTCCGAAGATGATCAAACCTATGCGCGGGCTATTCAGGAACTGATGAATGCCGACGAAATCACAGGCCTGCCAACAGAGATCGAAGGTATTGCAGAACCTACTGTGGAACCGGTTTCCGGTGGCTCCGACGACATTGGCGACGTGTCCTGGAATGTGCCAACGGTAACGCTCGGATTCCCGGCCAATGTTGATGGCCTGCAGTTTCACCACTGGTCCAGCAGCATGGCGATGGCGACGCCGATTGCTCACAAAGGCTCAACTAATGGTGCCAAAGTGCTGGCCGCGACAATGATGGACCTGATCCAGAATGAAGCATTGCTTGACGACGCCTGGAAATATTTCCGCGAAGTACAAACAGTCGACAGCACCTATTCGCCGTTCATCACTGATGAGGATCTGCCCGCGATCGAGAAGAATGCTGCCATCATGGAGCAGTTTCGTGAACGCCAGAGGGAGTTCTATTACGACCCATCAAAATACGATACCTATCTTGAACAGCTTGGTATTAATTATCCGCAGTTAACGAAGCCGGATGGCGAATAACGACTGCGACACATTTGCAGAGGATACTATCGTGCAATACAAACGCTTTTTTCTGACTGCTATTTTGAGTTTTAATTTGTCGTTCGCCGCGCATGCAGCGGTCAAAGTCGATGTCATCAAGAACCCGTACAGTGGCGCGCGCAATTCTCCGGAGCTGTCGACCAATCCTGACTATATTCACGCAGCCGGTCTTGAACGGCTTATCGGTGAATGGGGTGGCGAGCTGATCCGGCCTATTCAGGACATTCGACTGAATGCAGAGCAGGAACGCCAGTATGGTGAGTGGAATCGCATGGCGCTGGCGAATGCGAATTTTGCCGATGTGGTTCGTGAAGGATTGCAGGATGACCTGATAACGATTGGTCTGGAAGCAAACTGCAACGATTTGCTCGGCATGCTTGCGGGTCTCAAGTACGATTCCGATGGTAACGCGCGCCGCGTTGGGCTTGTTTTTATCGACGCACACGGAGATTTCAATATTCCGGAAACCACATTGTCCGGCATGCTCGGTGGCATGCCCGTAGCAATTGCCGCCGGGCATGCCCTGCACAATGTTCGAAAAACCACTGGCCTGACGGAACCCCTACCAATGAGTGACATTGTCTGGGGCGGTGTACGTGACCTGGACCCGCTCGAGGCTGATCGTTTTACCGAGTATGAAGCTCAGCAATTTTCTGTACGGGATGTTCGCGAACTTTCCGCAAACCTTAAGAAACAGATGGATGACCTGGCCGATCGCGTCGACGTTGTCTACGTACACATCGATATGGACGTGCTGGACCCGGCGGAGGTACCAGGACATAGCCTGACCGTAGCAGATGGCCCCAGTAGCAAAGACCTGGCCGCAGCGATGACGTTAATGTTCGAAAATCCGAAGACGGTCGCGCTCGGCATTGCATCCACACCTTCATTCAATCTTGATCCGGACGGTGTGAGCCGGCAAGCAGCACTGAATCTTATCGAAGGTGCTATTAAGGGCGCGCAGGCCCGTTAGAGAGTCGGTTTGATGAATATGAAGTTATTCTTGATCGCGGGTTTTTTATTCCCGTTGAGCACGGCGTTTGCTGAACCCGGTAAGTGGAATATTTTGGTCGGCGAAGACTCGACGACTTATCAAACAGTCGCGTCGCTGCAGCAGGATTCGCTGACAACCATAAAAGACGAGTACGCAAAGCAGGATTTGAGTCCACAACTTCAGTTTCGTTGTACGCCGGGTGACCCGGCGATCACGGCCCGGATAGACTGGCAACGCTTCATATCGTCTTTCAGCACCGAGTTAGGTTTCAAGGTTGATGGTGGCAAATTCACCTGGTTGAAATGGAAGGTCGATCAGTCGAACAAAATAACACTTAGCCCTTCGGCGGACGACAGTCAGAAACTGATTGACCTCGCACTTGGTGGGGAGAAGTTGCTGGTCGAGGTGACGCCCTATTCCGGGAGTCCGGTGACTGTGGAATATGACCTGGTGGAATTCTCCGCGGCTTTGGTAGAACTCCGGGAAAGTTGTAGTCAATAATCAGGTCTATCGCAATCGCCCGTGCCGATAGACAGATAATCACGAGGATCCAGAACGTGTATCTATCGTACGGCGGGCGATTAGCTTAAGCATTGGCACAAATTGCGAAAATAAACCGGGGTCGAACCGAAGTTTTCTTTGAGAAAACTTCGGTTCGACCCCGGTTTTTATCTATTGAGGTACTTGAATAGTTCCTCGTTGCCCGGCAAGTCGAGGAAGGTGTCCCATTCGAGAAAAATGCCGCTCGGATCGTAGCCAACAAAAACTCTGACCAAATCACTTTCATTCAGAATTTCGGGTGTTCTTAATTCGAACCCTGGCCAGTTTGTAGCGCGTTCGAACCAGCCATCAACATCGGTTGTCAGAAAAGACAACGTGACCCCATTTGTCTCAGTTGGCTGATGTAAATCGTCCCCGCCAGCTACGAGCGCCAGGAAACCGCTGCCTGACATCTGATACAGCGGCGCACCGTCGAGTTGCGCAACAGCATTTACACCGAAGAGACCCGCATAAAAAGATGAGGCTTCATCAAGATCGTTGAAATAGGCTGAGAATGCTACTGCCATGATATTCAGTTCGGACGATACACCCTCTATGCGTGCAATAACCGGTGTTGCGGCCGAAAACCCGGCGACATATTCAGCATGATTCGGGTGCGGATTGTGGCGTACGAATTTCAAATAATAACCTTCCGGATCCACCGCCACGAAACTGTCCGGCCGTTGCTCATCCTGCAATTTATAGTCAACACGCATTTGCACCTGCGATGCCTGCAGGTGTTCGTGCCATGCCTCCAGCTGATCAGTGATCAGGTTGAGCGTTACAGTTTTCGGTTCTTCCGTCGAATGCATGCCGGAGTCGGCCTGTACCAACGTCAGGTAAGACGAGTCCGCCAGTCGAAGTATCTTTGCGAAGCCGTAGTCGGCGACAGTCTCTAGCCCCAGCGTATCGCGGTAAAATGCCCATGCGGCGTTTACGTCTGCGTAATAATAAAATGCATTGGTCGCAATAATATCGGGCGGCATTGTTTCAACTGGCGCAGTTTCGGGTCCGGCTGAGTTATCCGCTGTGCACGCTGCAATCGCTAATAACGCAATACATAAAGATGCGTGAAGGAATTTAGTTGATCGCGTCACCTGAGGGCCCCTGTTGTTATTCGTCGTCATCCTGAATGCCAAGGCGTTCGTGCATAACAGGACTAGTGGTTGTGTATTGCACGTGTACTTTTTTGTCCGGCTCTAATTGTTGCTTGATGGCGAAAGCCGCCAGGGCTGCCTCATGAAAGCCGCACAGAATCAGCTTTTTCTTGCCTGGGTAATGGTTGATGTCACCGACTGCATAAATCCCGGGTTCCGAGGTCGAAAATTTTTCAGTGTCGACGTTTATGGTTTTACGATTGATATCCAGGCCCCATTCAGCGATCGGGCCCAGTTTTGGTGCCAGTCCAAAGAACACCAGTACATGGTCAGCTTCGACCTCCACTGCGTCTCCCTCTTTGGGTTGAATCACAACGGAGCTGATTTGATCGCCCTCGCCCCTTATCTCTGTCGCCTTGGCACTCTCAATCGTATCCATGCGCCCTGCCGCGACCAGGCTGCGTAACTTGCTTACCGAATCCGGCATCGCCCTGTATTCATCCCGCCTGTGCACGACTGTTATTCTTTCCGCGGTATCGACAAGCTCCAGTGCCCAATCGAGTGCCGAATCACCACCACCGAGGATTAATAATTTTTTACCCGCAAACTGAGCCGGGTCGCGAACATGATAATGCAACGACTTGTTACGAAAGTCCTCGGCGTTGGCAATTCTTATCATACGTGGCTGAAACGATCCCACGCCGCCAGCGATCACAACAGCGCGACTGTTAAATCGCGTGCCGGCACTGGTCTCGACAAGAAAAGAATCGTCTTCCTGTCGTTGCACCACCCGCACCTCTTCACCGAGATGTATGCCGGCACCGAAGGGCTCGATCTGCTTCAGGATAGCCTGCGTCAATTCTTCGCCGGTACAAACCGGGACGGCGGGAATGTCATAAATCGGCTTATCCGGGTAAAGCTCTGTACATTGCCCGCCTGGTTGCCTTATTGAATCAACCACCTCGGCTTTAAGCCCGAGGAGGCCCAGTTCAAATACCTGGAACAATCCGCAGGGGCCGGCCCCGACGATGACGACGTCTGTTGTTATCACTTTCTAACTCCTAGCTTAGTGGGCAAGCGATGAATTCTGCCAGTGCTTCTGCGCGAGCCGAGAAATTAACCAGGCCGGGATAATCGTCCGCAGAGATTTTATCGGCTACGACATGTTGTACGAATCGCCACGCAGTCGCGGCTGTTACATCGGCTTGAGAAACGCCGGACTCAAAAGACCAGGTTTCGCCATCGCCAACCGCAGTGTGCAGCAGGTCAATTGCACCGCGGAGCTGTTGCTCCAACCGCTCAATCCAGGGCGGATGCTGTAATTCGACTGGCCTCTGCTTGGTTTCATAAATAATTTGTGCGACTTTTTCATTCGCGACCAGAGCTATGCCTATGAGCTGCAGCGCTCTTACCCGCTCTTCGGCAACCTGGGGCAAGAGCGTTTTGCCTGCCTCCGCCAGTGATTCGAGATAATCGATAATCAGGGTCGAATCAACCAGAACCGCACCACTATCACAGACCAGCGTCGGCACTTTAACCAATGGACTAATTGCACTGAACTCATCGAAATCACGAAATATGGATAACTCCCTGTGCTGATAAGGGATGCCGAGAAACTGGGCAGTCACCGCGACTCGCCTGACGAACGGTGAATCCATGTAGCCGATCAATTGCATGGCGGATACCTCAGTGATTTAGCGTCATACTGTGGAAAGAACGCGGCCGGACTCGGCGACAGCGTCAGCCAGTAATCCTGCCTGCTTTCGCGGGCAACACCGGGAAAGTCTGCATCCAGGCTCATTAGATCCAGCACCAGTTGCAGATGCAGATGCGGTGGCCAGTTGCCATTGTGCGGTGGTGCTCCAACCGTTGCTATCTGCTCGCCGGCGCGCACTTTCTGACCCTGCTCGATCGAGCCGAGAGTATCGAGACTGAGGTGACCGTATAGAGTGTAGAAAATCTGCCCGGTATCGGTCGCATGTCGCAACACGATCATCGGGCCATAGTCGAGATCCCGTGCATTGTTGCCCAGCAACTCCACTATGCCATCCAGCGGTGCGCGAACGGGTGTATCAACGGCACAAAACAGGTCGAGTCCCATGTGGATCGTCCTGCGCTCGCCAGTTTCGTCGCTCGCAAAACTCTCGGTGCTATAGAGTTCCCGAGGCTCCGCGTAGCGCCCAAACGCAAAATCAGTATCCGCTTCACGCATGACTTCGTTGATCAGTGCGGAAAACTCTTCCACGCCAAGGTTATTTATTTCCTTGTCGCGCAATCGACTGCCGATGCTCAGGTCGAGCACTATCGCTTTGCCATCCGTCTCAATAATGGGACGCTCTATCAGTTGCAGCGATCTCAGGTACTCGAGCAACGTTTCCTTGTCCAGCTGATTACTCAAAAATCCTTACTCCGGCTGCAATACACGACCGTGCATTGCAGCATCCAGACGCCCGTTCTCGCGGGCAATTTTTCCATTGACGACGACAACGTCAAATCCCTCTGCCAATTGAAATGGATCAGGATAGCTTGCCCTGTCGTGCACATTTGTCGGATTAAAAACGATCAGATCCGCGATCATGTTCTCCGCGACCACACCACGATCCGACAAACCGAGTATTTGCGCAGGAAACGAGGTTAATTTGCGAATAGCTTCTTCGAGCGTCAGCACGCCGTCGTGGAAGACGTATTTTTCGATGATTTTTGCAAAAGTACCATGTCCGCGCGGATGAAATCCCGTTGGGCTGCCATCGGAACAAACACCAATATTCGGGTCTTTAAGAAGGCGTGCCTGCAGTTCATCGTTCATAACAAAATAAGCGCCTGATGCACCGTCCGGCCCAATGACATCGATCAGCACGTCCTCGAATGGTAATTCCATCTCGTGGGCCAGGTCAGCCAGTGTCTTGCCAGTGTAGGGATCGGTGCCCAGCAACGTTGACTCAGGCCCGTTGCGGCGGTTGACCCTGTTGCGCAGGTATTCTGCCAGCTCGTCGCGTCGTTCGACTTTTACGGCGTCGAACTGTTGCCTGGTTTTTGCCCAGACAGGAAAGACGATATCGATACCCGTATAACTTGCGCTATAGGGATAGATGTCTGCCGTGATATCGACGCCGGCTGCACGAGCATCAGCCAATATGCCGAGAATCTCCTCGGCGCGGGCGGTCCCGTTGCCGTAAACGGCCTTTAGATGTGAGATATGCACGCGTGCATCCTCACCTTGTTCCAGCAATTCCGCGATCGAGGCTTCCAGCTGATCATCGTCCTCATTACGCATATGGCTCATGATCATCCGGTCATTTCTGCCGACAACCCTGGCCAGTTCGCGAAGCTCGTCGGTAGTCGCATTCAAACCGGGGTTGTATTCGAGACCAGTGCTCATGCCAAACGTATATTTCAGGGTCTCGTCGAGCATAGCCAGCATGCGCGCAGTAGCCTCGGGCTCGGGAGAACCTGACATACCGATGCCGGACTGATCACGCAATGTCCCGTGGCCAACGAACATCGCAAGGTTTGTGCCAATGCCCTTATTCGACACTTCGGTCAACCAGTCAGATAACGGCACAACGTACGGACTATCACCATCTTCACCCAGCGAAATAGTGGTAACACCCATCGCCAGAAAGTTTTCGAATTGCGGTGTTTCGAGCGGGTTGCCATGTGAGTGAAGATCAATAAATCCTGGTGCGACAGTTTTGCCCGATGCGTCAATTCGTTTTGCTACCCGGGTTTCGATGTCTTCAGCAGAAAATCCGGAATCGCCAACAAAGACAATCCTGTCACCAACCACAACGACGTCGGCAATGACGGCTTCATTGCCAAGCCCATCGAGCACCGCACCATTTTCGATTAACAAATCAATTTTGGGGTATGCCGACAGGAACGGTGTCGGATCTTGCTGGCAGCCGAACAGAACCAGCAAAACCAGTGAAACCAGCGTCGTACGCGTGCATCTACTCATGTGAATGCCTTGTTCATTGCAGAAAGAACCAGCGTAAATAATTCGCTAAATCCTGAATTGCGAAATCTGGACTTCTGCACCATAGTCGGCATAGTCCCCGTCGGTGCGTTTGCCACGATACTCTGACCAATCGATGCTGCGATAACGCCTGGGTCTGTCGTCGCTGACGACGGTGGGCAGCGGGTCCACCCGTGTCGCCGCTGACGGGTTAAAAAAGAACGGGATACTGTAGCGATCGCAGGCTTCCATCGCACGGACACGATGTATGGCAGCGTGATAATAGTCATTGGACCAGACCTGCATCATGTCGCCAGTA
Source organism: uncultured Woeseiaceae bacterium (assembly GCA_964403695.1). Taxonomy (GTDB): domain Bacteria; phylum Pseudomonadota; class Gammaproteobacteria; order Steroidobacterales; family Woeseiaceae; genus SZUA-117. The sequence goes on along the minus strand of CAYOHF010000014.1, from coordinate 6,566 downwards.
TTGATAACAATGGCGCCTTCAACGGGTGGAACGTTGTGCCAATAACCGTCTTTGTATACCTGCAACCCGCCGACGTCATCCTGCATAAGAGCGGTGAGCGCTCCCGCATCCGTATGATGATGGACACCCAGATCGGCAACCGGTTGGTGTGGCGTATCTGTGCCTTCGAGCGGATCTTTGACGGGATAATAATTCAACCTGATGAAGCCCGTGTGATTGGTCGCAAAATCATCATGCATGAAATCCGCCGGCAGCTTAAGCCCGACACAAAATGCCTGTAATAATTGCAATGAAAGTTTCGTACAGGCCAGCAGGTACTCACGCATTACGCTACGAAATTCGTCCAGCCCATCAGGCCAGCGATTTTCTGCGGAATATATGGGATCGACACCATCCGTCGTGAAATCAAATACTTCTTTCTTATCACGCTGATTCTTGGTCAGCTCATTGTTGTAGTAACCCCAGGGATTTTCCCGGGTTCTTAATATCGATCCCTTGGCTGGCATCGGTTGCGCAAAAAAGTTTCGCGTCTGTTGCCACTCCTGATCTATGAGTGATCGCGGTATGCCATGGTTAATAACCTGGAAAAAACCCCATTCCCTGCACGCAGATGCAATCTCCGCGATCGCGCTTTCTGCGCCTGACGCGGAGGAATCTTGTGTCAGCCCACCAATATCAATGACGGGGACGGTTTTTCCGAATTCGTCGGAATCTGCTACCGGACATTTGTCGATATCCGTCTGGCTCTCGTCGCTCAACAGCTTATCTCTGCATAAAGTGGCCGAGGCTTCAGTTGCCCGACCGAAGGCAAGATTGTAGTCGAGTAGCAGCGCCTCGTCCGCTTTGAAATGCCTTTCTGCAGCCCCGCTGAATTGCCCTGCGAGACCGGCAGATCCAGATGGAAACGAGAATTATTGCGAACTCTTATTCGTGTTCAATGAGTGCCAGCACGTTGTCAGCAACTTGGCCACTGGGCGACAGGATGAACCGATCAAACTGCCAGCGAATGAAGAAACTGCCGGTTTCGTCCGGATTGGCCTGAATATCTATATCACCAGGGCTGATCTGGCGCTTGACGTGCTCACTCAGAACCTTGGCGATACTCGGTTTCTCTGCTGCATATACGATGTTCATGTTGATCTCCTTAGCGCCTCGCAGAGAGGCTTTTCCCTACTTTCACCTGCAGGGTAGTCCCCTGACGCTTAACGGAGTCTGAAAAATAAGTGAACAGTCGCTGAATAGCGGTGCTGTTGGCTGGTCGTAGGAGCCCGCCCAGCGGGCGAGTTCGCCAGTCTTGTTCATAGCACTAAAGATCAATCCGCGCCAACCATTGGTGAACTTGTTCGTCAATGCAGGCGGATTGGGGCGGGCTCCTACGACCAGCCAAATCACTCCCGCAGATAATCGTCCGTGCCATCCAGCCAGTCATCGCGCCTGGGCGTCCACATATCCATCTCTTCAACATCGCCTATGGCCAAGGCCTCATGTGGCAGATTCGACGGGATGACGACCACGTCACCGGGACCAAGCTCCATAACTTCAGAACGATCGTCGCCAAAAGCGAAACGCATTCGCCCCGAAATGACCTGCGTGATCTGTTCGTTCTCGTGGCTGTGCAGCGGCACCAGGAAGCCGTCTTTCAGGTAAATTCGCGCGACGGTCATGCGTTCGCCGGTCACGATGCGTCGTTGCATATTGGGATTTACTGTTTCGAGTTCCACATCATCCCAATTGGTGGTTTGAAAACTTTCCGTGGTCACACAGGACTCCTTATTCAAAGTTCGTTATTGACAGGTCATCGATGATGATAGCGCCCTTTTTCGATCGATCGAAAACGAAGCTGATCTGTGCCAGCGCCGCGGCTTCAAATTCTGAATTTACTGATACAAAATCTGCGACCGGCAGTTCGAATCGGCGAAACAAAACTTCCGCAGTATCCGCGCCATCCAGGAATGATGCCCTGCGCGGTATTGCCTGCACCAAAGGATATAACACCGAGTCGTGACTGAGCGGCAAGGATACGCTGATGCCGTTGCGATCAGTGAGCTCGATGCTCCAGTCGAGTGCCGCCTCATCACCTTCTTTATCCTCATCGTCAGATTCGCCATCATTTGCGCCATCTTCAGGTTTCTCCCAGTCGTCCGGCAATGTGCCCGTATCGACGGCTGATATAGAAGCACTGACGACAGCGCGACTATCCGCTACGGACAAATCTTCCGCTAAGGCGAAGTCCACACGTGCCACCTCGGCAGTGAATTCCTCATCCCATGCCAGCACAACTGAGTGCGTATCGAGATCATCCCACTTCAGTGAATTCCTGGTTTCGTACCACTTGCTGAGGTTAGCCGTTTCGATGCGGCCGCCCGTCAAAGAGCTCGTTGTTGGATCAATGTCTTCCTCAAAATCTGCAATAGACGTTTGCGCAGAGCTCGAATACTGATTGATGTAAAAGGTCTCGGGCAACCAGCCTGCCGCATAGCGAGCGTCGGAAAATATCGGCAGGTATTCTTGCCGGTCACGCAGCACGATTTCGAGAAAGGCACCGAAATATACGCGTGCAATATCGCGTTGTTCTTCGCCGTCCATGATGCCACCGAGGTTCAGTGCCCAGGCGCCAAACCAACTTGTATCCAGGTTATTCCAGGTAGTATTGAATTGACCGTGATTCGCGCCCGTCACGTACAAGCTTGACCTGAAGTGAAAGTCACCCGGATCAGAAAAAGTGACCCTGGAATATTGTGACGCGCCTTCGAACGACTGCACATCACCGTCCATACTGCCGTGAATCGTAAAGTAATTTACATCTCGAACCGGTGTGCCACGATCGCGCGGTTGATATTGTCCATCAACTGGTGCGATCGCGATAACACCGCGCAGGTTGAAGTCAAAATCGAACGCCAAAGTGGCGTCATCCGGATATCGTTCCAGCGCATTAAACGATGCAGCAACACCGACAGCCTCACCACCACGAGAGTGGCCAATCAGTGCAACGCGATCCATGTCTACCTTGTTTTCGAACGGGTGGCCGGGTTCCTGGTTCCAGTCACGCCACTGTGCAAGATGCTGCAGCAACAACCAGCCACGCGCGTCGTTCTCTTCCTTCAGGCCAGGTCGATCGGCGAAGACCTCCACCCAGGCCGAAATCGCGAAATTAATATAGTTCTCATCGACGGACGCAAAAATAATGCCGCGGCTGGCAAACAGTTCACCGAGATAGTCGTAGCCGGGGTCTGAAAAATCTTCCATCGTGTGATTGCCGTGCACCACCAGTACCAGTGGAAACGGGCCCTCACCATCCGGATACCAGACACGTGCCTGTAGTGGCAATTCACTGGCGTCGAACCCCCAGTAACTGGTCCGCAGCCAGCCGGAAAATCCATCCCAGTTATCGATTAACTTCGAACCATCAACGGACCGTGAAGTCAGCTCCGCGCCCACACCATACTCCGGCCGACGCTGGTCCTTGCCGCTGCCATAGGTAAGCGTGAGCACCTCACTCGTGCCGGGCAGGCCAGGATTCGGCAAATCGAGCGTTCTGTCCTCAAGGACGTACTCGTCGAGCAGCGGATTCGCAGAATCCTTGTCGCCGAAGATGGCGTACAACCCGAATGCCAGCCCGCCGACGCCGATTGCGGTAATCGCCAGAGTAACCTTTTGCCGGGATGGATAGAGCCCGTCCCTGGCAATTACGGCTAGTCCAGCACCAATAAAAGAAGCAATCAGGATCAGGGCGACACCGAATGTCAATTTCTGTAATTCGTCGCCAGGCGCAAAAACGACGACGACAAAAGGCGCCAACGCAAACAGCGCAAAGCGATACGAAGGCGCAAGCTTGCCAATGTAGTGATATACCAAAAGCGCAAGTACGCCGAGAATAAATAACGTGCCGATCAACGCCGCAAACGCGGGTAGCTTTTGCAGCGTAAAATCCTGAACGAAAAAAATGACAAAGAAGGCCAGCACGAGTGCTGTAACCAGCACATAAACACCGACCGTTGCCCCATGCCAGGCTGATTGAGACGGTGTAATTGCAGCTATAGTCTTTCTAAGGAACGCGCGTATCCGTTCGATTTTTTTCATTATCGTTCTCCGAACGCAAGCAAGTTGATTAGTACATCAGTCCACGTGTCCTTATTGAACCACATCAACGGCAGGTCGAGCGGACGTCCGGCAAAAAAAAGGCCCGCATATTGCGGGCCAGATTGAACATATCGCTTCGCTGATTACTGCGACAAAGCAGACCGCAGGAATCGTTTGATCCTATTGAACACCTCGACCTTTTGGAATCGGCAAGAAATTATGTAGTCGTACATGCGAGCGGCGGTGAAGTTCCGTTAAGTCGAATCTGCCAGGGTGACTTCAAATCACAGCTTGTACAGTGATGAAAGTCAGCGCGAAACTTCGACGAAAGCCGAAAGAAATTCCAGGCCTTTGCGTAACTCGCGACGATTGATCGTCGCACGAGTAACGCTTCCGTAGTTCGCTACCACCCAGCGCATTTCATGGGTCTCACAATAGGCCCAGAGAATTCGTCCGATCTGCCAGACGTCACTACGCTTGCCACAATGGGGACAGCCACGAACTTCAATGCGGCGCTCCACAGGGAATTGGATGACGTTGTCGGGTCTTTCGGGCATTTCCAGTCCAGCGAATAACAAAGGATCTGGAAAAATAGGCCAGTCAGGCTAATAGGACTGTGACCCGGCTCCCACCAATATTTGATCGAAAAGAAAATTTGTACGAATTGAGACCTGCGTCGGAATTCCTGGGCCGGTTTAGTCGTGTTCCGAAAGAGCGTTGGTTTGGCTCGAGGCGGACGTCTGCTTTGCCCCAGGAAGCAGCGGTTAGGGTAATATCGGTAAAAAGGTCTGCTAATGACCCATAACGGACATTCGCGATCATCCATTGAATTGCGTGAATAACGAGTCGTGCTATTTTTTCGCACCTGCTACAACCGAAATCAATGCTATAGGAGGCCACAATGCTCGAGCGCATTCGAATTGTGAGGATCCCTGTTTTTCTGTTTATTCTTATTGCGCCTGTTTCATTGGTCCTGGCTGCGCCTGGGAGTGAGAACAGGCCCAATATTGTCCTGGTCCTGATGGATAATTTTGGTTACGGGGAACCGGGCGTATATGGCGGCGGCGAAATACGCGGGGCCCCTACACCGAATATCGATAGCGTTGCGCATGAAGGTTTTCAGCTTACGAATTACAACGTGGACGCGGAGTGCACACCGTCACGCGCATCGTTGATGACCGGCCGCTACGCGATACGCACACGGCTGCGGAAAGATGCTCCACCGCAAGATCCATGGTACGGGTTGAATTTGTCGGAGTACACGCTGGCTGAACTCCTGTCGGATGCCGATTACGCTACGGGATTATTCGGCAAATGGCATTTGGGAGACACTGAGGGCCGCTTTCCCACCGATCAGGGTTTCGATGAATGGTGGGGAATCCCCAGGTCATCGGATAGGTCGTACTGGCCGGACAGTGCTTCGTATCAAGAAGACGCGGGAGCCAGGTTCATGCATGTCATGTCCTCCAGGCGCGGTGAAAAGCCCAAAGAACTGGAAGTCTTTGGCCGTCAGAAACGTGCGACGATAGATCGAGAGATTACCGATCACGCGCTCGACTTCATTCAACGCAAGGCCAAGGAAGACAATCCATTCTTCGTTTTCATTCCTTATACGCAGACACACACGCCGCATGACCCCCATCCAGACGCCAAGGGTAAAACTGGCAATGGCGATTTCGCTGACATCCTCGCACAGACGGATACCTATATCGGTGAGCTCCTCAATGCAATCGAAGAGTTGGGGATCAAGGAAGACACCATTTTTATCTTTACATCTGACAACGGGGGCTATGGGGGAGTCGGAAGAGAGGGATTCAACGGTCCCTGGCGAGGAAGCCTTTTTACCAGCTACGAAGGTTCCTTTCGTGTTCCATTTCTGATCCGCTGGCCCGGCAAAATACCGCCGCGACAAAAATCCAATGAAATTGTCCATGCGATGGATGTGTACGCGACATTGGCTGCCATGCTTGGTCTTGATCTCCCGAGCGATCGCATCATGGACAGTGCAGACCATTCCGATTTTCTGATGGGTAAATCAAAGACATCCGCTCGAGAGTCGCTCGTGTATTACATTGGCAATGAAATTGTCGCGGTGAAATGGCGGAACTGGAAAATGCTTTTCAAGGAAATTGAGAGAATCGGTGAGCCTGTCGTAACAAACTTCGATCCTGCGATCTATAATCTATTGAAAGACCCACAAGAGCGAGAGCGTCTTCGCCACTACATCGAGGACACGTGGGTAGAGCGCCCGTTGTACAGAGTGCTAGCTGAGCACCAGGCGTCGATCGAGGAAGATCCTGGCACACCGGATCCCTAGGTAGCAAGAATCAAGTAATCGTGATGTTTGCGATCAAAAATAGACCTGACACCGCTGCTGCCCCATAAACTCAAAATCGGTGCCCGGATGAAGCATCAAGTTGACTTGGATAGGCCGCAATCGCCCGCTGGGCGGGCTCCTACAATTCTAATTAGTAATGTAGGAGCCC
>CAYOHF010000013.1:0-45624 GCA_964403695.1 uncultured Woeseiaceae bacterium | reverse complement strand
CCGAGGTTTCTGTAGGAAACCTCGGTTCGACCCCGGTTTCTGCTTGTTGTTATCATGCGCACTTCTCGTGGCGTAAACACACACCGGATTGCGTAAGGCCGAACACGTATGACTATCTATTTACATGACACTTTGCGCGCTGAAAAGCGCGCTTTTGAACCGTTGAGAGAAGGGCAGGTAACCATGTACTTGTGTGGTCCTACGGTCTACAACTATGCGCACATCGGCAATGCGCGGCCTGCTGTTGTATTTGACTTGCTGGCGCGGCTCTTACGGCGCAGCTACACACTGGTATTTGCCCGTAACATCACGGACGTTGATGACAAAATTAACCAGGCAGCGATCGACACTGGCAAGTCAATTGACGAGATTACCGCACGTTACATAAAAGCCTATAACGACGATATGGGAGCACTGGGAGTGCGGGCGCCGGACATAGAACCGCGCGCGACGCAGCATGTCGACGTAATGATCGACATGATCGCAGAGCTCATAAAAAACGGCTGCGCATACGAAGCAGAAGGACACGTTTTGTTTGATGTTGCAGCTGACCCGGACTATGGCCAGCTGTCAAAGCGGGATTTGCGCGAAATGATTGCCGGTGCACGGGTTGAAGTCGCGCCTTACAAGAGGGCAGCACACGACTTCGTGTTATGGAAACCCTCCACGCCTGAGCTACCCGGGTGGGATTCGCCCTGGGGCCGTGGTCGACCTGGTTGGCACATAGAGTGTTCGGCAATGGCGGAAAAGCACCTGGGGCGCACTATCGACATTCATGCCGGCGGGCAGGACCTGGTATTTCCGCATCATGAAAACGAACTCGCGCAGAGTCGCTGTGCGCACGACGGGGAACCGTTTGCGCGCTACTGGCTGCACAATGGATTTCTCAGTCTCGATAACACCAAGATGTCCAAGTCGCTCGGCAACGTGTTGCTGGTGCATAACATGGTCAAGACGATTCCCGGTGAAGTTATTCGTCTTGCGCTACTGAATGCACATTACCGGCAGCCACTCGACTGGTCAGATGATTCGCTGGAGGCTGCACGGAGAATGTTGGATCGTTTATACGGTGCCGTTCGCGGTATAGAGATAACAGATAAGAAAAGAGCGCAGGCAGAGCCGGCGGCGAATGTCGTCGCGGCACTTGAGGATGACCTGAACACGCCGAAAGCGCTGGCGGAAATGTTTAATCTTGCACGGGTTCTGAACAAGACCACGATTGAGGATGAGCGCCGCCAGCTTGCAGCAGAACTGCTCGCATGCGGCGATCTCGTTGGACTCATGCAAAAAGATATTGAAGAGTGGTTTTCCGGTGGAGACGATGGCGACCTTTCGGCTGGCGACATTGAGACATTGCTGGAACAACGCGAGGTTGCGCGCGCAAAACGGGACTTCGCCGCAGCGGATGCCATCCGCGACAAGCTGGCCGCAGCCGGAATTACGATCGAAGATGGTTCAGGCGGTACACGATGGCGGCGTAGCGGATGAACGAAGTGAAAAGCGCGCAACAGGAACTGATTGAAGAATTTGCGTTTTTCGATAACTGGATGGATCGTTACCAATACATCATTGACCTTGGCAGGCGGTTGCCGGAATTCTCCGAGGCGGACAAAACAGAGGCCAACAAGATAAAAGGCTGTCAGTCCCAAGTCTGGTTTGTCGCGGAAAAAAAAGACGGCAAACTCGAATTCAGGGCGATTAGTGATGCTACGATCGTATCCGGACTCATTGCGCTATTGCTGCGGATTTACAGCAATCGGAATCCGCAGGATATTCTCGACACACCGGCAGACTTCGTCAAAGCGTTGCAACTTGAGCAACATCTAAGCCCGACCCGGAGCAACGGTCTCTCCGCCATGCTGCAGGCAATCCGTACCCTGGCTGCCGAGGCCGTACAGGCCGCCTGACAATGAAACTCCTGGGATCCCTGCTTGCCTGGCCATTGCTTGGGCTGGTCTGGATTTATCGTATCCTGATTTCTCCGCTCCTTGGCGCGAATTGTCGATACCAGCCGACCTGTGCCGTGTATGCGGAGCAGGCACTAAGGCGTCATGGCGCGTTCAAAGGAGGCTGGCTGGTTCTGCAGCGAATCGGCAGATGCCATCCATGGGGCGGTTCCGGATACGACCCGGTACCCGAAACGGACGAGGGTACTGATGAAGCTGGCTGACGTCATTCGCGAGATCATTTATCCGTTGACCGATATCGCGATCGTGCTCGCCATGCTTTTTTTCTGGATGCTATTTGGATTGGCGCAAAAAGCCGGTCTGATCGGCCTGTGGTTATTGATAATAATCGCGCCTGCCTACGTCCGTTACCTTCTGTATCTGCTTGAGGCGCGGGCAAATGATCGTTCACCGCCTGTCCCGGATATCAGTATGTTTAACCCGGTCGATAACCTCTGGACGCTGACACCCCTGATCCTGCTCTCAATACTGATGTGGGCCGATATCCTGTTTGCCGATTCCGGCCAGGTGTGGTTCGCAATGTTGCTTAGCTTCGCAATTTTCCTGATAGCCCCATCGACGTTGGCGATTCTGGCTGTGACCCACTCGCCATCCGAGAGCCTGAATCCGCCAGCAATTTTGCGCATGATTCAAGTGTGCGGCGCAGGTTACTTCCTGGTCCCCGGTATCATTTTCCTGGTGTCTGTTCTGTTCGTGTTGTTCGGGTTTTTCGGTTTTCCGCCGTTATTGATCGACCTGGGTAAGAGTTATCAGGTCGTTTTGCTATTCACGTTAACCGGAGCTGTATTGCACGCCAACAACGTCGCAGTTCAGGTTGACATAGGACCGCCGCTCGAAAAGAGTGACGATGACATTACCGGTGACCTCGAAAAAGAGCGGCAGAAAGTGGCCAACCATGCATACGGTTTTGTCAGTCGCAATAATCGGACTGGCGGCCTGGCGCATATCAGGCAGTGGATTGAAAAAGAGGCTGACACCGATGCGGCATATGCCTGGTTTTTTCGGGAAATGCTGACCTGGGAGAACAACACAGTGGCGCTTTTCTTTGCGCAGGAATATTTGGGCCGGTTGATTCAGGATGGACAAGAAGGCGTGGCGCTAAAATTGGTCGCGCGTTGTTTGCATGAGGACCCGCGTTGGAAACCGCAGCTTGAGGATCGGGATCTGTTTTTTGAGCTGGCGGAACGGCACGGGCGGGAAGACCTGGTTCGACAGTTAATATTGTAGGAGCCCGCCTAGCGGGCGATCATCGCCGGGTTTTCGTGATTGTCTTTCCCCGGACAAGCGTAATTTTTGTGCGGGTGTGGTTGGTTGATGTTTTGCAAACAATGCTCCGCATTGTTTGTCGCCCGCACGGCGGGCTCCTACAAAAACGATTTAGATGCTCGCGGGGGTCCTGCAACTCCGTGACAGGCGGCTGTTGCGATAATGGGCCAGTGCGAGAATGAGAGAACCGGTGATTGTCAGCATGCGATCGGCGACGACGCCAAACAGGCTATGGGCCAGTGTGGCACCGACGAGCAACAACAAAAGGCCCGCGATTCCCAGGCCGACAACGCGTTTGTCTGCATGGCGACGAAAGCCGATGGTCAGCGCAATCAGGCTGACTGGTAAAACTACGATCAAGATCTCCGCATGCAGATGCCGGTCACTGAATTGATCAAGAAACGGCAGCAGGGTAATGATGACGGGCAATAACAGGCAATGCAGCAGGCACAGACCGGACAGCGCTACGGCCGCCTTGTCGAGCGCATCTGACTGATTGGCAGAGCTGTTATCCATCGTCGCTTCCCGCTATCCTGCAAAACAGGCGGGTGCATTTTGCCAGAAGTAAACGGCAGCAGAAGACCCGCAGATATATAATGTTATAACATAACAGTGTTATCTACAAGATGCCGTAGCTAACGGTCTGGTAAGGCTATTCATGGACAAAAAACTGCTTTCAATTCTATGCTGTCCGGTGACCCACAAGGGGCTGTCGCTGGCACGCGCCAGCTTGCTTAATTCAATCAACACCGCTATCGAGGCTGGCGAGCTGGTGAATCGAGATGGCGCTGTGTTGAGCGAAAAGCTGCAAGAGGCCCTGGTCACAGATGATGGTAAGACGCTGTATCCCATCAACGACGGCATCCCGGTGCTGCTGGAGGGAGAAGCCTGCGCGCTTGACCAGCTCAAGTAGATCAATCTGCGACTCAAAAATATGCAACCTGTATTGAAATCCCCTGCCTGCCTGCCCGCGTGAAAATCTCCGCTAATCAGCTTGCCAGCCACCTGAAGAGTTCTCTGTTGCCGTGCTATATGGTCACTGGTGACGAGCATCTGCTTGTGCAGGAGGCCCTCGACGCTATTCGACTGGCCGCACGTAAACAGGAATTCGATTCACGTGAGCTATATACAGCGACGACCGGTTTCGATTGGGGTGATCTTGCCGGTGCGGGCGGTAATCTTTCCCTGTTTGCGGACCGGCGTATCATCGAATTGCGCTTGCCGACGGGCAGGCCCGGGGTGAAAGGCAGTGCGACGATCATCGACATGCTTGAAACTATCGAAGACGACATTCTCTTCCTGATCAGCGCTCCAAAACTCGAGCGCAACGCAGCGGCTGCAAAATGGTCCAAAGCTATAGAAGCGAAAGGCGGCCTGGTGCAAATCTGGCCAGTCGGTTTACGTGAGCTGCCCGCCTGGATTAATGATCGTATGCGACTTGCAGGGTTACAACCGGATCGGGAAGCGGTACGGCTCCTGGCTGATCGGGTAGAAGGTAATTTGCTCGCCGCGCAGCAGGAGATCGAAAAACTAAGACTGCTGCATGGTGAGGGTCCCGTTAGCGCCGCTGAAGTCGATGCTGCCGTCGCCGACTCAAGCAGGTTCGACGTCTATAAGCTGGTCGACGCCGCGGTTGCTGGCAACGCCGCCAGGGCCGTCAGGATACTTGGAGGTATTCGGGCGGAGGGCGTTGAACCGGTAATCCTGATGTGGGCCTTGACGCGTGAGCTGCGCATGCTTGCAGTACTTTCGGACAGTGTTCAGTCGGGAGCAGAATTAAGTACTGCGATGAGAACAGCGCGAGTATGGCAAAACCGGCAAGGTCTGGTACGCGCTTGCATTGGCAGGCACCAGGCAACCGATTTTTATCAGTTGTTGCAACTGGCAAGACAGGCCGACGCAAGTGCCAAGGGACAAATGTATGGCGATCCATGGCAACTGGCGACACAAATTGTAATGGCGCTCGCGATGGGCGTTGTGCGTGCTGCGTAAAGAGGAAATACTGACTTGAGCTCGATGGGAATTTTTGGCGGTACGTTTGATCCGATACATTACGGACATCTGCGCACTGCTTTTGAAATGTTGCAGGCGCTGCGTTTCGATGAGGTACGCTTCATGCCCTGTGGCAATCCGCCGCATCGTGGCGCAACCTATGCCGACGCGGAGATGCGCCTCGAAATGGTGCGCGTCGCGACAGAGGGACAACACGGATTCATTGTTGACGACAGAGAGCTGCAACGAGATGGGCCATCCTATTCCGTAGATACACTGGCGACTCTGCGTAACGAATACCCGTTACGTCCGATCGCTTTGATGATTGGTATGGATGCGTTCCTCGGTTTGCCCAAGTGGTATCAGTGGCGTGAGATATTGCAGCTTGCACATATCGTGGTTGCGCACAGACCTGGATGGCGCGCGCCGGATATCGGGCCGCTGGGAGAGTTGCTGGCCGATCGCGGTACGCATCGAATCGGTGACCTGCACCAGGCGAAGTCCGGGCAGATATTCATACATGACGTTACTCAGCTTGAGATTTCGTCAACAGAAATTCGCGAGCTCGTTGCAGTTGGCCGGGATCCACGCTTTTTGATGCCAGATTCGGTACGCGACGTGATCGAGAGAAGTGGCTGCTACGCTGTGCCGGCACGCAAAGAATCATAAATAGAGAATTTTAAATTTAAGCAGGGCAATGAATGAATAGTGAACAATTGAGCAAGCTGGCAATGGCCGCGCTGGATGACGGGAAAGGCCAGGATTTAGTGAAGCTGGATGTGCGGGAACTCACAGCCGTCACCGACTATATGATTGTAGCGAGTGGAACATCGAACCGGCATGTCAGGGCACTGGCAGATGCAGTCGCCGAGAAGTCTCGTGAAGCCGGCCGTCGGCCCAGCGGAATAGAAGGTGAAGACGGTAGTGAATGGGTTTTGCTGGATCTGCAGGATGTGCTGGTTCACGTAATGCTGCCGCGCGTCAGAGAGTTTTACAATCTCGAAAAGCTTTGGTGCCTGAGCCCGGCAACAGAACAAGCAGTCAACTCCGAATCGTGACCCGTGCACATTCGCCTGCAAGCGGTCGGTGACCGGCAACCGTCGTGGGTTGATTCAGCATTTGATGGCTACGCGCAGCGACTGCCGCGTCAGTGGCAGTTTCGTCTTGACTCCATTAGTACGGCGCAGCGCAACAAAGGAGTGGCAGCCGCAGTAGCGAAAGATGCCGAAGGTAAAAAAATTCTGGCAAAGATCAGGCCCGCAGAATTCGTTGTTGTTCTCGACGAACGTGGCACTGAATTTTCCAGCAAGGGACTTGCAGGGCTTCTGGATGAGTGGCAAACGGTCGGTCAGGACCTGGTATTTGTTATTGGCGGACCCGACGGTGTATCTGCAGATTGCCTGCAACGCGCCAATCTTCGCTGGTCTTTGTCCAAGCTTACATTACCGCATGGGCTCGCCCGGGTTTTATTCGCAGAACAACTCTATCGGGCCTGGTCCCTGACTACGGGCCATCCGTACCACAGGGAATGACTTTGCATCAGCCGGTATTGCATTTGGCCTCATCATCGCCACGGCGTCGCGACATACTGACCGCCATGGGTGTGCCCTTTAGCCATGCTGGTGTCGATATTGATGAAACACCGGGTTCTGGCGAGCCGGTTGCCGACATGGTGCTGCGGCTAACGCGCGCAAAGGCAACGACATCCGCGCAGCGCGGTAATTTCACCATACCTGTTCTTGCGGCTGATACGGCAGTGGCGCTGGGCACGCGAATATTCGGTAAACCGGGATCAAAAGAGCAGGCACTGGAAATGTTGTCCAGCCTGTCGGGCCAGGTCCATCAGGTCCTGACAGCCGTTGCGCTGTTGTCTGAGGACCGTCTGGAAACCGCAACATCAGTCACGCAAGTGACATTTCGCGAAATTCATCCTGACGAAGCGCTGGCTTACTGGCAAAGTGGTGAACCACTTGGCAAAGCCGGTGCCTACGCTATCCAGGGCAGGGGCGGGATATTCGTTGATTCCCTGTCCGGCAGCTATTCCGGGGTTGTTGGGCTACCGGTTTTTGAGACCGCGAAGTTGTTGCAAGCGGCAGGAATAAGCGTCCTGCCGAGTGTTAAACAGATGCAGGACGGACATGACTGACGATTCACCAAAAGAAGAAATATTGGTCAATGTGACGCCGCGCGAGGTGCGTGCGGCGCTGTTGGAAAATGGCGTCCTGCAGGAAGTTTTTATCGAACGTGCCGCCCGACGCGGATTGATCAGCAATATATATAAAGGAAAGGTGGTGCGAGTGCTGCCCGGCATGCAGGCAGCCTTCATTGATATTGGCCTCGAAAGAACGGCATTCCTGCATGCGTCTGACATTTTTCGTCCCGGTAGTGCGGCAAACGGATCTGCCGATCGGGAACAGGCAGACATAAGGGAACTTGTTCGCGAGGGCGAGGGGGTTGTAGTACAGGTCGTGAAGGACCCGCTGGGCAGCAAGGGGGCACGCCTGACGACATTTATCACGCTGCCGTCCCGGTTTCTTGTCTTGTTACCCACAGGCAGTGGTGTAGGTGTGTCGGCCCGAATTGAGGACGAAGCCGAGCGCGGCCGATTACGCACCGATCTCGAGCAAATTCTCGATGTTGACAGGCAAAATGACGGCGTCATCGTGCGCACGGCGGCAGAGGGCATCGGCCGCGACGCTCTGCGTGCCGACCTGGAGTTCCTGAGAAAGGTATGGGCCGTCATTCAGCTTGGGTGCAGCAAGGCTAAGGTAAAAACACTGGTGCACGCGGATTTGCCGTTGCCGATTCGTGTCTTGCGCGATCTTGTCACCGGCGATGTCGAGCGCATCCGCGTGGATTCCGCGGCAGATTTCGAAAAAATGCAGTCGTTTACGCGCAGTTTTCTGCCCGATCTGGAGCCCATACTGGAGCTCTATAGCAGGCGCCGGCCAATTTTTGATCTGCACGGAATCGAGGACGAAATAAAGAAAGCGCTGGGAAGAAGTATTTCTTTAAAATCAGGTGGATATGTCATTATAGACCAGACCGAGGCGATGACGACGATCGACGTGAACACGGGTGCCTACGTTGGCCATCGCAACCTTGAGGAAACGATATTCCGAACCAATCTGGAAGCCGCGGTAACGATTGCCCGCCAACTGCGTCTAAGAAACCTGGGTGGCATCATAATTATCGACTTTATTGATATGCAGGAAGAGCAGCATCGTCAACGCGTAATGCAGGTGTTAGAGCAATCAATGGCGCGTGATCATGCGAAGCACAAGATAACGCCGGTGTCGCCACTCGGGCTTGTTGAGATGACTCGCAAACGCACCAGGGAAAGTCTCGAGCACATACTTTGCGAAGATTGCGCCAGTTGTGATGCCCGCGGCTTCATCATGACAGCGGAGACCGTTTGTTTTGAAATATTTCGCGAGATTATTCGCCAACACAGGCAGTTTGAGTTCGAAGGAATACTGGTTCTTGCACATCAGGATGTCATCGAGCTGTTTCTTGATGAGGAAGCCAACGGGCTGGCCGAAATTGAGGAGCAAATCGGCAAGTCTATTCGCCTGCAACCCGAGTCGCTCTACCTGCAGGACCAGTTCGACGTAGTGTTGATCTGAAGCGGACAACGTATTTCGAGATCATGAAAAATCTTCTGCAAAATTTGCTCAAGTACCTGGCTTATACCGGGGCGGCGCTGGTGATCGTTTTGGCGATCGCGGTAGGAATTTTTCGACTGATGCTGCCACGTTTGCCGGAGTACCAGGAAGAAATAAAGGGCTGGGCGAGCGCGGCTATCGGCATGCAAGTCGAGTTCTCGGGTATGACCGCCAGATGGCGTCTGAGCGGGCCGGAACTCACCATCCTGAATGCCAACCTGATGAGCCAGGACACAGGGCAAAGCATTCTCACTGCAGATGAAGTCAGCATCGGCGTTGGCCTGTTACGCCTGATTGCAGACCGCGAGCTCGTCGTTGAGCGCATCAGTATTAGTGGAACCGCGATTGACCTGCGCCAGGACGAAAGAGGCAACTGGTTGCTACAAGGTTTGCAGCTCGATGAACTCACTGGGTCACGTGACATGGCGACGCGCAGCAGCGGCGATGTAGATTTCACCGGAGCAGACATTGACGTTACCTACGAACATCCGGCGAGCGGACAACTGGTGCCGTTTACGATCAGGTCTGTGGCCATTTTCAGGGATAAGGATGAGCTGGGGATAGAAGCACAAATCGAGTTGCCGGAAGAATTTGGCGATCAGCTGGAAATTTCAGCGAACCAGCGTGCCTCGAGCGTGCGCAGTGATGAATGGCGATTTTATATAGAGGGGGAATCACTGCAGCTTGCGGGCTGGTCACGACTGCAGCCGTTCGAGTTGCCCGAAATTGATTCCGGAACGGCCGACGTGAGCTTGTGGCTGACTACATCAGATGCTCGCCTGCAAAGTGCGACAGCAAACCTGCTGGTTGCAAATTTGCATGCTATTGGGGCGGAAACTCGCGCACCTTTTGACTTCCAGGGCAGCTTTGAATATTCGGCGGAGCTTGACGGGTGGCTGCTTGCCGCCAATCAGTTTCGCATGACAACGGCCGATGGCAGCTGGCCACAATCAGACCTGCAATTTCGCGTCGTATCCGGCCCGGATGGTGCGGCAAATGCGTTTCGCGCCAACGCGTCATACTTTGATCTTGGCGACCTCAAATACGTCTCTGCGTGGCTGCAGGAAGATCAACAATCAACGCTCGCGCGAATTTCGCCCGTCGGTGTCATGCGCGACGTCAACGCTGAAATCAGTGGCATGCAACTGGAAAAAAAGGAGTACAGCGTAACAGCCGATCTGGAACGGATCGGGTTTTCCGCAACTGACGATTTTCCAGGTGTGCAGATGTTCAGTGGTCGGGTACGTGCTGATAGTAACGGTGGTCGTGTTGAAATTGAGTCAGGCAATCTGCAAATCGATTTGCCGCAATATCTTCCCGAATTGATAATTTTTGACGATGCCGTTGGCACAGTGATCTGGCGACGGAATGCCGAGGGCATGACCGTATTATCTGACAGTGTAACTATTCGAAACGCCGATTTTGACAGCGAAAGCAGCCTGCAAATCAGCGTGCCCTCTAACGGTGATGCGCCATTCGTCGATTTCGAAAGTAGTTGGGGCATCTTCGACATTAGCGCTATGAATCGATATTTGCCGAGTGGCCTGGTAAAGCCTGCGCTGCGTAGCTGGCTCGATAGCGCGCTGGTTTCCGGCTATGTGCGCGAGGGCACGACACGGTTTAACGGTGCGCTCGACAAATTCCCGTTCGACAATGGCGAAGGGCTGTTTCGTATTGACGCGATCCTGGAAGATGCCACGCTAAAGTACGGAGGGCCCTGGCCAGCGGCTGAATTCCACCATTTGAACCTGATCATTGAAAATACACGGCTCTATTCGACAGAGAACTCTGCTTCAAATCTTGGCAACATTGTGGAAGACGCGCAGATTGAAATTGAAGACCTGCGCGATGCCGTTTTGCGCATTGACGCGTTTGCCACCGGAACCCTGGAGTCAATTCGCCAGTTTGCATCGCAAAGCCCGATTGATGACGCATTGGGCGGGCAGCTCGACCGGGTCGAGGTCAATGGTGATGCATCGTTCGATTTGTCTCTGACATTCCCGATCCTGGATCGTCTGAACTATGCATTTCTTACCAGGATTCGCAGCAGTGGCGGCTCGGTGAGGGTAAAGGGATTCGACGCACCAGTGACAGAGCTGAATGGCGTCGTCACAGTGTCCAGGGACAGCGTCAGTTCAGAGGCTCTATTTGGTCATTTTCTTGGACAGCCGGTCGACATACAACTAACCAGTGCCGGTGCTGAACTGCCTGCGTACAGCGTAATTCTCGAAGCGACTGGCAACGTTACTGCGGACAGCCTGGCAAGCGAGCTGGGTGCTCCTCTGGAGGGAATTGCCGAAGGCAATACTGACTATCGGGCAATTTTGAGATTTCCGAATGGGCGCGCCGAAACACCTGGGCCACTACAGATTCAAATCGAATCAGACCTGCTTGGCTTTGGTTTGAATATGCCTTTACCGCTGACCAAAGCGACGACCGAAACGCGGGTGCTGTCGACAACGATAGAGTTCTCGGCAGTGAACCGCATCGACAACGTTGGCAGCCTGGCCGGCGATATAAACTGGAAGTTTCAGTTTCTGAAAGATAATTCCGGTTGGAATTTCGATCGCGGCGTACTGGCAGCAGGCGGTGAATACCCGGATGACCCGGATGTTCGCGGCCTGCACATTGAAGGACATACGCCGGAGTTGCGACTCCATGAATGGCTTGCTATAGCACGGCGTAACGGTGGCGAAAAAAATCTCAATGGGCGAATTCGATCAATCGATTTGAGTATCGATGACCTGTATGTCGTTGGGCAGCATTTGATTGATCATCGTGTACGAGTAGATCAGAGTGGACTGGACTGGCTGATCGAATTTAGCGGCGAGCAGGTCGATGGCATTGTCACGGTACCGTATGATTTCCAGGCAGGCAGGCCACTCACCCTGGAGATGCAGCGGCTGTTCCTGCCAGGCAGCGACGAAGTACAGGTAAAAAACGATTCTCTGACCAATCCACGCTCACTGCCGACCATTTCAGTTCGCGCGGAAGAATTCGCACTTGGTGATCGCCAACTTGGCAAGTTGGTCGTCGATATGGAAAGCACGGATCGGGGGCTTGAGGCCAGCAATCTTGCGACCGTTGATGACACTTTTACAATCTCGGGTTCCGCCGGCTGGTTAATCGATGGCAGTGAAGAATCGGGGCAACGCACTTTTATTGATGCGAAACTAATCAGTACCGATATCGTGCAAACGATGCGGCGCCTGAATTATCAGCCCGGCATCAATGGCGAGGATATGGAAGTTAGTGTGCAGGTTGGCTGGCCCGGTGGACCGCGACAGGATTTTATGGGTGTGGTGAACGGCGATGTAGTCGCGCGCATCGGTGCCGGTCAGCTTGAGGATGTCGATCCGGGTGCCGGGCGCGTGTTTGGCCTGATGAGTGTGGTTGCACTGCCACGGCGCCTGTCCCTGGATTTCCGGGATGTATTTGATACCGGCTTCGGCTTTGATGAAATCACAGGCAGTTTCCGCCTGGTAGACGGTGAGGCCTATACTTGCAACCTGTCACTGGCGGGTCCTGCTGCAGATGTTGGCATCGTCGGGCGCGCCGGGCTTTTGACGAGGGATTACGACCAGACCGCCGTCGTCAGCGCAAACGTCGGCAATACACTGCCGATCGTTGGTGCCGTTGTGGCGGGACCGCAAGTCGCGGCAGCACTGTTCATCTTTTCGCAAATATTCAAAAAGCCGCTGCAGGAAATGGGGCAAATCTACTACGGCATTGACGGCTCGTGGGACGACCCGGTGATCGATGTAGCTGAACCCGAGCGAATCTTGCGCACCAGTGAACTGGCCGGATGTTCCGCTGATACGCAGTAATTTATTTGTCATTAACAGGCACGGAAGTTCACATCGGGGCGCTGCTCTCCCGTAAACTAGTGTCGCCAGGCAGTCCATCGCAATCGCGGCAAGATGCCGCTCCTAAGAACTCAGCGCAGAGCCCGTAAGAGCGGCATCTTGCCGCGATTCACTGGGATGGAATCGTTTAACAAAAAGAGGAAAAGGTGACCTTGACCAGTCAAGCACAGAATGAAACGGCAGTAGAAACGGTGATGGCGCGCGTACTCGCGCCGGCCGGACTGGACGAAAAACACCTGAACAAGGCCCTTGGCACGATTAACAGGGGCGATGTTGACAGTGCGGATCTGTATTTCCAGATCAGCCGGCATGAGTCCTGGACCGTCGAAGACGGCGTCCTCAAGGAGGGCAGCTTTAGCCTGGACCAGGGCGTTGGTGTTCGCGCGGTATGCGGTGAGAAAACCGGCTTCGCGTATTCAGATGAATTGCTCCTGCCAGCGCTTGAGGATGCAGCCAGCGCAGCCAGGGCGATTTCCAGGCAGGGACAAACGCGATCGGTGCAGGTTGCATCTGTCGGTCAATCACAGAGTCTTTATCCGGCCACGGATCCAACCACCAGCATTTCAGACGAACAGAAAAAATCACTTCTCGGTCGCATTGATGCGGAAACCCGCAGCCTGGACAAGCGTATAGAGCAGGTGATCGTCAGCATGAGCAGCAGTCAGGACCTGGTCCTCATCGCCGCAACTGACGGCACATTGGCGGCAGATGTACGACCGCTGGTCCGATTGAACGTCAGCATAATCGTCGAACAAAATGGTCGGCGCGAGCAGGGCTATTCCGGTGGCGGTGCCCGGGCAGACCTGAATTATTTTCTGGATGGTGACTTGCCGATGGAGTTTGCTCGCGAAGCGGTGCGCCAGGCGATTGTGCAGCTCGATGCACAACCAGCTCCGGCGGGCGCGATGCCGGTGGTACTCGGCGCGGGATGGCCGGGCATTTTGTTGCACGAGGCAGTCGGGCATGGCCTCGAAGGCGACTTCAATCGCAAGGGAACCTCCGCATTCAGCGGCCGCGTCGGGCAACAGGTTGCGTCAAAACTTTGCACAATTGTTGACGATGGCACACTGGTCAATCGGCGTGGCTCACTGGCAGTGGATGACGAGGGCACGCCGGGTCAGTACAACGTCCTGGTGGAAGACGGTATTTTGCGTGGTTATATGCAAGATAGATTAAATGCCAGGCTGATGGGTGTAGCACCGACCGGCAACGGTCGACGCGAATCGTATGCACACATTCCAATGCCGCGCATGACCAACACATACATGCTGGCCGGTCCGCACGATCCGGCGGAAATTATTGCATCGGTTGACAAGGGCATTTACGCGCCGAATTTCGGCGGTGGGCAAGTAGACATAACCTCTGGCAAGTTCGTTTTTTCAGCCAGCGAAGCCTATTTGATCGAAAAAGGTAAGGTTACGGCGCCGGTGAAGGGTGCAATGTTGATTGGCGACGGCCCGGAAGCATTAAGCCGTATATCGATGGTTGGCAACGACCTCAAATTCGATCAGGGCGTTGGTACCTGCGGCAAGGATGGGCAGTCAGTGCCTGTCGGCGTCGGCCAACCGACGCTGCGAATCGACGAACTCACCGTAGGTGGCACAGCCTGAAAGCCCTTTATAATTCGATGTAGTATGGTTCCGGCGTGGGCCTTAATGGACGCTGACTGGACGCGGGCCCTGCGCCTGTGGACAATCAGGACGAGCGCAATATTGAGGTTCCGCTTTATGTGGGTGTCCAAACCGATTTATGAAGGTCTGCCTTATTTCTACCTGCTCGCTGGTGGCGTAACGCTGGCCGCGTCAATGTATCTCAATCACTGGTATTGGCCGACGATCTGTTTCACAGTCGGCCTGATGTGCCTGGTCGGTGGGTTGGTTGTACTCTTGAAGCGGCGCGACTATCGCAATGATGACCGTCGCACGGACCGTGAGGTCAGGCCTGGTTCTCGTTAACTGAAGTATCGTCTTTGTTGTTTTTGTCAGCGTCGCGTAAATCTGCATAAACGAGTTCATGCGTACCCAGTGAAATTATGTCGCCGTCGCTCAGTAGTTGTTTTTGAACCTCGTCATCGCCGATAAATACACCGTTGGTACTGTTCAAATCCTCGATAATACAACCCGATGCACTACTGGTCAGCTGCAAATGATGACGGCTGACATAATGACTATCAATGTAAATATCACTGTCCGGCGACCTGCCAATGATAATTCGGCCAGCCTCGAAAAAATGCTCCGATACGGGCTTACCTTTGCTGCGTACTTCAACGCGCGTTAAGTAATTTTTCTGTTTTGCGTTGACAACAAGACGCGGCAGTACTTCATGTTCTCCAGTTGTGTCTTCATGCTCGACCCATTCAAGTTCTTCCGCAGTGCCTTCGATATCTTCTGCGCTAATCGCATCTTTCCCGTCCGCAAACGCGACTAACATTGCAGAATCACACAATGTGTTGATCAGTCTTGGTACGCCACCGGTATAGCGGTAGATAAGCGGGTAAACATCGTCAGCGAACAATTTGCCTTCCGGTCGCCCGGCAACGGCAAGGCGATGTTCTATATAGGCGCGCGTGTCGATTCTATCGAGCGGACCCAGGTGAAATTTAAGGCGTACGCGCTGCACCAGTTGTTTGAGGTGGGGGGAGGCGAGCGTTTCTTTAAGTTCTGGCTGACCGGCAAATATGATGCGCAGTACCTTTTCCTTTTGTGTCTCGATACCGGATAACAAGCGGACTTCTTCCAGTACTTTTTCGGTCAGGTTTTGCGCTTCGTCGACAACCAGGATAACTTTCTTGCCGGTCGAATATTGCTCGATCAGAAACATATTGAGCATGTCCAGCAACTCGACTTTCTTCTTGTCGAACGGCTTGAATCCAAACTCGGTCAAAACGGCTTGCAGGAACTGTGTTGGCGAGAGCTGCGTCTGCGAAATCACGGCATAGACGATGTTGTCCTCAAGTTCGTCCAGAAAAGATTGCAGCAAGGTTGTTTTCCCGGAACCGATATCTCCGGTGATGACTACAAAGCCGTCCGAAAGCCAGATGGTCGATTCCATATAGGCCTTGGCACGTGAATGCTGCTTGCTCCAGTACACAAATGCTGGATCCGGCGTCAGGCCGAAGGGTGGTTCTTTAAGTTTAAAATGATCCAAGTAAGACATTGTGTTGTTGTTTCCGTGGCTTATGAGCCCGTATCTACGCTTTTTCGACCTAATAATCTAAAAGTATGCCAGAGGACCCGTATTATGACGTATTGAAGCACGCTAAAGTGCGACTCCGGTCAAATAATGATCAGATAATCAGCAGCTTACCCAGACTCTTTAGCCGCGCTTCTAGCGCGAGAGGAGTATCCGCGACAACAGTGACATGACCCAGCTTTCGGCCCGGTCTTGGTGCCTTGCCATAGTCATGCACAAAACAGTTGTCTGTCTGTAACTCAGCTACGTTGCCCGGCATCTCGCCAATCAGATTTATCATGCCGGTGTGACCGCGTGCATTGGCATCCCCAAGTGGCATGTCGAGAATTGCACGCAAATGATTCTCGAACTGGCTCGTGTTGGCACCCTCGATTGTCCAGTGGCCTGAATTATGTACTCGCGGTGCGATCTCATTGGCCACTAAACGATCGCCGGTAACAAAAAGTTCTAACGCCAGCACACCGACGTAGTCCAGGTGGGTCAGGAGACTGCCCAGGTATTCGTTGGCCATCGACGTCAAATCGCCTGCCTCCACTGGTGCTCTTGAAACGCTCAGGATACCTTGCAGATGCTGATTTTCGGTGAGCGGATAGAATACGACTTCACCGCTGACGTTGCGCGCAGCGATCGCGGAGACTTCGCGATCAAATGCTATCCACTGTTCGGCGATGAGGTCCGATCCGCCGAGCTCCGCAAATGCACGTCCGACGTCGGCCTCGTCTCTTACGATTGTCTGGCCCTTGCCGTCATATCCGAGCCGTCGGGTCTTTAATACAAGCGGTAGCCCTAAATCGGTGCACGCCGCGTGCAGGTCCTCTTCGTTATCGACTGCGCGAAACCCCGCGACCGGGATTTCCAATGTCGTAAACAGTGTTTTTTCGACAATTCGATCCTGGGCGTGGCGTAGTGCTTCAGCTGGCGGATAAACCGTCGTCGCCGCGGCAATTTTCTCAACGGCTGCGACAGCTACATTCTCAAACTCGTAGGTAACGAGATCAGATTTAGCGACCAGCTCTGCGAGGCCTGCCTCACTGTCAAATGGATATTTGAGAACCGGTCCAACCGCAGCCGCCGGCGACTTATCGGATGGATCCAGATAAATAAATTTCAGGCCCATCTTTTGCCCGGCAAACCCAAGCATCTGGCCAAGTTGCCCCGCCCCGATAACGCCAATGGTTGTCATGCCTGGTTAGCTACCCGGATCCGGATTCGCCAACACGGCGTCTGTTTGCTCTTTGCGAAACGCATCCAGCGTTGCAGCGACATCAGGGTCCGTAGTCGCCAGTATCGCGGCTGCCAGCAGAGCAGCGTTCTTGGCGCCGGCTTTGCCGATCGCCATACAGCCCACCGGTATTCCGCCTGGCATTTGTGCGATAGATAATAGTGAGTCCATTCCCTTGAGAGCTTTCGACTCGATCGGCACACCAAGGACAGGTAGTCGTGTTTTGGCGGCCGTCATACCGGGCAAATGTGCGGCGCCACCGGCGCCGGCAATAATGACTTGCAGGCCTCGCTCGAGCGCGGACGTCGCGTAGTCGAACAACAGGTCCGGCGTTCGGTGTGCGGAGACGATTTTGACTTCATAGGCAACGTCCAGCGCCTGCAGCATTTCGCTGGCGTGTCGCATTGTGTCCCAATCGGATTGGGAACCCATGATGATTCCTACCTTTGTGTTCATATTCGTGGTCAGCTCAAAAAACAGTTGGCCCCAAAAGGGGTGCGTGAATAACTACGTGAACGGCAATTCTATAGTTAGTAGGCAGCATTCTGCATCTTTGATGACAATTCTGTGTGAATTTCCCGAAAGATTTTTCGCAACGCCTGGCGCCGTGCTTTGTCATTCGGTGCTGCAATGTATGCTTTTGTATAAGCAGACAGATCCTGATTTTCGTGGCCAAGCGTCGCAAATAAACTGGTTAGCGCGTCCTCGCCCTCATCTGCTACCCGGTTACGCCAGAGTTCTGCCTGACGAAAAATGTCCTTTTGCAGGCGACTGTGGCTGCCTAAACCTTCCAGCGCTGCCTGTATTGGCACCGGGTCCGTATCACGCATCAACTTGCCGATCAGCTGCTTCTGACGACGCAGTGCGCTGTGTGACTTGATCGATTTGGCCTTCAGTACCGCATCCAGCAAGGACTCATCCAGATCAAGGCCATCCAGCTGCTCATCGGTGAGCTCGATCAGCTGTTCCCCCAAGACCTGGGCAGCCTGGAATTCACGTTTGCGGGCACTTTTGCTGGGCTTTGAAATTTTCACTGGTTAGCGGTCCAACAGGGTAATATGAGCGGACAGATTGAACGAACGACGCAAGAAAATTGCTGGCATAGATGGTCGATGTAAACCGTACGCTGGTAACTTCCCGGATAATATCACGACCACCTGATTACGAATCATATCTGTCGGGAGGAACTATGAGCGCTCCCATTTAAGGAAACTATCGTCAGATGAATGCACTACCAAGTCGCACGGCACTGAATCAGAAAGATCTTGAAGACATCGTCCTGCAGGTGCTCGAAGAGGCAAAAAAGCAGGGTGCCGACCAGGCCGAAGCTGCGGCGAGTCACGATATCGGACTCTGCGCTACAGCTCGCCTCGGCGATGTAGAAAGCCTCGAATATACGAACGATCGCGGCCTCGGCATTACCGTCTACAAGGACCAGAAAAAGGGCAACGCCAGCACCTCCGACTTCAACCCTGCGGCACTTCGTGAAGCAGTTACCAAGGCATGTACCTTCGCTAACTTCACAGCGGCGGACGAACACGCTGGTTTGGCGGATGCAGAATTGATGGCGCAGGATCCGCCGGATCTTGATCTCGCCCATGACTGGCATTTGCAATCCGATGATGCCATTCGTTATGCGATCGAATGTGAAGATGCAGCCAGATCGTTCGACAAGCGCATAACCAATTCAGAAGGAGCCACGGTTAACAGCAGCGGTGGCGTCCGTGTCTATGCGAACTCGCATGGTTTCCTGGGCGGTTTTCCGAAGACCAGTCACAGCATCAGCTGCGTCGTCATAGGCGAAGCAGACGGTGATATGGAACGTGACTACTGGTACAGCGCAGCACGCGATGCGGCTGATCTGGAGTCGCCTGCGGAGATCGGTGCAATCGCAGCACAGCGTACCGTACAACGACTTGGTGGACGCAAGGTCAAAACGGGCAATGCGCCGGTGCTGTATGCGCCGGAAGTCGCGCGTGGTTTTGTCGGGCACGCCATCGGCGCTATCGCAGGCGGCGCTCAATATCGTCGCTCATCATTTTTGCTGAATGCAGCCGGTGAACAAATATTTCCCGATTTCATGCAAATTCAGGAGCGACCACATATACCCAAGGGTATGGCAAGCGCACCTTTCGACGCTGAGGGTGTGGCAACGAAGGATCGCGATATCGTCACGGACGGCATTTTGCAGGGCTACGTGATGAGTTCCTATTCCGCACGTCGACTGGGTCTGCAAACGACGGGTAACGCGGGCGGTACGCACAATCTGCTGGTACCTGGAAACGTTTCCGATATGGCGGAATTGATGCGCACGATGGATCGGGGGCTACTGGTTCACGAGTTGATAGGTTCCGGTGTGAATGCTGTTACCGGCGACTATTCGCGGGGCGTGGTTGGTTATTGGGTTGAGCATGGTGAGATCGTGCATCCGGTGCACGAGGTGACCATTGCAGGCAATCTGAAAGATCTGTATCGGCGCATCACCGCTATCGGTAACGATCAGGACCTGCGCGGTGGTATTCAATGTGGATCGTTGCTGGTTGAATCGATGACGATAGCCGGCGCCTGATCGGACAATCCTATTTCTTGCGTTTGTCCGTTTCCGTTTCGTCCAGAAAATCTGCAAGCGTGCGCTCACCGACGACACCCGCAATCGCCGAATCGAGTTCATCGCCGAGTACGTTGACATCGCCCGACCAGCTTGGTTTTCTGTGGGAGCCCGTTTCACCTTCGACCCTGACAACGTTGAGAATACTGGTCAACGTAATGCGTGACATTTCCTGGCCTGGCAATAGCTCTTCTTTCTCGGTTGCAGTTAACAGTCCGGCAGATTCGAGTGTTTCCAGGATTGGCGCAAGTGCGATAGAGGGAATATGAAGTTTCGCGCTGACCTGCCCTGGCGTGATTACCTTGGCCGGGTCACGAAAGGATTGGCCAACCAGGAACATAACATTCAGTGCCAGCCGCTCGCGCATGGCATTTGATAATTTGGGCTCCTGACGACCTATGCGTAAAAATGCCGGTCGTTGGTGATAGAAAGCGAGCTGAGAGCCGATCAACAGAATGAGCCAGTTCAGGTATAGCCAGATCAATGTTGTAATTACGACCGCGAAACCTGCATATATTTGTTGTGTGCGCGTTGCGTAAACGATAAACGTCGTAAATATGGCCGCCATCGTGGCCCACATGAAACCGCCTGCAACTCCACCAACGAGTGCTGACTTAAATTTGACTTTGGTGTTAGGCATGTACAAGTACAGGAACGTGAACACACCGGATATCAACAGGTAAGGCACGAATTTACCGGCCACCACAAAAATAGGTCCGAACGCCTCGTTATTGAGCAAGTACTGCACAACGGAATTATTTTGAATCGACGTGATCATGCCGATCGCCGTTACCATGACCATCGGCCCAACGATCAAGACGATCAGGTACTCCGTAAATCGACGCGCAAAACTTCGTGGCTTGGAGACATACCATACAAAATTGAAACTCTCCTCAATCTTTTGCACGGTGGAAATTGCGGTATATAGAAAAAACGCGAGCCCGACGCCACCCAGGACCGAGCCTTGGACGTTATTTACCAAACCCAGGATCTGGGCGGTTATTTGCTCTCCCTGGTCGCCAAGTGGGGACAGCAGGTTGTCGAGATACGGCTCAAGCTGATTGAAAACGCCAAAGCCCTTCAGTACCGCAAAACTAACTGCCAGCAACGGAATCACGGACAATAATGTCGTGTAGACCAGGCTCATGGCACGCATCGTCAACTGGCCGGAGAAAAAGTCGCGCAACATTGCGTAGAGGTAACGCAGTACGACAACCAGGAATCGACCTGGCATACCAGCCCTTTGTAGCTGGTTTCCCCAGATGACATTGTCGAGGAAGTTCTGAATGCTGGCAATCACTGGGTGCGGTTCCTGAGGATTGTGCCTATCAAGGAGTCTGGCATTGTACAACGATAGCTATAAAGAGTGATTGAACTACGTTTTAGTTTGGCAGAGTGATGTAGGAGCCCGCCCCGCGGGCGATTGAAAGTCCGCCGTGAGCATTCGCCCCGACTCTTAATTGACCAAAGCACTAAAGATCAATCCTCACCCGCCTATTGGACGCATACTCATCATTGCAGGAGGATTGGGGCGGGCTCCTACGATGCCCTTCTACAGTTTCCGACCTTCGAATAACCTTAATTGACTACAATTTTATTGGGTGCCAGTTGCGACATCTTCACCTCGTCAGTATTTCCAGCGCTTCACGGTATTTCTCGCTCGTACCTCGAATTACGTCCTCCGGCAATTCCGGTCCGGGCGCCGTCTTGTCCCAGTCAAGCGTATCCAGGTAGTCGCGCACAAATTGTTTATCGAAACTTGGTGGGCTGATGCCGGTTTTGTATTCCGCGAGTGGCCAGAAGCGGGACGAGTCGGGCGTCAGGATTTCATCAATGATGTAGAGCTTGCCAGCGTCGTCCAGGCCGAACTCGAACTTCGTATCGGCAATGATGATGCCGCGTTCCAGAGCGTAAGCTGCTGCCCGCTGATAAATTTGAATGGAGATATCACGCACCTGCGTTGCAAGTTGCTCGCCAATCATCGCCGCTGCTTCTGCAAAACTAATATTTTCGTCGTGATCCCCAGCCTCCGCTTTAGTCGCTGGCGTAAATAGTGTTTCGGGAAGCCTGGCGGCCTGTGCCAGTCCCGCCGGTAACGCAATGCCGCAAACTTCTCCGCTTTCCTGATAATCACGCCAGCCAGAACCGATCAGGTATCCGCGCACAACGGCTTCTATAGGCAGCGGCTTAAGGCGCCGGGCAACAATTGCGCGATTATTCAACGTCTGCCGTACAGCGTCGTCGTCGATAATCGATTCAAGTTCTATTTGCGTCAGGTGGTTGGGTATCAAATCCTCCATCATGGCAAACCAGAAATTCGATAGTTCTGTAAGAACCTGGCCCTTGCCCGGTATGGGGTCGGGCAATATGACGTCGTAGGCAGATAATCGGTCTGTGGCAACCAGCAGCAGATGGGCGTCATCAATGCTGTATATGTCACGCACTTTGCCGCGGCCAATCTTGGATAGCGCGGGAATGGCGGAATCAAACAAGGTATCTGAGGTGTTCATTATCGGTCTTGTCAGTGGCTTTGACTTGAATGATGGCGGTTCGCAGTCGACCTCGCAAGTAATCAGGATAGGAATACATTGCAGCTGCGGTTAGCATTAACAAATGGAGCAGGGCACGGACAACTGGCGAGACTGAATGCCATTCTGGGGTAAAGTCATTGGCACGATCGCCGGCATGGCAACCGGTCGGCCGTGGATTGCCTTAATTGGGTTGGTGCTGGGGCACCAGTTCGATCGTGGCTTTGCAGATAGATTCACGAGATTCGGGCCCGAGGTTTCCGCCGCGCGACTGGGGCAACTGCCCGATCAATTTATTAAGGCGTTGTTTCAGACCATGGGTCACCTGGCCAAAGCTGATGGCCGCGTAAAAGAGGATGAAATTCGCGCTGCCAGAGGCCTCATGCACAGACTGGGACTCGGTCCTCAACAAATCAAGCGGGCGATCTCGTGGTTCGAAGATGGCAAGGAACAATCATTCCAACTTGTCCCGACGCTGCGCAATATTCGCGCTGACAGTGCCCGCAAAGCAGATGCCCGTGGACTTTTCGTGCGACTGATAATGGAGGTCGCATTGTCCAAACCAGTACTGCATCAGCAGGAACGGGCGCTCATCTGGAAGATTTGTACCGAACTCGATGTCGGCAGAGTCGAGCTGGCCCAGCTCGAGGCTATGCTGCGGGCACAACGCAGTTTTCGTCGCTCTGCGGCAGGCGGCGCGGATACGATCCGCGTCAACGCGGCTTATACAACACTCGGCGTCGACAAATCCGCGACCAATGCTGAAGTCAAGAAAGCTTATCGGCGCCTGATTAACAAGAGTCATCCCGACAAACTCGCAGCGGGCAATCCGGACGCTGTGCTGATCGCGGCGGCAGAAAAAAGAACGCGAGAAGTTCGCGGCGCCTATGAATTGCTGAAAACCCGGCGCAATATTCGCTAGTCAGGAAATTCGCCGCATCGGAACCGCTGTTTTTCCAGGCTCTTGAGTGCTGTTACAGTCAGATGCCGGTAAAAAAAGGATACGCTCGTGGAACCACTGATCGCTCCCTCCATTCTTTCCGCCGATTTCGCTCGCCTGGGCGATGACGTTGCTGCCGTTTTAGAGGCCGGTGCGGATATCGTGCATTTTGACGTCATGGACAATCATTTTGTGCCAAATCTGACTATTGGCCCGATGATTTGCGAAGCCTTGCGGGATTTCGGAGTTGAGGCCCCCATCGACGTACACCTGATGGTTGATCCGGTCGATCGCATTATTCCGGATTTTGCCAAGGCCGGCGCCAGCTATATTACCTTTCACCCTGAGGCCAGCCGGCATGTGCACCGTACGATCGGACTCATTAGGGAGAACGGCTGCAAAGCCGGGCTGGTATTTAATCCTGCGACGCCTCTGACATGGCTGGAACACGTAATCTCTGAACTCGACATGGTGCTACTGATGTCAGTCAATCCGGGATTCGGTGGCCAGAAGTTCATTGAATCAACCCTGGACAAGTTGCGTCAGGCTCGCCGTATGATTGATGAAAGCGGTCTGGATATTCGTCTTGAGGTAGATGGTGGCGTGAAGACTGACAACATTGGCGAAATCGCCGCCGCGGGTGCCGACACGTTCGTAGCGGGTTCAGCGATTTTCGGCAGTGAAAACTACGCTGCAACCATTGCAGAAATGAAAGCAGAAATCGCCGCGGCTACGAGCTAGAAATAGACGAGCTGTAGGAGCCCGCCAGGTGGGCGATTGATGATGGGTTTTTGCGAACATTTGCAAACGAAAAAAGCCGCAACATTCGTTGCGGCTTTTTTCGTTTGTCGCCCGCCAGGCGGGCTCCTACCGGTTATATTTTGCGATTCGGTCTTGCGCCGAATACAACAATCGTCTTACCACTGGCAGAAACAAGTCCCTGCTCTTCAAGAACCTTGAGCACACGTCCAGCCATCTCACGAGAACAACCAACCAGGCGGCTAAGCTCCTGTCGGCTGACTTTGATTTGCATGCCATCAGGGTGAGTCATGGCATCGGGTTCGTTACACAAGTCCATGATGGCATGTGCAACGCGACCGGTTACGTCGACGAAGGCAAGATCGCCAAGTTTGCGGTTAGTACGATCGAGTCGGGTCGCGAGTTGTGTAGCAAGCTCGAAGACAAGTCCGGGGCTTTCGCTTGCGATTTGTCGAAAACGTGGATACGTCATTTCAGCAATTTCGCATTCGGTTCTTGTGCGAACCCAGGCGCTGCGCGTCGGTTGCTCGTAAAAAAGTCCCATTTCGCCGAAGAACTGCCCCTTGTTCAGGTAGGCGAGCACCATCTCATTGCCGTCTTCATCCTCGATCATGACTTCGACTGAGCCATCGACAATGTAGTAGAGGACGTCGGGCAGGTCACCCGCATGAATCATGACGGTTTTAGATGGAACAGTGCGGACGCGGCAATAACTTAAAAATCGATTAATTGCCGGTACATCACTTAAATTCTTCGCTGTTGTTTGCATGTGGTATTCCTCGACGATGCTGCGCTACTCTTTTAATACAGACTGCGCCCAAGAGCAAGCTAAGTCCGTAATTTCTCTTGAAAAAATTGGCTAATCCGAATTTTCCGGCGAAATAAGTGCCGAGCGGTAAATTTACGACCGCCGGATCAGATCCAGTACGCTGCCCGGGTCATAATTTTGCCACAGACGCGCATTAGCTCCCGCGCCGGCGCCGGCATCTGGGCTGCACCCGCGGCATTCGCATTTGCGCCGTGTTCCTCCTCTTCATCACGCATCTGCGTGACGATGGCACGACTTTTTGCATCATTTGCGGGCAGTTGGTCGAGATGCCCGGTCAGGTGTTCGGCGACCTGGCGTTCGGTTTCCTCTATAAAACCAAGCGACCACTTATCGCCAAACACGCCGCTGGCTGCTCCTATTGCAAATGCACCGGCGTACCATAGGGGCCTGAGCTTGCTTGGAGCGGAATCGAGTTCGTTCAAGCGCTCCTCGCACCAGCCGAGATGATCCAGCTCCTCATCTGCAGCTCGGTTCATTTGCTGTTCGATCGTGGCATCTCTGGCGAGTGCTGCATGCCCCTGGTAAAGGCCCTGGGCTGCAATTTCGCCGGCATGATTGACGCGCATCAACCCAGCCGCATGAGATTTTTCTTGTTTGGACAGTGTTGCATCGGCGATATCTACGGCCGGACTAGGGCGGGCGGCCCTGGTAGTTGAGTATGTTGCCGAGCGCAGGGCGGTATCGATACCGGATAATACTCTGTCCAGCGGGCTAAGTTGTCGTTCATCCATTGGCATGATTATAACCGTGAATCCGTCGCCAGCAGCGAATTCAATATGCCGGCCGCAGCTCGCTCGGCGGGTCGGCCATATGCCTTGCCGGCCAATTTTCGCCCTGCAATCCAGCGCTCGATGGAGCATTGTTGTCATACTGGCGGGAACAGCGCCCCTCTGGCTCAATGCAGGGTCTGATTGCAACAATTAAGTCATTGAAAAATAAAGAGTTAAAATCATGGATTCAGCGTGCGCTAATTTCCCGGAAATCGCCTGCATTGTTTGCATTGCGCCAGTCCGTCGAGTAGAATTTCGCGCCTTTCGTCGAGTATGAAAGGCTTAGCCCGGATCGACGGGGGCATGACGCTTTTGCGTCGCAATAATTGCTCCAAATTAGGTTCCCAACTGGATTGAAAGATCATGAAAACGTTTTCTGCCAAGGCGGAGGAAGTAAACCGCGACTGGTATGTGGTTGACGCCACAAACAAGACTTTAGGCCGTTTGTCGACGGAGATCGCAAGGCGACTTCGTGGCAAACATAAACCCGAATATACGCCGCACGTTGATACGGGTGACTACATCGTAGTGGTCAACGCCGAGAAGATTCGTGTGACGGGCAATAAGATGAAGGACAAGATGTATCACCGCTACACGGGGTACATTGGCAACCTGAAATCAATGCCACTTGAGAAACTCTTGAAAGAGACTCCTGAGCGAGCGCTGCAGTTCGCTGTAAAGGGCATGATGCCGCGTAACTCACTTGGCCGAAAAATGTATTCGAAGCTGCGTGTATTTGCCGGCCCCGAACACAGCCATGAGGCGCAGCAACCAACACCACTGGATATTAAAGCCTGAGCCGCAAAGGCATCAGGACTGAGGCGAAGTAAATGAGTGAAGCACAGTTGTACGGCACGGGCCGACGTAAATCATCTACGGCACGAGTTTTCATGAAGGCCGGAGCCGGTAGCATTACCGTCAATAATCGTCCGCTGGACCAGTTTTTTGGCCGACAGACTGCTCGCATGATCGTGCGTCAGCCATTGGAGTTGATGAACCTGGCGGACAAGTTCGACATTATGGTTACCGTTAAAGGTGGCGGTACAACAGGCCAGGCTGGCGCGATTCGACACGGTTTGACCCGTGCATTGATGAAGTACGATGAAGCACTGCGACCGGCACTCAGAAAAGCCGGATTCGTTACCCGTGACGCGCGCGAAGTTGAGCGTAAGAAAGTTGGTTTGCGGAAAGCACGCCGGGCTACGCAGTATTCTAAGCGGTAAATTATCGGTGCTTTTGGCGCTGGACCCTTCGTTTGTTGGGTCGAGTGGTCGAACATCTCAATTATTGACCGTTGACCCTACGTTGGATTGGTCAGGTATTTTTGTGACATTCTGACGTGTTTATTGAACGGCGCGATTACTGGGTCTGGTGGAACACTTTCCTTGTTTTGAGCACTTAAGGTAAGTTCGCACTGCTCAGTTGTGCCCTTGAATAAATTGGGGCGAACTTGGGGGATCGTCTAGTGGTAGGACTGCGGACTCTGACTCCGCCAACCAAGGTTCGAATCCTTGTCCCCCAGCCAAAACTAAAAGGCCATCCGAAGGATGGCCTTTTTCGTATTCAGGTGTTTTGTTTTTCCGGTTCTAACGCGATTCGATTTTGCGCGATTTTCATGGCTACGCGAATCGCTTTTAATTCCCTATAACCCGAACCCCGGAATCATCTCCCACAATCAGCACATCTGCAGCTCTGTGTGCAAAAAGCCCAACCGTGACAACCCCGGGAATCTGATTTATCCGCGTCTCCATTTCCAGCGGGTTCGAGATCGACATGTTATGGACGTCCAAAATATGGTTGCCATTGTCGGTCACGAAATTCTCTCGCCAGATAGGTTGACCGCGCATCTTGACCATTTTTCGCGCGACGAAGGATTGCGCCATCGGGATGACTTCGATGGGTAGCGGAAAAGTCCCGAGCATGCCCACCTGTTTCGAGTCGTCGATGACACACACAAATTTTCTAGATGCGCCCGCCAGTATCTTCTCGCGAGTGAGCGCACCGCCACCGCCTTTGATCAATTGCAGGTGTTTGGTGGCCTCATCGGCACCGTCTATATAGATGTCTACATCGCCGACTGAATTAAGCATCGATACTTCGAAGCCATGTTTCTCGAGCCTCGCTGTCGTTGCCATCGAGCTGGAAACCAGTGCCTGAATCTTGTTGCGTATATCAGGCAGCAGGTCAATTAAATGGTTGACCGTCGATCCGGTACCAACGCCTAGAATCATGCCATCCTGAATGTAATCCAGTGATGCTTTAGCTGCATGTATTTTTTTCTCGTCTTGATTCATACGGGAAATGAAAGGTCCGATTACCAGTGATCCTGGGAGGTGAGCTTATCTGATCATTCAAATTTTCGCCACGAAAACAGAATTCAAAAAGCCAAAACGAAATATGCCCGCAATTGCGGGCATATTTCTTGATTTTGGAAGAAGGCTTCGGCGATCCCTTTCAGGTGCCGATCTTCCAGCTTCTCAGCTAAGACTATTTACGCTTACGGGAAGCTTATTTCTTTGCTTTCCGTTTCGTCTTACGCTTGGCCGTTTTCTTCTTAGCCTTGCGTTTGGTCTTCTTCTTAGCCTTTTTCTTTACCTTACGTTTGGCCGTTTTCTTCTTAGCCTTGCGTTTGGTCTTCTTCTTTGCCTTTTTCTTTACCTTACGTTTAGCTTTTTTCTTAGCCTTGCGTTTGGTCTTCTTCTTTGCCTTTTTCTTGACCTTACGTTTAGCTTTTTTCTTAACTTTACGTTTGGTCTTTTTCTTAGCTTTCTTCTTTGTCTTAGCCTTCTTCTTTGTTTTTCGTTTTGCTACTTTCTTTTTCGCCTTTTTCTTGGTCTTACGTTTGGCGACTTTTTTCTTCGTCTTCCGCTTAGCAACCTTTCTCTTAGGCGCTTTTTTCCTAGTTACTTTCCGCTTCTTAGCGACCTTTCGCTTCGAAACTTTTTTACGTGACTTCTTTTTGGTAGCCATACTATTTTCTCCGTGTCGGGTACCCGGCGTTGAGTATATACAACAAAGGCAAAAAATCCAGCAAGTTAAGTGACGCGGTTAACATTTTTCAAAGTGCGAAATAGATGGTAATTTCAGGGAGAAATGGCAGTGGAAACTGACATGCTTAATTCTCAATGCAAATCTGCGTCGACTTGTCGCAAAAATTCCACATTTTTATTTACTGTTGCGTGGGCTGATGTAATTCAGGCGTTGCTAAATGACGTTAAACATACTTCACGTCGATGCTGGAGTCAGCAACGAGTGCTTAGTGTCATCGTCGTGATATCGGCTTACGAAATGTCCTGACTCGTTTCGCTAATTGTGTCGAAAAGCCGTACGTCCCAAGGGTTTGGCGCGATTTCTTCTGCCTCCTGGCAAGCGAAGGCGACGCCGATCAGTTTGGGGTGAAAAAGATATTTTCGACCTTGTAAGAACGAAAACGTACGATCAAAGTAACCGCCACCCATACCGACGCGGTGACCGTCGTCATCGAACGCGACTACAGGAGTAATGACAACGTCTAACTTTCTGGGCGCGATGATTTCGCCATTCAAAGGCTCTGCAAGACCATATTGATTGGTCTGAATGTCGGTATCTGCGGTAAGTTCGCAAAACTGCATGACATCGTTTTTTTTGAGAACTGGCGCAAAAATGCGCTTTTTCATGCGCCATGCGCGCTGAATGATCGTCCACGTCGCAACTTCATCTGGCGTTGATAAATAGCAAGCGACAAATGAAGCGCGCTGAAACCAGTTAGATCGGGATACTTTTTCCGCAATTTGTTCAGATGCAATGAAGCGTTCTTGGCTACTTAAATTTGCACGCGCAATTCGACCAGCGGCACGCAACTCTTTTTGCGTTTTTTGATTCGCGGATTCTGCAGATGACATCTGCACGCTACTCTTAAGAATGATTGCGTCGATAATAAGTGGAAAGAAAGACGCCTCCCACCTGTGCCGTTGCCGACCGTCGCTCTCGAACCGGGAGCAACAAGTGGGGTCAGCCGTGGCAACAAAAGGCTATCCACCGAGGTGGTTTTGCACACATGCTGCCGACAGTGCACGACCCCGAGGTAGATAGTTAGGGTCGAAAGTATTCCAGGTAGACATCGAACACTGCAGGAGACGCCAGAACACAGCTTACCGAATGTGTGGCCTGGTGTCGTGTTCTAAGTCGCGAATTTCGCAAATGCGCAAGAGATTATTTCGCAGCGTTCGCGTTGTGGAATCCGCAAACGGCGATCCTTTGGAAGGTTGTTAGAGATCCAGCTGTTGGTTGCTTCCCAGTACTGATTCCACTCGCTCGGCCATCAACTTGATACGGTTGCCGACATCGCCTTCCAATGCTTCATCCTTCGCTTTCGAATGCAGCAAGTCATTCGCCATATTCAGTGCTGCCATGACGGCGATGCGATCGAGGCCGACCACTTTGCCGCTGTCGCGGATTTCGCGCATCTTCGCATTCAGCGCTTCTGCAGAATCGAGCAGGTCGGTGCGTTCATTTGCAGGGCACGATACCTGGTATTCCTTTTCAAGAATTCGAACGCTGACGTGGGCATACATTTCACTCATTACTAGTGCTCCGTTACAGGTCCCGTTCCGTGGGGAACAGAATTTGCAGATAAAATTGAATTAAGACTACTTAAGAAGGTGGTGCGTAAGGTCATGGGGTGGCGCCCGGGCGGCCAGGTAATTTTCTACCTAGCTTCCCTGTTCCATTGCTTTGAGCCGCCCGATCATTGCTTCGACCCGGGCACGCACCTGCTCATTCTTCTGCAGCAGGTTTGCGCGTTCCGAGGTCAAAGTATCCTGTCTCTGCTTCAGTGAGCGATTCTCATCCTGAAGCTGATCACAGACCTGAACGAGAGCATCCACACGCTTCTCAAGTCGCTTTAGTTCGTGCTCAAACTGTACTTGGGTATCTTCGGTCATGGGAGCAATATAGAGCCGCAATCGAGCAGAATCAATATTCAATCTAAAGATGCTGTTATTTGCATGGCCAGTTGGTGAATTACATGGGATCATTCCGGGCCGACGAGCTCGAAAATCCGGATATTCTACCTATATGGGCCAGGCAATTTATCATGATGAGCTTGATGCGCTGCTGAAGGGCTGCGGGTCTAGCTGGAATGCCGGACAGGCACACGGGCTGCTGTGCAGTCGCGTGTCACTGGCGGGAGCGGATGGTGCGTCTCGATGGATCGCGCAGGTCCTAGGTGACGCGACTTCAGATCTCGCACAACGTGCCGAATGTGAAGAAATGCTGGACGCTTTGTGTGCCACGACGTGGCAGCAACTGGTTGAGCGACAGTCAGAATTTAGTCTTTTGTTACCCGATGACAATGATCCGGCATCAGTGCGCACAGAGGTAATGTCACAATGGTGCGAGGGCTACCTGCATGGCCTGGTTGCCGAAAAGCACAGCGAGGACCTGAAAAAACGACTGGCTGAGGAGCCGCTGGCCGACATTATCAAGGATATGCTGGAGATTACGCGCGCGACTGTGGGTGATGATGTTGACGACAACAACATTGACAACGACCTTGCCGAACTTGTTGAGTATTTGCGCGTCGCCGTGCAACTGACCTATGAGGAACTGGCCGACTTTCGCAAGCTGGACGATCCTGCCCAGCCGGATGAATCAGGTATGCTGCATTAGGCGTCACCCCTCTCGCTTACTTATAACTATGAGCGCATGAACAAAAACGAATTTGCCAGGCGACGAAAAACACTGATGCGCATGGTCGGTGAGGATGGCATAGCCATTTTACCGAGTGCGCCAGCGAGAATCCGTAGCCGCGACGTTGAGTACCGCTATCGACAGGACAGCGACTTCTATTATCTGACGGGCTTCGCCGAACCGGATGCGGTCGCCGTACTGGCGCCCGGACGGGAGAATGGCGAGTTCGTCCTGTTCTGCCGTGATCGCGATAAATTGAAAGAACGCTGGGATGGATCGAGATCGGGTCCTGATGGTGCGATCGAAAATTTTGCGGCTGATGACGCTTTTCCGATTGATGATATTGATGACATTTTGCCAGGGTTGCTGGAGTCACGAAATTGCGTCTACTACACCATGGGTGCGTACGCTGACTTCGATCAACGCATCACAGAGTGGGTCAAGTCGCTGCGGTCTCGCGAGTCCTCCGGTGTGCACACGCCACATGAGTTCATTGCGCTCGATCACATCCTGCACGACATGCGTTTATATAAGAGCAGGGCGGAGATTTCCGTCATGCGCAGGGCAGCGAAGATTGCCGTGGCGGCCCACAGGCGAGCTATGTCAGTGGTAACGCCGGGTATGTACGAGTATGAAGTCGAGGCCGAGTATGTGCATGAATTCCGCCGTAACGATGCAACGATATCCTACCCGCCCATTGTCGGTACCGGTGCCAATTCCTGTACTTTGCACTACGTCGACAACAATGCCGAACTCGCAGAGGGCGATTTGTTGTTGATCGATGCGGGTTGCGAGTACGACTACTACGCGTCAGACATCACGCGAACTATTCCGGTTAGCGGCAAATTTAGTGCCGAACAGCGTGCCGTTTACGAAATTGTTCTCGAAGCACAGCTCGCGGCGATCGAAAAGACAGTCAAGGGAAATCATTGGAACGACCCGCATGATGCCGCTGTTCGTGTGATCACGAAAGGTTTGAAAAAGATCGGTCTGCTTGATGGCACCGTGCCAAAACTTATCCGGGACGAGGCTTATCGGGAATTCTTCATGCACAAAACCGGCCACTGGATTGGTATGGATGTTCACGATGTCGGTGACTACAGAGTCGGCGATGAATGGCGTTTTCTTGAGCCTGGCATGGTAACCACGGTCGAGCCGGGAATTTATATTCCGGCAAGCCGAAAAACGCCGGCGCGTTGGCGCAACATCGGCATTCGCATCGAAGATGACGTAGCGGTAACCAACAATGGACCGGATGTTCTCAGCAAAGATCTCGAAAAGGATCCGGACGAGATCGAGAGCCTGATGGCGTAGGCAAAGCAAGTGGGACCTAATACAAATACTGACTACGACATCATTATCGCCGGCGGCGGCATGATCGGCACGAGCCTTGGCCTGGCACTCGCGCCGCTAAATCTCAGAATCGCCGTCGTCGAAGCGGTAGCGCGCGGTGCGGCGCAGCAACCGAGTTTCGATGATCGATCCACCGCGCTGTCGCGCAGCAGCCAGCGAATGTTTGAGGCGATGGGGCTGTGGCCGGACATCGTCGCAGCCTCGACACCCATCAGGAGCATTCACGTATCAGACAAAGGTCGCTTCGGCTTTTCACACATTGATGCCGAACAGCAGAAAGTTGAGGCGCTTGGCTATGTCGTCATCAATCGCGTATTGGGACAGGTATTGCAGGATGCACTCACCGAAGTTCAGCGGCTGGATCTGATCTGCCCGGGCACGATTACTGCGGTAGAAAGCACCGATAGCCAGGTCAACGTGGTCGTCGATGAGACAGGCAAGTCGCGATCGCTATCATGCAGGCTGCTGGTCGCCGCAGACGGCGCGAATTCGGCGGTGCGGGACATGATCGGCATCAGCGCATCACGAGTCGATTACGAACAATGGGCCGTCATCGGTAACCTGTTGCCTGCGATGGCACCTGACAATCGTGCTTTCGAAAGATTTACTGAATCCGGTCCGGTTGCAATGCTGCCTGTTGCAGACAATCGTGCCGCATTTGTCTGGATGTTGTCAC
Source organism: uncultured Woeseiaceae bacterium (assembly GCA_964403695.1). Taxonomy (GTDB): domain Bacteria; phylum Pseudomonadota; class Gammaproteobacteria; order Steroidobacterales; family Woeseiaceae; genus SZUA-117. Next base: position 12,321 of record CAYOHF010000013.1, on the reverse strand, counting down.
CCGACAGTGCAAATGAAATGTTGTCGCTGACAGATACCGAATTCACCAGTAGATTGCAGGATACATTCGGTTATCGACTCGGAAAATTTTCCAAAGTGGGCAAACGAGCTGCCTATCCGCTGGCATTAAGCAAAGCGAACGGATTGATTGCAAGGCGTAGTGTTGTCGTTGGCAATGCAGCCCATGGATTGCACCCGGTTGCGGCGCAAGGGTTTAACCTCGGCATGCGTGACGTGGCCGCATTGTGTGATTGCATTGCTGATGCACGCATTGAACAGAGTGAATCGTTTGATTGTGGCAACACCGCGATTCTTGAGAACTACGCAGAATGGCGCCGGGATGACCAGGGTAAAGTTGTCCGCTTCACCGACGGTATCGTGCGCCTTTTCGGCGATTCGCGCCCGCCGGTTCGCGCACTACGCAATCTCGGCATGCTGGCCTTTGACCTGATTCCGGGCGTTCGCAAAGCGTTTGCTAAACATACGATGGGTCTGGCAGGCCGCCTGCCACGATTGTCTCGTGGCGTGCCGTTGGCCCGAATCATTCACAAGTGACGACTGCCAGGAACGATATGAACTATGAATTCAGTGGCCAGGCAACTTTCGGTGCGTTTCACAGCGTCACAGGTTACGCCTGCCGGGTTGCACTCGGCACAGAAACCGACAGTCTCGCCCACTCATGAAATATTCGGGCTAAAGTGAAGCGCCAGTTCGACATTGTCATTGTTGGTGCCGGTATGGTCGGTTTGACCCTGGCCAATTTGCTGGCGCAAAGCGAACATTGCGACAACCTGAATATCACGGTCATTGATGCCGGCAAGAAACCGACGTTTACACCCGAAAGTGATGTCTCATTAAGAGTATCTGCTATCGCTTCAGGATCCGCGGAGTTGTTTGCACGAAGCGGCGTCTGGGATGAAATTGTCAACACCCGTGCCTGCCCGTATCGGGACATGCGAGTTTGGGATGCCGCGGGCACGGTCGAGGGACCTGAGACACTCCACTTTGATGCAGCCGAATTTGCTGTACCGCAGCTCGGTTTCATTATCGAGAACGTTTTGATACAGGTTGCATTGCTCAACAAACTGGAATCATCAGATGTCATCGTGAAATTCGAGGAGCCGATTACGTCCTTGAAAATTATTGATGAAAGGTTCGAAGTGAAACTGGCCGGTGGTGAGAAATTCAAACCCGACTTGTTGATTGGTGCCGATGGCGCTGCCTCGTTCGTCAGGACGAGTGCCAGTATCGGTGTTACGTCTTGGCTGTATTCGCAGACAGCGTTCGTAACACACCTGCAACCGGAACATAGTCATCGCAATACAGCGTGGCAGCGATTTCTCAGGACGGGACCTGTCGGTTTACTACCACTTTCCGATGGTCGGGTTTCCACCGTCTGGTCAACGACGGCAGGGCAGGCAGCCGAAGCGTTGAATGCCTCTGATAAGCAGTTGCAGGCGATGCTGACAGAAGCAACGGACAGCGTACTGGGGCAACTGAAACCAACCGGCCCGCGTGGTTCGTTCCCGCTCAAAGCACAACATGCCGATCAATACGTTTTGGCAGGACTTGCACTCGTCGGCGATGCGGCGCACGCCGTACATCCGCTGGCGGGGCAGGGCGCGAACCTGGGTCTTGCCGATGCTGAAATGTTGGCGACGGTTATAAGCGATGCGCTAACTGCGAACGAGAATCCGGGTGACCTGCCCGTGTTACGTAACTACGAAAGAGCACGCAAGGGCGCCAACAAAACAATGCTGCACTTCATCGGCGGACTCAATCGATTGTTTTCCAACGACTCGACATCGCTCGCACGTCTGCGTGGCACCGGTATGCGAGTATTTAACCGTAGCGGGCCGATTAGAGCGCGCGCTGTACAAGTGGCGCTGGGTATTCGTTGAGTTCAGCGTGGCAAGCGGGAGCCGGTGTGGAATTGGCGGTTTTGATGTTTGCTTGGTGCAAGCAGGCGTTGCCAGGTTGCCAAATATTGGACTGCGGCCGGAGTGATCCGGCCGCAATCCGCTGTTCTAGTTACCGCCGGCCGGCGATTGGTGCGTGTGGGCGATGCCCCACTCACCACGTTCCTTGACCAAAACCAACGTCACCCAGACCGGCTGACCCGGCGGGTTCGCTGCCTTGTTGTACGGAATGGTATTGAATGCTCGCACGAAACTGGCAACCGCGACGTCTCCGTAAACAGAGATAACCGGCGACTCAACAATTACCATGAACTTCGTTTTGCCGCCGTTCACAGCCTCATTTGCCTGACGAGCGGCCATTTGCATCGCCATGTTCTTTACCTGGTCTGTTTGCCGCATGCCGCCAGTAATGTAGACCCGATCATCCCGCATCAACTTGGCCTGGGCAGCTAAATCACCCTCCAGATTGCCGTATTGATGTACGACAGCCAGGACATCATCTTTATCGTCTGCAAAGGCAAACGGGGCAAAGACCAGCCCGGCCATAACAACAATTAATGTGCTGAGGCGAATGCCTCGTTTACGATTCAACATGCTTATAACTCCAGTAGTTATTCTTGTTTTGGGGGAAGCCCGCTGCTTTGTTACCTGGCATCGTTTTATATTGCTCCCCTAAGCTATTAAGCATAGTAGAAGATTGATGTATGGCAAGGCAGCGCCATACTACTGTTCCAATCAATGTTTTTGCTGCGGGCGAAAATTCGGAATCTGACTGAACGGAGAGAATTTTCTACTAATTTGCTAGCGAGCAATTGGCTACTGCCGAAGTTATCGGCGGCGTTCTATGCCGATCGGGAGATCACTAATGCGTTGCATTTCGGCATCGTCGAAAGCCGGTGGATCATTGAGATAGTCGATTGCCATATCGGTCATGTCAAAGCCCCAGAACAACTCTTTCCCAACGGCGATCGTCGGCACACCGAATACGCCCAGGGCAATTGCCTCGTCCGTATTCGATCGCAATACTGATTTAACGTCCAAACTGTTTGTTCGGTCACTAGCGTCGTGCACCTGCAGATGCCCGATCAATTTGTTCCAGCTGTCCTGATCATCGGGGCGATGGCCGTCCGCCCAAATGAAACGGAATATCGACCGCACTGCTTCGGCTTCGCAATCAAGCGCGATGGCGAGTCGCAGCGCATTGAGCGGATTAAACGGGTGTGCGGGCGGTGCGCGAAAGGGAATATTGTTTCGGCGAGCAATCCACAAAGCTTGCCTGTAGGTGAAACGGCGCTTGGAAGGAATCTCGGCCGGCCCCTTATGACCCCAGTGATTGAGCAGGCCCGCGAGAAGAATGGGCCGGTACTCAATTTGTGTTCCCTCGGGCAATTGACTGAGTCGCTCGCACTGTAAGTAGGCAAACGGTGAAATAAAATCGAAATGCCATGTGATTTTCATTGAATTCAATATACAGATAAATTGTGCGGACATTGAACTTGCGAAGCAACGAGGGCTATCAGATCTCAGTTGCTCATAGCACAACACAAGAATGCGATTGAAGTTGCTGATGAGATCATCAGGCATCTTGAAAACGATAATTGAATTCAGGCCAGGTAGGTTTTCGCCCGAATTTGGCCGTTAGCGAACATCGAAATTCCTGAGATGCGCCCAAATTATTGTCCGCTTGCCACCCTAAAGCGGACATTGTGCGAATATTGGTGAAAACGTCCGCTAATGACCCAAAGCAGATGTCCGGAAAGCGTCAATAATCCACCATTAGTTGGCACTTGCAAAGTCCGCTTTCCCGCAAAGACTTGCCGTTCAAATGATAGGATTGGCGCCATTGGCAAGGACTGCGTTGACTTCGGTATTCACGCCCGAAAAATATTTGTAGAGGAACAATGACGTGTCAGAAAAATTAGGAAATTCTGCGTTTGCGATTTTGCTGTCTATTCTCTTTGCCCCTTTTGCGCTCGCTGCTGACGAGAACAACGGCATTCGCGAGATTGCCGATAGCGTCTACAGCTTCACACTCGGTGAAGGGAATCACTCGATGTTCGTGATTGGAGAAGATGGCGTTGCCGTTTTCGAGACCTTTCATTCTGGCCATTCCAAGAAACTGCTGGAGGTTGTCCGAAGCGTGACGGACAAGCCGATCAAGTACGTCTTTATTAGCCACAATCACTGGGATCATGCCAGCGGCGGGCAGGTATTTTCGAATGCCGGCGCGCAGACCGTAATGCATAAGCGCGCGGCGGACTGGGTGGAGGCCAATCCTGGCCGTGATACCGCGTTGCCAGACATAACATGGTCCGGAGATCGCAAGGACTTTGACATGGGCGATTTCACCGTGAGCCTGCATTACCTGGGCCTCAATCACGGGATGGGCCTGACGATCTTCACTATCCCCGAACGTCGCGCCGCCTATATCGCAGACCTGGTCACACCGAACCGGGTTATGTTCTCGGTGGTGCCGGATTTTAATATCGGGGAATGGGAACGCAGCCTTGGCGAAATTCTCGAAATGGACTTCAATATCGCTGTCTGTTCGCATAACGAACTTCCAGTTGAAGAAGCAATGACGGGTTGCACACGTAATCATGTGGTAGAAGAGCGGCAGTTCATACGTGATCTACGGAATGCAATTCTAGCCGAGTTCGAAAAAGGCACCGGCTTTATGGAGATTCCGAAAGCGGTCAGACTGCCACAATATTCACATTGGGTCGGTTATGAAGAGTGGCTGGAAATGAATACGTTGCGGCTGATGACCGACCTCTGGATGGGGCCGTTTCCGTGGATGCCGGACGCGCAATAGCTGACATACCAATAGGAACAAGCCTATGACAGCCACAATGAAAGACCAGATCCGGGCATTGCTGAAAAGCATCGAGACCGGTGATCCCGGACCGGTCGCCATCGTCAATGAGGCGAAATATATTCAGCACAACCCACAGACTCACGAAGGCAGCGAAGGTTTGGCGACCCTTTTCAAACGGCTGTCCATGACCTCACCCCGGGTGAATATCGTGCGCGCCTTCGCGGATGGTGATTTCGTTTTCGCCCACACTGAGTACGATTTCGCCAGCCGTAATATCGGCTTTGAAGTCTTCCGCTTTGAAGACGGTCGGGCCGTGGAACATTGGGACAATATTCAGGCAAGGAAGAGGCCGAACCAATCCGGTCGCAGTATGGTGGATGGTCCAACCGAGACCGTTGACCTCGATCAGACCGAGAGCAACCGCGCCTTCGTTCGATCGTTCATTGAAACCGTTCTTATCGACGGGCAACTCGACCGGTTAACGGATTATGTCGACGAGGACGCATACGCCGAGCATAACTCGCGACTGGGAGATGGCGTGTCCATTCTCAGATCCGCACTGGAAGCCGAAGATGAGAGCGGCAGACTCATCGACTATAATCGCGTCCATCGTATTCTCGCTGAGGGGAACTTCGTGCTTTGCGTGAGCGAGGGCGACTACGGCGGTGACCATACCGCTTTCTATGATCTATTTCGCCTCGCAAATGGAAAAGTGGTGGAGCACTGGGACACCACCGAAAAAGTCGCTCCGCGCAGCGAGTGGAAAAACGATAACGGCAAGTTTTAAGTCGTCAGACTCATTGGCCGCGGGAAGGGGTTCTGCATCAGATACCCAAGCCGCTGGTTTCGGGAAAAGCGGTCCTTCAACCAGAGTGAGATATAAGGGTGAGAAGTCGCCGCTATCGGTTGAGACCACCGCTGAAAGTGGCCACTCAAAATTGACGAAATCTAGCCTCGCGAACGTCCGCTTTCGTGAAAAGCGGACACTCAGGGAGCAGGGCGGAAAAATACAGCGGCGAGTGGCTGCTTTACCCGATACCAGTCACTCAGGTGGTAGTATTTCTGGCATTACTGAGCGGCTGCTTTTGAGCCAAAGCGACCGTTCGGAAAACTGAACAGATCGAGTTAGCAAACGGAAACCGATAATCTTGAACAGGCAACTAATATTGGCAGCTGGATTGGTCTTAATCGTCGGTGGCTTGTGCACTGCAGTTTTAGGGAGGGGTACATATTGGCAGTATATCGGTCTGCTAGTTGCGACCTCCGGTGGGGCAATTACAGGCACTTGGCTTAAGGGTCGAAACCTCGGTTGATTGGCTTCTGCCGTTTGCGTGGCAACTGGCTCTTTCTGGCCGAGAGCAGCCGCTGGACCGTTTAACTGCCGAGCGGTTGCTTTTGACCCAAAGCGGACCCCCAAAATCGACTAATTTCCACCATCTGAACGACCGCTTTCGGGAATGTCGTAACCAGAATCGCGGTTCACGCCTGTTGAAAATCATCCTGGTCATCGTTACTGCAGTTCATATGAGCGCTGTTATGATTGACCGGTAAAGGAGAAAACGATAATGATAAACAGACGTCATTTCCTGGCCACCGCGGGCGCCGTGAGTGCCAGTATGGCTTTGGGTGCATCTAGCCAAATAATGGCCGCACCACCTCAGGAAAAATCAAGCGGCGGTCGTTCTGCAAAGCGCCTGCTTATACTGGGAGGTACAGGATTTATTGGTCCGCCGATGGTTCGTTACGCGGTAGAACGTGGTCATGAGGTTACTATTTTCACGCGCGGCAAGAGCAAATCAAACATTCCCGATGTAGAGCATCTCGTTGGCGACCGGTCCAGCGACCTTAATGCGTTAAAAGGGCGAACCTGGGATGCAGTGCTGGACAATAATGCTCGCGACTATCGATGGGTCGCACTCACAACAGAGTTGCTGAAAGACAAAGCTGAGCATTATCTGTTTGTCTCCTCAATCTCTGCTTATGCCGGCGAAGCTACTGGCTACGAGTACGTTGACAAGCCCTGGACCGGAGCACCGATCGACACGAACAGCCCGTTGGCCGTCCCGCCGGATGATTTCGTGCCGGGTCAGGAGCTTCCTTACGGTCAAACCAAAACTGAGTCAGAGAGAATAGCCAGCGCAGCATTTCCCGGTCGAACGACGATCGTCCGGCCTGGATTTATTGTTGGCCCAGGAGATCAAAGTGACCGTTTTACCTACTGGCCTGCCCGAATAAACCAAGGTGGAGAAGTGCTGGCGCCGGGTGACGGGACTGACCCTGTGCAGATTATTGACGTTAGGGATCTAACGGAATGGATCGTCCGGCTCGTGGAGAATGACAACTACGGCAGCTTCAATGGTGTTGGCATTGGCTCGCCCATGTCTATGGCAGAAATGCTATACGGAATCCGGGCGGTAACTTCCAGTCCTGTAAGTTTCACCTGGGTACCAATTCCGTTCTTAAGGGAACACAATGTCCAGTCGTATTCTGATATGCCCATCTGGATTCCGAATGATCCCATGTCTTTCGTTGACAATAGTAGGGCCATGGCATCCGGACTAACTTTCCGCACGCTGGCCGAGACCGCTGCGGACACGCTCGAGTGGCATCTGGCGCGCCCGGCCGAGCAACAGGCAGAATTGAGGATTGGCATCAAACCGGATCGGGAGAAGGAGGTCTTGGCTGCCTGGCATAAGAAAGCGGGCTAGGCTGCAAAAACGGAGTGGGATGAAACTCCGGGGTTATCAGCAATTGGGGGCTGCGACTAATGAAAAAAACTGCAGGTAAAGGCAAGCCAGTACGGACAAGAATGTGGTGGACGTTTCTTGTCCCGATTACCGCTGGCCTTTGCATGCTGTTTTCAGGCGTTAGCCTCGCAGATGACGCACCTCTGCAGTCAGACCAGGGTTATATGCTGATTCGTTTCAGCCTGAACCAGGGCGAAAGGGTTGGCACACTCGCGATGTCCAACGTGGACACGGATGAGGTGATCAGATGCCGCACCAATTCGTTCGAGTCGGCAGGATCAAACGGGTGGATGGCGTTGGTGGCGATGCCGGTCGGGCGATACTTCTGGAGTGAGTATGAAACGAGTTTGGGAACTAACGTCGAAGCAGCCCGGAATCTCAGCCAGATGCACAAACGGAATTCGCCCGGTTCTGCCAGTGACACGTTTGAGATAGTGCCCGGAGTGGTTAACTATGTTGGTGACTGGACTATGCGAGTTGTGGCGTCGCAGCGGGCGCAGCTGGACCCAATTATTGAGTATGACAAATCGACACTTGAGCGTTACCTCGCACAATATCCTGAGCATGCCAACAAGTATGAGATTTATCTGTCGGTAATGGGGAAGGCGGCGATTTCTCTCCAGGAGCTGGCGAAGATAACGGAATGAAAATCCACATCTTCTTGCATGCACGATCTCTTTTCCGGTCGGGACGCCGATGATCGTCGTTGCGAAGGCACTACAGTAAGGAAATCTCGAGCACCGCTCTGGCAAACCCAATAGTGCGTAACCGTTGTGGCCGAAAGCCCGGGAGGCTCTGTTACAGATGTTGAGAATAGTATCCAAATTTTTTGTCAAGCTGGCAGAACGATGGATGCCGGATCCACTGGTCATCGCAATATTTCTTACGCTGATCAGTTTTGCCGCGGTGCTTTTCTTTACTGACTTCAACGCCGGTCAGGCAGTTGATGCCTGGGGTGGCAATTACTGGAGTCTGCTGCGGTTTACTGCACAGATGATTCTGATCCTGGCGCTGGGGCACGTCGTTGCACATACACGCCCGGTACAGCGTCTGTTAGTTGCAGCCGCCAATCAGGTGCACTCGGCGCGCATGGCCTACATCGGTATTACTGTGTTTGCTGGCCTTGCATCACTATTGTCCTGGGGTCTGGGTCTGGTTGTCCCGGCCGTATTGTCACGCATCATTGCGAGCAATTGCAGGCAGCGCGGCGTCAGGGTGCACTTTCCATTACTGGTCGCCAGTGGCTACAGTGGCGCGTTAGTTAGCATGCAGGGTTTGTCGGCTTCCATACCACTAACGTTGAACACGCCCGGTCACTTTCTCGAAAACACCACCGGAATGATCGGTCTTGGGCAAACTATATTCTCGGTGTGGAGTATGTCGATTGTTGCCGCCTTCCTGATTATTCTTCCACTCGTGATGTCGCGGATGGCACCAGCGGATGATGAGATAGTAGAGATACAAGACTCAGGCCATATGTCAGTCGTTGAGCCGGTAGCCTCGCTTAGCAAAACCGCGACCCCCGCGGAGAAAGTCGAAAATTCACGATGGGTAACTCTGCTGTTAGCGCTTTTCGCAGGCATCTACGTGGTACGTTTTTTTCTGGATGATGGCGAGCTACAACTTGACAGCATCAATATGATTTTTGTTGTCCTGGGTCTGGCCTTTGCGGATTCACCACGACATTACATTACGTTGCTTAGCAACGCCGCGAAAATCGCGGGGCCTTTCCTTATTCAATATCCGCTTTACGCGGCGCTAATGGGTTTGATCGCCGACTCGGGCCTTGGTGCTTTGTTTGTTGGCGGATTCGTTTCGGTCGCGAATGCTGACACACTGTCGATATGGACATTCTTCAGTGCGGCCCTGCTCAATTTGTTTATTCCCTCGGCTGGTGGCCAATGGGCGGTTCAAGGTCCTATCGTTGTTGATGCAGCATTGCAGTTAGGCGCAGATATTCCACGGGTTGCAATGTCGGTGACAATTGGAGAGGTCTGGACCAACGCCATACAACCTTTATACATGGTGCCGGTACTTGCCATTGCCGGGCTGCATATTCGTGACATTATGGGATATTGCGTGATCGCTTTGCTGACGATAGGTGTGATCGATCTCACGGCTATTATTTGGTTTTGATTGCAAAGGTTAGTCGGGCAGCGCGCCAGTAAATATCACGGTGAGTACCGCCTCGTTTTGGAGGCATCGATGAACCAGCGGATATATTTCGTGTTGTTTGGGCCGGTCAGGATCGCTGATATCCGCGAAATTATTCCGAGCCGGATGCCATACTGCCAATGGGTATCATTCCCTCGGCTTCCTCATTCATCTCCGGTACGATTTTTTGCCGTTCAGAAGCGCTGTAGCGATATTGAAGATACTTAATCTGCCGGCGAACGATTCTTTCTTCCTTGCTCATTTCGGCACGGGCATACAGTGCAGCGATTGCGTACAGGGTTTCGATTTGCTCAAGGTTATGCGGTCCCAGGTTCACATGACTGATGTGGACCGCACGAATCCAGGTGGCTCGCGCATGATCACCGTTGCCCGCCTGTAGTTGTGCGGCGCCCATCGCTTTTAGTAGATTGTGCAGGTCCATACTCAACCGGCCATCCATAAATTCAATGATGTCGATAGCTGCTTCGAAGTTTCGTATCGCAGCGATATTTTCATGATTTGATGTTTGTAGAGTTGCGAGGCTGGTGAGCGCGCGCGCCGTGTCCTTGCTATCGCGTCCAAATGAGCGAATCGATTTTTCGACGATCTGTTTCGCAAGTACATCGGCCTCCTGCATCATGCCGGCAGTTCTTGCGTCCATGTAAAGGCTGAATAGTTGCTGGATGTCTTCGTCCGCCGATTCAATCAACTCGTAATTTGCCGTGTCGACAAAGGCGACAGCAGGATGCCCGGCAACGTCGCGATCTGTCACGCTCGAGTCTTGTGCTGCTGCGTGCTGTAGCGCCAACAGCGGTATGAATAGAATGAAGTTGATGCTGGACGTTCGAATGCTGGGCATTTCCGTGCTCTTTTTTATTTCATTGTAGCAACTTGGCGAAAATGCCGATTTCACATAATCAGGGAGGCCGAATGCAATTAGTGCGAGAATGCCTTTCTTTCTTATGGATGCACTGATGAATCACGATATCGGAGGAAATTATGACTCGAAGCATGGCTAATTCATCCTTTCGCGGGTTTATTGTCGGCATGGTGGCTGCGTGTTTTTGCATGAACGCCACTGCACAGGGCCTGTCCGCAACCGACGTTGCAGATGTGAAGAATGCTGTCGATGACTATCGAAGCAATCGGGAAGCGGCGGTCATCAAAGATTTTGTCGAGTTGCTCTCCTTACCCAATGTGGCTGTCAACGTTGCCGATATGGAGCGCAACGCTGATCACATAACCGGCCTGCTTGAAGCGCGTGGCTTTACGACGCAGCGATTGAATGCAGGGGGCTCCCCGTATATTTATGCTGAGCTCAACAACCCTGGTGCTGCCGAGACCGTACTAATCTATGCACATTTTGATGGTCAACCGGTACTGGAGGAGAATTGGGCCTTCCCGCCGTTTTCTCCGACGTTGCTCGATGCGCCGCTACAGGACGGTGGTCAGCCGGTCGACATTGACCAGGTTAAGGGAAGCTTTGATCCGGAGTGGCGGCTATACGGGCGCTCAGCCGGCGATGACAAGATGCCGATCATCGCCCTTGTTCATGCGCTGGATGCATTGGCCGCAAACAACATTGATCTGACCGTCAACCTGAAACTCCTGCTTGACGGTGAGGAGGAGCGCGGTTCACCGACTGTTGGTCGTATCATCGATGAGCATCGTGATCTATTCGATGCGGATCTGCTGCTCTTTTGCGATGGTCCGATGCATCAATCACGCCAAACACAACTGGTCTTTGGTGTTCGCGGCTCTACCACCCTGGATATCACAACGTATGGCGCCAGCAGGCCGCTGCATTCCGGCCACTATGGAAACTGGGCGCCGAACCCGATCATGCGGCTGGCATACCTGCTGACCAGTATGCGCGATGAATCCGGGCGCATTCTAATAGATGGCTACTATGATGACGTAATTCCATTAAACGAGTTGGAGCGAGCGGCAATTGCAGCGATGCCCGACGTAACCCGGTCGCTGCAAGATGAACTTTCCATCCACACACCGGAAGGTGGGGGCATGCGACTCGAAGAGCTGATCACACTACCCGCTGTGAATACACGGGGGATGGTTGCGGGCGGAGTCGGTGCGAAGGGTCGCAATATTATTCTGTCGAGTGCAACGGTGTCATTAAATCTCAGGCTGGTTCCAGGTCAAGAACCGAAACGCGTGCGTGAGCTGATAGAAGCGCATGTAGCCGGGCAGGGGTTTCACATTGTTTATGAAGATCCAGCAGAAGAAGTGCTTCGTGATCACGAGAAAGTCGCGAAGCTGGAGTGGCGTGGTGCTGGGTACCCGGCATTGCGAACGGCACTGGATGATCCTGCATCCCTGCGGTTGACCCGATTGATGCGCCTGATCGCGCCAGATCTGATTGTGACGCCGACGATGGGCGGCAGCTTGCCGTTACATGAATTCGGTAGCCGGTTGTCCGCACCGATTATTATTCTGCCGCTCGCCAATCACGACAATAACCAGCATGCAGAAAACGAGAACATTCGCCTGCAGAATCTCTGGGATGCGATGTCGGTTTATGGTGCAGTCCTGGCGACATTTGGGCAGATGTAAACGAGCTGAATGATTGGCTTCGCGACATAATCAATCCGGCATTAGTTGCCGGATTGGTCTTGCTGGCCTACAAAATCAGACTCGCCTGCAGGTCTCGCAACGAAATATTGGAG
>CAYOHF010000012.1:0-46136 GCA_964403695.1 uncultured Woeseiaceae bacterium | reverse complement strand
GGGTGACTTCGTTTTAGCGGGTGTGGTGGGTTGATGTTTTGCAAACATTGCAGAACATGTTTTCAACATCTCCTGTAATGTTTGTCGCCCGCACGGCGGGCTCCTACGGGCCCTCGCTACAGTTATCGGCCTTCGGGTATGTTGAATTCTTAGCCAAATGCATCGCGAGTCAGGTTCTCACTACCACCCTCAAGCACCCGAACATTATCCTCAATACGAATACCACCATAGGGTCGCAACCAGGACAGTCGTTTCTGGTTGATCATCCCGTGAGCCGCCGTTCCGACCAGGTTTTCCTGTAACATATCAATGACATACAAACCCGGTTCAATCGTCAACACCTGGTCAACTTCAAGAACGCGGGTTAAACGCAAGTATGGATGCCCGCTTGGCGGATCGATGATCGTGCCCGTATCGTCACCCATGTGTCCACCGACATCATGTACCTGGATACCCAGTAAATGCCCAAGGCCATGTGGATAAAATGCGGCGGTGACTCCAGCCTCGATCAGGGCATCAGCACTTCCCTTGGCAAGTCTGATTTCAACCAGTAGCTCCGCAATCTTGCGATGGCAGAGGATGTGCAGGTCTGCAAAGTCGAGTCCCGCTTTAACCTCCGCGACAAGCTCCTGCTGCAGTTGATCAAATCGCTTGATGAGATGCGCGAATTCTCCGTCTTCCTTTGCATAGGTGCGCGTTATGTCGGAGGCGTATCCATTGATGCTCGCGCCCGCATCGATCAGAAAGGATTTTGCCGCTGCAGGTTTGCTTCGTGACTGGTGTTGGTAGTGCAGCACCGCACCATTCTCGTTCAGGGCAATAATGTTGCCATAAGGAAGTTCAATATCGGCCTGTCCGACGGCACGGCAATAATCGAGGTGAATATCGAATTCCGATTTGCCGGCCTGAAAAGATCTGGCCGCCTTGCGATGTCCTTTGACGCCGCGCCTCGATGCGGCCCGCATGCATTCAATCTCGTATGCCGTCTTCACACTACGGTCGAAATGCAAAATGTTAAGCGCGCTGCCGGGATTAATGCGTTCTATGCCAAAGGCATGTGCGGCATTTTCAATTTCGCCAAGAAGGATACATTTATCCCGTTCCTGCGGAAGATGTTTCGCGACATCCTCGATGTCATGCACGATGCGGATGTCAAAATGATCGGCCCAGAAGCCGTCTGGATTCGCTGGTGGAAGGTGCCAGTAGTCTTTCTCCTGGTAATAGACCAATACGGGCGTCTCGCCAGGCGAGTAGACGAGATAGCAATAAGGTGTGGTCGTCAGCGGCAGCCAGCCGACAAAATGCGGGTTAGGCTTGAAAGGGTAATCGTAATCGTCCAGGAAAACTGCCCGCGGCGCACCCGAAAAAATGATGGCATGCCCGGCGCCGGCACGCTCCAGCGCTCGTTCATGGCGGGATTTGATGGTCTGCAGATGAGCTGGATAGAGCTCGCGCAGTGAAGCTTCACTTACATATTTGCTAATAGTCATGCGGCAATCATAACCCCTTGAGACTGCCTGACCGAGACTATTCCTGGCCGAATAGAGTTTCAATCCACACGTAATCTAGGCATCATTTACGGTTTTCCAGAGTGGTCCGGAGAAATGTATGCATCGCCTGATCTCATTGCTGCTGGGGCTCATGATTAGCCTCACGACGTCCGCTCAGGGCTTTGATCGCCCGGTCGGAGAACCTTTTGCATCTCGGTCCGAGGTCATAGCACCGCATGGCATGGCGGCGACCAGTCAACCCCTGGCAACCCAGGTTGCGCTGGATATTCTCAAGGCCGGCGGTAGCGCAGTAGATGCCGCGATCGCTGCCAATGCGACCCTGGGCCTGATGGAACCAACCGGCTGCGGTATCGGTGGCGACCTGTTTGCCATCATCTGGGATGCGGAAAAAGGCGAACTGAGTGGCCTGAATGCCTCCGGACGCTCACCACAACTTCTATCGCTCGAACATTTCCAAAAGGAAGGTATGGAAGCGGTTCCGTACCTGGGACCACTGGCAGTCAGTGCACCGGGCGCTGTCGATGGCTGGTTCGAACTGCATGCCAAATACGGCCGTCTGCCCATGACTGAATTGCTGGCACCAGCAATCGCCTACGCCAACGATGGATTTCCATTGTCTGAAATTATCGCCAACGGTTGGGCGATGAACGCGAAAACCCGCGCTGACTATCCAGGCTTCAAAGAAACCTACATGCCCAACGGCAAGGCGCCGGCGAAGGGCGAAATTTTTAAAAACCCGCGCCTTGCAAATACCTACCGGCAGATTGCGGACGGCGGCCGCGACGCATTCTACAAGGGAGAGATCGCGAGAAAAGTCGATTCTTACATGACCGAACACGGTGGTTTTCTCCGCTACGATGATCTTGCGGCCCACAAGTCGGAATGGATCGCGCCCGTCTCGACCAATTATCGTGGCTACGACGTTTTCGAGTTGCCGCCAAACGGCCAGGGCATTGCAGCATTGCAGCTCTTGAATCTGCTCGAAGGTTATGACTTGAAGAGCATGGGCTACGGCAGTGCGGATTACATCCATACACTGGTCGAAGCAAAAAAAGTCGTCTATGAGGATCGTGCGAAATTTTACGCGGATCCCGATTTTTACGATGCCCCGGTCGCAAGATTGATATCAAAAGAATACGCGGATGAGCGACGCAGACTCATAGACCCTGACAAAGCGGCAGCCACGTATCCACCAGGAGATGCGATGCTGGAGACGGGTGACACCATATATATGACCGTTGCGGACAGCGATGGCAATATGATTTCACTGATCCAGAGCAATTACGGCGGCATGGGTTCGGGCATGACGCCGGGAGATCTCGGTTTCATGTTGCAGAATCGTGGTGCATTGTTCAGCTTGCAGGAAGGACACGCCAATGTCTTCGAGCCGGGCAAACGACCGTTTCATACCATCATCCCGGCCTTCGTCATGAAAGATGGCAAGCCGTTCATGAGCTTTGGTGTTATGGGCGGTTCAATACAACCGCAGGGACACGTTGAAATTCTTGTCAACATGATCGATTTTGGCATGAACATCCAGGAAGCTGGCGACGCAGCGCGAATTAGGCACACAGGTTCGTCACAACCCACTGACGAAGTCATGACCGATGGTGGCATCGTTTATATGGAGAGTGGCATTGGTGAAGATGTTCGCGAGCAACTTCGGAAAAGAGGCCATATCGTTGCAACAGACAGCATTGATTACGGCGGTTACCAGGCAATTCGCCGCGATAACGAGGAGGGCGTCTATTACGGTGCGTCGGAATCCCGCAAGGACGGCCAGGCGGCCGGATACTAAATAATGGCTCAGGATATATACCTCACCGGCATCACGACAACGGGTACACCACACATTGGCAATTACGTCGGCGCAATACGCCCGGGTATTGCCGCGAGCAAAGATAAGTCCAAACAGAATTATTACTTTCTGGCTGATTACCATGCACTTGCCAAAGCTGAAGATCCGGAACGCATCAATCGTTCCACGTTAGAGATTGCGGCCGCATGGCTGGCGCTTGGGTTGGATACAGATAACGCCGTGTTCTACCGGCAATCAGATATCGAAGAGATACCGCACCTCACCTGGATTCTGACCAGCTCGACAGCCAAGGGATTGATGAACCGCGCGCACTCCTACAAAGCAGTGGTGCAGGCCAACGAGGAAAGCGGCAACAAGGACCCGGATAAAGGCATCATGATGGCGCTGTATAGTTATCCGATCCTGATGGCCGCGGATATTTTGATGTTCAAGTCGACCAGGGTTCCGGTGGGCAGGGATCAGAAACAACATGTCGAGATGACGCGCGACATCGCACAACGCTTTAACCACCATTACGGCGATATTCTCGTAATGCCGGAAGCAGTCATCGATGACAATACCGCGGTATTGTCAGGTCTTGATGGGCGCAAGATGAGCAAAAGCTACAACAACACAATTCCACTTTTTGCAGACGAGAAAAAACTCCGAAAGCTCATCATGAAAATCAAAACCAACAGCCTTGAACCTGGAGAACCGAAAGAAACAGAAGGATCGACGCTATTCGAAATTTATAGGGCATTCGCGAACGAGGACGAAGTGGCGGATATCAAAAAGCGCTATGCCGAGGGCATCGCCTGGGGCGAAATGAAACAGGTCCTGTTCGAATACATCAATGAGCATATAAAACCGGCGCGGGGCGAATATCAGCGGCTCATTGACGACCCTGCAGTGGTCGAACAGGAACTAATGAAGGGCGCCGAGAAAGCACGGGAAATCTCTGTGCCTTATCTCGATGAAATACGCTACGCGGTCGGAATTCGTAAACTGGCCTGAGGCGATGAAAAAAATCAATCTAGCCGACAAATTCAAAAAATTCGACGAATTATGGTCACCAAAACTCGTTGGTGAGTTGAACGAGAATTACATCAAGCTCGCGAAAGGACAGGGCGAACTCGACTGGCACTCACATGATGATGAAGATGAGTTTTTCCTCGTCGTTAACGGCCATCTCGATATTCATCTACGTGACCAGGTTGTTGCTCTGGATCCAGGCGAATTCTATGTCGTGCCAAAAGGCGTAGAACACCGACCCGTCGCGATTGAAGGCACAGAAATCGTCCTGATTGAACCAAAAGATACACTGCATACCGGTAGCAATGAAACTGACCAGACGGTCGCGATTGAAGATCAGAACTGGATTTGAGTTGCCATCACGGTGAATCAAACAATCCTGCATGTCGCACTCATTGTCCGCGACTATGACGAAGCAATAGACTTTTATTGCAACAAACTTAAATTCACGCTGATCGATGACACCTGCCAACCTGAACAGGACAAAAGTTGGGTCGTAGTTTCCCCGCCCGGCGAAGGTGGCACAAACCTGCTCCTCGCACGCGCCGCAGCACCGCAGCAGGAAAAATTTATCGGCAACCAGTCAGGAGGACGGGTCTTTCTTTTTCTGCAGACCGATGACTTTCAGCGAGACTACGATTCGATGCGTAAAGTGGGAATTAAGTTCGTTAGAGAGCCGAAACAGGAAGAATATGGCACTGTTGCTGTTTTCGAAGACCTCTATGGCAACTTGTGGGATCTATTCGAGCCGGCCTAGTTTAGAATGCCGCGGCAGTGAAACAACCGCATACTGCTTAAATACATTGGTACCCGTATTTGGAAAGGAGACCTATATTGTCATCAGATCCAGAGAAAAAGTCCGACGAGAAATCGAGTAAAAAATCGGCACAAAGCATGATGGGTGCAGGCATCGCGATCGGAGTGGGTGTCGGCCTGGCTATAGGCAATGCGATGAATAATGTCGGTGCCGGGCTCGCGATTGGATTGGCTATTGGTATCGCGGTTGGATCTGGAATGCAGCGCAAAAAAAAGACAGAAAAAGATGAGAGTTAGCGTTCGTTATATCGCTGCCTGATAACCCACCGCGAGAATTCTGTCACGTGCCGGGTATTGTTATAATGTTGGAAGCGCAATGAGTGCGGTGGTCGCCTTTCGTCAGTAAGCCAAATCAGCAGAGAACAAAGGATTATACGTGGAGCAGCTTGTTTTTCTCGTCAAAGGATCTTCTTCGGATGCCTATGAGGTTACTTTCATCAAAGATGGCGCAAGTTTAACTGCGCTGTGCACGTGTCCTGCAGGCACGTTCGGAAATTCATGCAAGCATCGCGTGAACATTCTTGATGGTAAGTCTGAATCTATCTCAAGCGACAACGCCAATCGTGTGCCAGTGGTGGCTGAGTGGCTGGTCGGAACCGATGTTGAAACAGCACTTGGCGAGCTGCGCAGGGCCGAGAAGAGTACTGAAAGCAGCAAAGACGATGTAGCGGCGCTTAAGAAAAAACTGGCCCGGGCGATGAATAGTTAGTGCCATTTGGCTAATTCGCCAGGACTCAGACTAAACTTATGCACATGAATCGATTCCTCATCCCGTTCGCTCTACTGGCAGTGGCCGCATCGCCGGCGCGAAGTGCAGAATGCGTGGTTTTCCTGCACGGTTTGGCAAGAACCTCTGCGTCAATGGAAAAGGCGGCAGCGGCTTTCGAGGAATCAGGGTACGCCATTGCCAATGTCAGCTATCCATCAAGAAAGTTTCCAATTGAGGAATTGGCCCCGCTGGCAATTGAAGCCGGACTGGAAAAATGCCCCGCCGACAGTGTCGTACACTTTGTGACGCATTCTCTTGGCGGGATCCTCGTCAGGTATTACCTGGAGCAGCACGAGATAACAAATCTCGGTCGGGTTCTGATGTTCGCCCCGCCAAACAAAGGCAGCGAGGTCGTCGACAGCCTGCGTCATTTCCCGGGGTTCAGGGCGCTTAACGGGCCGGCCGGTTATCAGCTAGGCACTGGTGAAGATAGCGTTCCATTGATGCTGGGGCCAGTGGACTACGAGGTTGGTGTTATTGCTGGTACAAGAACATTCAACCCTATTCTGTCTCAATATCTCAGGAATCCTGATGACGGAAAAATTTCAGTCGAGAATACCAAAGTCGCTGGAATGACCGATTTTCTTGCGGTTCCGCATTCACATCCATTCATTATGAAGTCGTCCGATGCCATCGATCAGGCCTTTTCATTCATAGAGACCGGCCATTTCGCGCACGAAGCGCCGTGATGAGCATCTTCGCCAGGTGAAGCCGGGACGACATTCTTGAATATCGTCTTTGACCTCGGCGGTGTCGTATTCAACTGGCAGCCGGACAAGCTCATCCGCGGTATTTTTGACGATGAAGAGACCCGGAAGATAGTCAAATCGGAAATACTCGAGCACCCCGATTGGCTGGAGCTTGACAGAGGAACGCTTCCTTTCCGGGATGCAGTCGTGCGCGGCGCAGATCGCACTGGACTGCCGAATACAGATATAGAGCGGCTGTTGAACGAGGTGCCCCGATCACTGACACCCATTCAAGAGACGATAGAACTGATTCGTTCTATGGTTAGCCCGAATCACCGGCTTTTTGTTCTTTCCAATATGCATTTGGCGTCGATTGCGTATCTGGAAAAAGAACACGACATCTGGGACATGTTTGATGGCACCGTGATTTCCTGTCGAATTCAGAAGATCAAACCGGAAATCGGCATTTACGAGTATCTGCTAAACGAATATCAGTTAATCGCATCTGAGACAGTCTTTATTGACGATATGAGCGAAAATCTGGCAGCCGCAAGATCAATAGGTATACAGACGATCAAATTTCTTACTTCTTCTCAATGCAGGCAGGACCTGACTGAACTTGTGAAGTAATACGACAGACGATACCCGACGATCTCTCGAAGAGACCACTTGTTGGCTCTGAATACTCGCTGGAAACAGGCATCGTCGATTTCTTTTATAATGTACCGTTACCCGATTAGCGAGGCTCAGGCATTGCGCCCAATGCCTGGTCGGCCAAAACATGTGAAATAGTTTGATGACCTGCCAATGAATCTGAAAGACCTGATCTACGCAAAAACCGGAATCACGATCGATCTCAAAAGCCTGGCCAGTGATCCAGCTGGACAGGCCTTGATGACGTCGCTACTGGCGCTGGTTGCGAAAAGCGACGGCGGCATATCTCCTGACGAAATGACGCGCATGGTGGAATTGTTGCGCGAGCGATTTGGTCTGCAACCGGGAGAAGCGTTGAACATGATTACACGCGCAACAACTGAAATCGAAGCAATGGGAGAAAGTGCAGATCTCGATGAATTGCTGAGCTCGGTGAATAGCGATCTGGCGTTGCCACACAAGGAGGAGTTGTTGTTGATGCTTTTGCACGTGATTTCAGCTGACAATCAAAAGGATGTGGCGGAAATGAAGTTTCTCGCTGCAGTCGTCGATGGTTTGAGGATTCCGGGAAAAATCATGGACAAGGTGTACGCTCGCTATTTCGAGGACCGCAAAAAACGCTCCGTGTAACTGAACGCAGACCGGCAACTGCCGATCAGTATGGTGTTGATAACGACCAATTCGCGTAAACGAGTAGAAATCGAATGATTGAAATTGCCGGAGCAAATTTTTACACGCCTTTGGAAGAGAGGATTAACGTCCTCTCGCATGCGCTGGGTCTTGTCCTTAGCATCTTCGCGCTTGGGCTCCTGGTTGCATACGCCAGCCGTTACGGGAGCTTGTTGCACGTCATAAGTTTTGGTGTATTTGGCGCCAGCCTGGTTATTCTATATGCGGCATCTACGCTGTATCACAGCACTACCAATCCACAACGGAGAGTCAGGTTCCGGATCCTTGATCACGCGGCAATCTATGTCCTGATAGCCGGAACCTACACGCCGATTGCGCTCGTGATATTGAGGGGTTCGCTGGGTTGGTTGATGTTCGGCATTACCTGGGGACTGGCGCTGACCGGAATCGTTTTGAAACTGTTTTTTACGGGAAGGTTTTCGCGCACTTCAACGGTGATGTATGTATTAATGGGCTGGCTTTCCTTCGTTGTCATCAAGCCACTTATTGATAATTTTTCACTCGACGGACTGTTGTGGCTTCTTGCCGGTGGCATTGCCTATACCGTTGGTGCAATTATCTACAGTTTCAAGAAGATAAAATTTAATCATGCGATATTTCATGTGTTCGTGCTGCTCGGAAGCGCCTGCCATTTTGTATCGGTATATTTTTACGTATTGCCGGCGGAATAATTCGCATCGAGGCTTAACCAGGGTGCAGGCACTTATTGCAATCGTCGCCAGCGTACCAGACACTAGACGAAATGAATCCAGGCGGTCCGGTCGGACTGCTGGTTACGGAGACAAGATTGAAAGCGGCCCTTATTAATGCGGCAATGGTTGGTTCCGGTGGATTTATTGGTGCAATTTGTCGCTACGGATTGAGCGGATTTGTACAGCGCAAAGCCGCACTCGCCGCGTTTCCATATGGGACCCTGGCGGTCAATATGCTGGGTTGCCTGCTTATCGGACTGATTGCCGGGCTCATGGAATCACGGCAATTGTTTGGCCCGGATTTTCGCAGGTTCGTCTTAATAGGGATTCTTGGTGGCTTCACCACATATTCGACATTTGGCTATGAGACTTTCGCGATGATGCGTGATGCTGAATTTTTTCGGGCTGCGGGGAATGTCGCCATTCACGTTGTGCTCGGACTGGCCCTGGTGATGGCCGGCTACGGCCTGGTAACAAGGTAGATACGGTTATGACGCTTCCGGATAAAGGCAAACTCCTGCGAATTTTTATCGGCGAAAATGACAAGCACGAAGGTTTGCCACTTTTCGAGTGGATTGTCCGTACGGCGCGGAAAAACGGTCTGGCCGGGGCAACCGTGCTGCGTGGTCTGGAAGGATTCGGCGCGCGTAGCAGGCTGCATACGGCAAAAATTCTGCGCCTTTCCAGCGACCTGCCAGTAATTGTAGAAATCGTCGATACGGAAGAGAAGATTGAGACTTTTCTGCCGCTTATTGATGATGCGATCGGTGAAGGTCTTGCTACCGTCGAAAATGTTGAGGTGCGGTTCTACAGATCTGGAAATGCAGAAAACTGAGTCAGGATATCCGTTGCACTGGCAGGCATGCTTAAAGCGGAATGACGTAGAAATCAAGTTAGACCATTCAGTTAATCGAATGGTGGCTTAAGCGATATGAATGCGGGCCTTAATTCAGCTTTTGTTGCACTTCGTGGCATATTTTATGCGCTTTGCTTTGTCGTCTTATGGCGTTGGATAGCAATCGCTGTTGCTCCGTTGCCAATTAGTATTCCTTATATCGTTCGTGTTCTCGGATGGCCTCTCGGTTTTGTCGGGGCTGTTATCACGGCCTGGTGCGTTGGCATTTTCATCACGCAAGGCAAAGGTACTTCGGCACCGTTTGATCCACCGCGGAAATTCGTCAGCAGAGGACCATACCGATACATGCGCAACCCGATTAATGTGGGTGCACTGATCGTCATTCCGGGCGACGGAATGATTCCGGGATCGCCGTCCATCATTGGTTTATCGATCGTATTCGCTCTGCTGGCACCTGTTTTTGTGTTGCTCTACGAGGAGCCCGTGCTGGTGAACACGTTTGGCGACAATTATCGTGCTTATTGCTCGATTGTGCATCGATGGATTCCCGGCGGATCTCAAATAACTAATAAAAACAATGGGTTAGAGAAACACTTCTGAATCACGCCAGCCGTGCGTTGTTCGTGGCATACAATGTCGAGCCAGGATTCGCGCTCCCGGAATCAGCGCGCATGACAATCTATGGCAGGTCGCTATGAAACTTTATATCGTACGGATATTCGTCAGGGATTGGCTGGGCGCGTGTGAATTTTATGAGCATACGCTTGGTCTCAGCAAAGGTTTTTCAGATGAACCGCTAGGTTGGGCAGAGTTTGATGTAGGCGGCGCCAAGCTGGGTGTGCAATGGGTTTCTGCCGATGATGATGAGGGGCAAGCACTGGTCGGCCGATTCCTCGGCGTATCGCTGAATGTTGATGACATTCAGCAAACTTATGCGGAGCTGTCCAATAAGGGCGTGGTCTTTACGGCGCCACCGAAGAAACAGCCATGGGGCGGTTTGCTGGCTCACTTCCGGGATCCAGAGGGCAACGTCCTGACACTGGTCGGTTGACACCGTATATTCATACATTCAGTAACGGCGGCATATAAGTCGGACGCGAGGAGGTCAGCTATTCACATGAATTTTCAAATCAGAGATGCGCAATCGTTAGACGGGGACCAGATACTCGCGATGATGCCGCGCCTCGCAGCTTTCGATGTTCCTGAGTCAAGAAACCCGGAACACCTGTGGCGTGATGACGCCAAGCTCATGCAGAGCTGGCTCGATGGTGATGCCGGAGATTGCCTGGTGCAGGTCGCTGTCGATGATGCAAAAGTCCTCGGATTTACGCTGGTCCGTCTGCGACCGGAGTTGCTCAGTCATGCGCCAAGCTCGCATCTCGAGGCAATAGCGGTCAGCGATTCTGCGCAGGGGAAGGGTGTCGGTTTGGCGTTACTGGATGCGGCGGAAGATAACGCTCGGAGTCACGGCGCGGAGTCTATGACACTGCATGTATTTGCAAGCAACACTCGCGCGCGGGAATTTTATGAGCGCAACAACTATGCCGGCGAGTTGTTGCGTTACATTAAAGACATTGGCCAATAACGAAATCCCAAATGACGGCTAGCAAGACAAGAATTCGGCAAATTACAGACGCGGACTGGCCAAACGTCTGGGCGATGATGAAACCTGTTATCCGGGCAGGAGAAACCTATCCGTATGCGCGTGACATGACGGATGCAGGGGCGCAAAAAATGTGGCTCGAAATTCCAGAGGCGAGCTATGTTGCCGAAGATGAGTTGGGGGAATTGCTCGGCACCTACTACATCAAACCAAACCAGCCAACGCTGGGTGCGCATGTTGCCAATTGCGGCTACATCGTCTCTGAAAACGCCCGGGGGCGAGGTGTCGCAAGCCGTATGTGTGAGCATTCCCAGGCTGAGGCTGTCAGGCTCGGGTATCGGGCAATGCAGTACAACCTTGTTGTCAAAACAAACGCGGCAAGCGTCTATCTCTGGAAAAAGATGGGTTTCGACGTTACAGGGACATTGCCGGGCGCATTTCAGCATCCGGTGCATGGATATGTGGACGCGTTTGTTATGTACAAAGAGCTGCTTAAATGAGAGCTGCGTTATACGAGGAATTTCAGGGGCCGGTTCGAATCAGCAACGTCGACGATCCGACGCCGAGTGATGCGGGGGTAGTACTTAAAGTCGGCGCGACCGGTGTTTGTCGCAGTGACTGGCATGGCTGGATGGGGCATGACCCGGACATTGTGCTGCCGCATGTGCCCGGGCATGAAATTGCCGGCGTTGTCGCGACTGTTGGTCGCGATGTAAACCGATGGTGCGCCGGTGACCGCGTTACTTTGCCGTTCGTCTGCGGCTGTGGCACTTGTGGCCAGTGCAGGTCAGGCAATCAACAAATCTGCGACAAGCAATTTCAGCCGGGCTTTACCGCCTGGGGTTCGTATGCAGAGTACGTAGCGATTGACTACGCGGATACCAACCTTGTTGCGCTGCCGGATGATATCGATTTCGTTACCGCCGCGAGCCTGGGCTGCCGGTTCGCCACTTCTTTTCGCGGCGTTGTAGCGCAGGGTCGTGTGTCAGCAGAACAATGGGTTGTGGTGCATGGATGTGGCGGAGTTGGTTTGTCTGCAGTCATGATTGCAGCTGCATTCGACGCGCAGGTAGTCGCAGTCGACATTGACGAGAATGCACTGCAGCTGGCGAAAAAAATCGGTGCAGTTGCCACCGTGAATGCACGCAAAACTGCGTCCGCCATCGACGAAATCCGTGAGTTGACCGGAGGTGGTGCACATCTGTCCATCGATGCGCTTGGAAGTTCGGAAACTTGTTACAACTCCATTGCCAATCTGCGAAAACGTGGGCGGCATGTGCAGATCGGCCTGATGGCCGGGGACGACTATCATCCGTCCATACCAATGGAACTCGTGGTCGCCAACGAACTCAAAATCGTTGGCAGTCATGGCATGCAGGCGCACGAATACAAGGGAATGTTACAGATGATTTCCAGCGGTAAGTTGCAACCACAGGACTTGATTGGCCAAACGATTGACTTGCAGCGAGGCGCGCAGGCGCTCGGCAACCCGGGTGAATTGCACGTGGCCGGGGTCACCGTCATTGATCACTTTTGAATTGAAGTTGAAGTGATCGCAGCCAAATGAATCGTCTACCTTATGCAACTGCACTGATATCAATATCACTGGCTATAGCCCTTTGGTTGATTGCAACCCTGTTTGAAGATGAGTCTCGCTGGTTGCCAGTGGAGCAGGGCGTGCAGCCTGACCTGACGATGGCACAACCAAGAGCAGATACGCCGGTGCAAACCAATGAGAGCACAGCAAATTGTGAGCAGGCGGAAGATGCTTTGCGAGAAAAAGTGGCGAGTGCGCAGTATTGTTCTACAGATGACGATTGCACGGTGGCCGACTATGGTTATCCAATTGAATGCCTGACATCGGTAGCGAAGTCAGAAATTTCGTCGTTGCGGCTGGAATACAGGAACTATGAAAAGAATTGCGCGTTTCGCGTCTACTACGACTGTCCGTCGGGCACTGCGGAACGCCAGGCCGTGTGTCGCAACAATCACTGTGAAGTTGACCTGGTCACGATCGATCTGCTGCAGGATAAGACACTGGAGTACCTGGGAATAGAGAGGCGATAGGTTGAACCCGGGCCTTGCGAGATGACGGTATTACAGACAGAACGGCTGGTGCTCTCCCGCCTGTCATATGCTGATTGCGAGTTTATTGTTGAACTGGTGAATGAGCCATCATTCAAACGTTATATTGGCGACAAGAAAGTACGCTCTCATGAAGACGCGCAAGAATACCTGCGCAATGGCCCCGTTGGCAGCTATGAACGCCACGGCTTTGGTATGTTCCTGGTGCGCGACAAGAGCAATAACACGCCCATGGGAATGTGTGGGCTGGTAAAAAGAGAGGAATTTGATGCGCCCGACGTGGGCTTCGCTTTCCTGCAGAGGTTCTGGGCGAATGGATATGCTCTCGAGTCAGCCATCGCCGTACTCGAATACGGAAAGAATATTCTGCAATTGCCACGTATTATTGCCATGGTGGATCCGGACAACGAGACGTCCATCAGGCTGGTCGAAAAGCTTGGTATGACGTTTGCAAGCATGGTCCGGATGCCGGGAGAATCACAAGACATCAATATGTATATGACGGTATTCAAGTGAAGGATTTTCTGGTCATAGCGGCGCTGGTCGGACTTGCCCTGGTGGCAATCCTGAACCAATCCTGGCCGTGGCTGGCGGCCGTGACCGGAATTGGCATCAGTTTTTTCGGCAGCCGCAATGCCCGCCTGGCAACCCGCATACAGCTTATTTTCGTTGGCGCATTGGGCGGAGGTCTGGGTGCGGAAATTGTTAGGACAATCTACCTGACAGGTCAGTCTACAGCCTCCGGCGGCGTTGGTGGCATGTATAAACAGGTGCTAATTGTCTCGCTTGGTACGGTCGTATTCGTGCTGGGCGCAATGCTCGTTGAGCATCTGTTGCGTAAACTATTTTCCAGGCAGGAGACATGAGAGCCTGCGCTCAATAGGATAATGAAAAGAATTATCGAGAATAAAGGCGCTCGTACCGGCATATTTTTCGGCGCCACCAGCGGCGTCATCACGACTCTGGGGTTGATCGTTGGATTGAATGCCGGCACGAATTCGATGGTGGCTGTGCTAGGCGGAATACTGGTGGTGGCTGTTGCCGATGCGATGTCTGATGCGCTCGGCATTCATATTGCCCAGGAGGCTGATCCCGATTCAACCGAAAATCATGTCTGGGCTGCGACTATCTGGACTTTTTTTACCAAGCTCATCGTCGCCCTGAGTTTCGCATTGCCTCTGCTTTGGTTGCCACTGCAAATAGCGGTAGCTGTCGCCGTTGGCTGGGGCTTGTTGGTGATTACACTATTGAGCGCGTTCCTGGCGCGCATGCAGCGTGTCGCCGCCTTGCCGATCATCACAGAACACCTTGTCATCGCTATTGTTGTTGTCGCAATTTCACATTACATCGGTGTCTGGGTAAACAGCGCTTTCGCGTGACGCCCACCGAACGGCAGTGCAATGGAGTCCATCAGCGAACGTAGTCCTGGACGAGTTGCTTCGAAGGTCATAGGGAACTGATGTTTGTAGATGCGCCTCTGAATTTAGGGATACGGCCTGCCGGCGGGAAAGATGCCCCGTTACTGACCGATATCGCACTCCGTTCGAAGGCGTATTGGGGCTATACCAACGAGTTCATTGCTGCGTGTCGTGAGGAACTGACTTATACGAAGGAGCATATCGAGGCGCCACAGATTCTCGGCTACATTTGCCTGAGTAACGAGCTGCCGGTCGCATTTTATGTGCTGGAACAAACGGGCGCTGACATTGCTGAGTTAGATGCGTTGTTCGTCGAACCTGAATACATTGGCAAGGGCATTGGTAAAATACTTGTAAAACATGCAAAAGAGCAGGCTGGAAAACTTGGTATCGCGACGATCGTTATTCAGGGCGATCCCAATGCGGTGCCCTTTTACGCTGCCATCGGTGCATTACCCTGCGGAACGAGAGAATCCGGTAGTATTTCGGGCAGGCAACTGCCGCTCTTCATGATCAAACTTCACGACATTCAGCATTCAACACGAGGATGACAATGGCAGATTTAACCTGGGACGAGTTTCAAAGAGTAGAGCTTCGCGTTGGCACCATTGTTGGCGTCGATGATTTTCCGGAGGCGCGCAAGCCAGCGTGGAAGCTCAGCGTGGATTTCGGCAATGAAATTGGTGTACGGCGTTCGTCGGCGCAGATTACTGATCTGTATGAAGCTCATGATCTCCTTGATAAACAAGTACTTGCGGTGGTAAATTTTCCGCCAAAACAGATCGGGCCGTTCATGTCAGAATGCCTGGTCACCGGTTTGATACAGGATGATGGCAGCGTGGTGTTGGCTGTGCCGGACAAACCGGTAGTGAATGGATTGCGCCTTGGCTAGCAACTGATCTGGAAATAACTGAAATGAGCGAGTACGTCGCGACAATTCGCTGGCAACGCGGTGAGCAGGAGTTCATCGATGACCGTTACAGTCGTGGTCACCAGTGGGAGTTTGATGGTGGGGTCACAGTACCTGCATCAGCTTCACCCAGTATCGTGCCGCTGCCAATGTCCGTTGCCGAGAACGTCGATCCGGAAGAGGCTTTCGTAGCATCATTGTCGAGTTGCCATATGTTGTTTTTTTTATCGCTCGCAGCAAAACGTGGTTTTATTATTGATCAATATACAGACGGGGCGGTTGGCTATTTAGGCAAGTCTGACGACGGCAAAATGGTAATGACACGTGTTGTACTGAAACCGGATACAAGCTGGTCGGGCGAAAAAATTCCCAGCCAGCAGCAAATTCAAAAAATGCATCATCGCGCGCACGAATTGTGTTTCATCGCCAATTCTGTGACAAGCGAAGTAGTGCTTGAAATCGTCGAGTGAGAATGCCGGCTGTGCAAAACCATGACTGAAGACACGACTGACTGGACAGAACTGCGCGAATTTGCCGCCGTTGGTCTGACACAGTCATATGCTCTCAGCTGGCAGCTGGAGGCGACTTCATTGATGATAGATCTTGACCTGTTTTTATGTCCAGCTCATCCGTTTTACGAAAAGCCGAGGCCGTCTGAAAAAGGCTGCTTTCGGGCGGCCTTTCTGGAATTTCCAGCTTGCACACGAGTGCTTGTGGCGGGGAAAATAGCGCAAGGGTCTTTAGCTGAGACGATCCAGTCGCTGACACCCGGACTGATCACGGGCCTCAGGCGAACGGGTGATGGCAGGTATGTGATTCTCGGCAAGTTTGGCACTGCTGAGATTCTGGCTGATCGACCGTTGTTGCGAATAAAAGATATGTCTGTCTGAATAATAAAAAGGGAGCATTAATCGATGTACGAAGAAATCAAACATCCCTGTGTACAACACAAACTCGCCCTAATCCGGGATCTCGAGACAGGTCACAAAAAATTTCGTGAGCTGGCGACTGAAATAACGATGTTCATTTGTTATGAAGCGCTAAAGAATGTCAGGGTTGAAGAAGTAGAGGTGCAGACGCCCGTTGCCGCGGCAAAATGTCATGTGATCGCTGAGGATATCGTTGTGATACCAATACTGCGTGCCGGAGTCGGTATGCTCGATGGCATATTGTCGTTGGTACCCTCAGCACGAGTAGGCTTCGTTGGGCTGTATCGTGACGAAGAAACCAAAGAGCCGGTGACCTACTACCAGCGCCTCCCGCCACAGGCGGAAAATGGTATGTGCATCATTATCGACCCCATGCTTGCGACCGGTGGCTCGACAGTGGCTGCAATAGATATTTTGAAAGAGAAAGGCGCGGCGAATATTGTTGTCGTGTGCATCGTGACCTGCCCTGAAGGGTTACAGCGGGTCGAGGATGCACATCCTGATGTACACATATACGCGGCCAGCATCGACAAGGAACTCAACGAGAAAAAATATATTGTGCCGGGCCTGGGCGACGCCGGTGACAGATTGTATGGAACCAGCTAATTCGATAGCTGCAACGCATCCAGCAAGCGATGAAGATTCGTTCCTGTCACGATTTGAGCGCTGTACGCTGCCGGAGAGTGAATGGACCCATCTTGCTCATGTAAGAGTGGCGTGGCTGTATCTGACGCACCAGTCTCCGGACGAAGCTCTCAGGAGAATTTGCGACGGAATTCTTAACTACAATACTGAGGTACTGCACCGACCGGAAAAATACAGTGAGACTATTACAGTGGCTTTCACACACGTCGTGCTGGGTCGAATGCGGGCTACAGAGTTCTGGGATACATTTGCGACACGTATTGACGAATTGCTGGACCGGAAAACACCAATACTCCTGAATTATTACTCAAAGGAACGATGTTTTTCAGAAGAGGCGAGAACCCTGTTCGTCGAGCCGGACGTGACAGAACTTCCCTGTCGCGATGTTTTTGACCTGACGCCTGGATATAGCAATGGCCGAGCTCAAAACTAAAAAGACCAATGCGAGCGTGGTAGCATTTCTCAATGCTGTTGAGGATAAGAACAAGCGCGCCGACTGCAAAGTGATCGCAAAGATGATGCGCGAAGCGACTGGCAAGCGTGCAAAGATGTGGGGTTCTGCTATTGTCGGTTTTGATAGTTACGACTACACCTATGATAGTGGTCGTTCCGGTAGTTGGCCGGTTTGCGGTTTTTCACCACGCTCACAAAATATAAGCGTCTACATCATGCCGGGCTTCTGTAAGTTCGAAAAGTTGGTGGGCAGGCTCGGCAAATTCAAAATAGGCAAGTCATGCCTCTATATCAAAAGTCTTGGTGATGTGGACGAGAAAGTGTTAAACAAACTGATTGCTGCAGCGGTGAAAGAAATGCGCCGAATGTACAAACCCGGATAAGCGGAATCATGGCCATGAATAATCCAGATATAACAAAAAGTCGCCGGCAGTTCCTCAGCTACCTTGCGGCGAGCCCAGTCTGCAACGCATTGGCTGGCATCGATTTCGCATATGGTGCGAATGAGGCCGGCCAACGAATTGCGAACCCGGCTGATGCACTCGATATATTTGACCTGCAGGCGACCGCGAGTGAGGTGCTGCCACCAGCGCATTACGGGTACATGGCTACGGGAGTCAACAGCGACGGCACCGTGCGCGCGAATCGTGCGGCATTTGAGCACTATTATCTGCGCTCAAAACGGCTTGTCGATGTGTCAAAAGTTGACACATCGGTGAAGATTTTCGGTGAAACCTGGCCGACACCGATCGTTGTTGCACCGATCGGGTCCCAACGGGCTTTTCACAGCGATGGAGAGCTCGCGACGGCTCGCGCTGCTCGCAGCAGGGGGCACCTGCAGATTCTTTCCACAGTAAGTTCCACACCGATAGAGGAAGTTGCTGCAGCACGAGACGCGCCAATCTGGTTCCAGCTTTACACTCTGGGTGGCTGGCCTGGCGTAAGAAGAATGTTACGACGTGCTGAGGCAGCAGGTTGTCCGGCTGTCGTCCTGACAGTCGATAATCCAACGACTGCTGCACCGGCACGCCACACCCTGGCGCGGGCAATGCAGAAGGATTCTCGCGACTGTTCAGTGTGTCACGAAGGGTCCGGGATTGCTGCCGGGCGAAAGCCGATGTACGACGGTATCAAGAATCCAGAGATAGACCGGCGCGATCAGCCCCTGACGTGGGATTTTCTTGAGCAGCTGCGGCAGGAAACTACAATGAAGGTACTGGTGAAGGGCATAGTGACGGCGGAGGATGCAGAGCGTTGTGTCGAGTACGGTGTCGATGGAATTATCGTCTCCAATCATGGCGGCCGAGCGGATGATAGCGGGCGCGGTGCCATAGATAGTCTGGCCGAGGTTGCACCGGTGGTAAATGGCAGAACATTGCTGTTGATGGACAGCGGCATAAGGCGTGGCACGGATATTCTGAAGGCACTGGCACTCGGTGCCGATGCGATTATGGTCGGACGCCCTTATGTATGGGGGCTAGGTGCATTTGGCCAGCCCGGGGTTGAGCGGGCCCTGGAAATTCTGCACAGTGAATTGAGAATAGCGATGGAATTCGCTGGCACCCCAACAATTAACAGCATCGGTCCGGATTCGATCGGCCAGGCATGAAGCGGGAAGAATTATGATTGAGGATTCCAAACCACCACGTATTGAAGACGATGAAATGATCATCGAAACGCAAAACGCTACGGAAGTTTATGATGCGAAGTACCTGGTCGCTGTAGTGCTGGTTTTTGTTGCCAAAGGAGATGGCAATATTTCTGAAAGCGAAACAGAGCTGATGCTCGGGCTGCTAAGAGACCATTTCGATCTTCCCAGTGCGAGAACCCTGGAATTGCTTACGCGGGCAATTACTGACATTGCGGAAAACCCGGATCTTGAAAACCTGCTGAAAGAATTATCGGTTATTTTGAGCCTGGCCGAGAAAGAGGAAATCGCACTTATGATGCTGAAGGTGGTGGCAGCCGATGGCCGCAAAGATGCCGAGGAAATGGACAAACTGAGCATTGCTGCACAAATTATCGACATACCGGCAGATGTCATGCATTGTGCTTATGACCGCTACTTTGAGGAAACTCAGGTTTGATCGCAGGCTACGTCATTTAATAAAAAGTTGAATAAAAACAAGAAGTAAAGAGAGCATTGCGGTTAGGCTGAGATGCGCCAGCCAGCCTGAAGAAAAGAATCGACGCTCAATCCTGATATGAAAGCAACGATAAAAGAATTCTTACGACTTGAGTCAGCCGGCGGCATATTACTGGTCAGCGCTGCCGCACTGGCGATGTTGCTGGCAAATTCACCGTTTCTGGGCTACTACGGCCTTCTGCTCGAGGTTCCGGTCGAAGTTCGTGTCGGAGATCTCATCATCGCGAAACCGCTGGTATTGTGGATTAACGATGGCCTCATGGCAGTGTTCTTTTTTCTTATCGGCCTCGAGCTAAAACGTGAAGTGCTGGAGGGAGAATTATCACGAGTTAGCAATGTAATTTTGCCGTTCTGTGGTGCGATTGGCGGCGTTCTCGTTCCTGTCCTCATTTACCTGTACTTCAACCATGATGACCCTGCTGCAATGAGCGGCTGGGCGATACCATCCGCTACGGACATCGCTTTTTCTCTGGGGTTGTTATCACTTTTCAGTGATCGTGTTCCTGTGGGCCTGAAAATATTCCTGGTAACAATTGCCATCTTCGACGATGTCGCCGCCATAGTAATTATCGCAATTTTTTATTCGGGAGATCTGTCGCAAGCCTCCATACTGACAGCCGTAGCTTGCTTGGTAGTACTCACGATAATGAACAGGCGCGGTGTATCAGATATTTCACCATACCTCTGGGTTGGTCTGATCATGTGGGTCGCAGTCTTAAAGTCAGGTGTACATGCGACCTTGGCTGGCGTGGCGCTGGCGGCATTTATTCCAATGCAGTCAAGTACAGAACCATCGCGATCCCCGCTGCGCGAACTCGAGAGCGATTTGCACCACGTTGTCGCATTCGCAATCCTGCCGATTTTTGCGTTCGTCAATGCCGGGGTGACACTCACTGGCCTGGAATTTAGCGATTTGCTGCATCCGGTGCCACTCGGTATCGCATTGGGTTTGTTTCTGGGCAAACAAATCGGTGTTTTCGCGACCTGCTGGTTGGCAATTAAACTGGGGTTCGCAAAGCTTCCAAACGGTGCCAGCTGGGGTAGCCTCTATGGCGTGTCTATATTGTGTGGTGTCGGTTTCACGATGAGTATGTTTATCGGCTCATTGGCGTTCGAAAGCCAAGGAACGGATATGCACCAGCTGTTTGATGATCGCGTCGGTACGATTATCGGATCAATGCTTTCGGCAGGCCTGGCATACCTGGTACTGCATCTGACGTTGCCGAAGAGTGGTAAGAAAAAAGGGCAAGTATCGAAATAGACTTTGAGCGGGTACGGAGTTGAATCATGCACAAGAGCAGGTTTGCCGGGTTTATTATTGACTGCGACACCGATGATCTTGATGACGCAGCCCGGTTTTGGTCGCACGCCCTCGGAGCGCCGACAAAACATGCGGCGAACCTGGCCAGGAGCCCATACGTCGAGCTCGATATGCCGGCGGATGAGCCGTACGTTGAAATACAAAAGGTTGATCATCCGAGCCGCGTTCATATTGATATTGAATCAGATAACGTTGCCGCAGAGGTCGAGCGCCTGGAGAAACATGGCGCCACGCGAATTGCCGAAATCAAGCGTTGGGTCGTAATGGAAGCACCGACAGGACAGCGGTTTTGTGTCGTACCTGCTGAAAGCGCAGATTTCGATAAAAAGGCTCATACCTGGGCCTGAGATAAAAAAGACGCCTCAAATCATAGAGAGAACTGGAGATAACAATGACTAGCGAACTTATGAGCCTCACCTGGGTAACCGCACTTACCGCCGTGTTGTGGATGCCCTACGTCCTCAATTTAATTGTCGTGCGCGGTTTGCTGGATGCAGTGGGTTATCCGGACGATCCGAAACCACTGTCAGGTTGGGCCGCGAAAATGAAAGCGGGGCATGCGAACGCGATCGAAAATCTCGTCGTGTTTGCAACGCTGGTGCTGATTGCGAATGCGGCGGGCGTGACCAATGACGTCACTGTCCTGGCGTGTGAGCTATATTTTTGGGCGCGGCTGGTGCATGTAGTTGCATATACTTTTGCTGTACCCTGGGTGCGTACACTGGCGTTTGTCGCCGGCTTTGCTTGTCAGGTGGCATTGATTCTGCAAGTGCTTTGATGGCACATCGCTGGCGAGCGCGCCGGTCACGGTCGCTTCTGTTTGTATTGCTGCTCCCGGTCCTCGAGTTCCGTCCAGCGTTCCAGCGCCTGGTCGAGCAACTGCTGCGTCTCTGAAAAGTCCTGCAGGATCGGCTTCGTGATCTCATGATCCTGCACATAGAAGTCAGCAGCACTCACTTGCGCCTCGAGTGTCTTAACGCGTTTTTCGAGTTCCTGGATATCTTTCGGTAACTGGTCAAGCTCACGCTGTTCGTTGTAATTGAGTTTTTTCGCTGTTCGGTTCGTCAGCGCAGTGTTTTTTTGGTTGGCAACCGCTTCGTTTTCAACCGGGTTTTCGGCCTCGGCGAGCTCCTTTCCTTGTCGCAGCCAGTCAGAGTATCCACCGACGTACTCCTCTAACTTGCCGTCCGCTTCAAAAACAATGGTGCTGGTAACGACGTTGTCGAGAAATTGACGATCATGACTGACGACAATCAAAGTACCGTTGTATTCAGTGAGTCGCTGTTCCAGTACCTCCAGCGTTTCCATGTCCAGGTCATTGGTCGGTTCGTCAAGGATCAGCAGGTTTGCGGCTCTGGTGAACAATTTGGCGAGGATTATGCGGTTGCGCTCGCCACCGGACAGCGACTTGACCGGCATCATTGATCGTTTTGGAGTGAAAAGAAACCCTTTGAGATAGCCGATTATGTGGCGTTCTTTGCCGTTCATCTTGATATAGGTTCGTCCGTCGCCGACATTTTCGGCGACAGATTTTTCCTCATCAAGCGCCTCGCGCAATTGGTCGAAATAACCGATTTCGATATTGGTGCCGTGTTTGATTGTGCCTGATTGCGGTTCTATCTCGCCGAGCAGCAGGCGCAGCAAGGTGGTTTTGCCAACGCCATTATTACCAAGAATCCCGATACGATCGCCACGCGTGATCTTGATGGAGAAATTCTCAATCAGCGGTTCGGCGTCAAACCGGTAGCTGATATTTTTTGCACGAATAACCTTGCGGCCTGATTTGTTCGCTTCTTCAATATAGATACGCGCATCGCTCTCGCGGCCAATACGTTGCCCGTGTTCTTCACGCATCTTCACCAGTGCGCGCGCACGGCCCTCGTTGCGGGTTCGACGCGCTTTGATTCCCTGCCGGATCCAGATTTCTTCTTGTCCAAGTTTTTTGTCGAAGCGCTCGTTTTCGCGTGCCTCAGCCGAGAGCGCCTCTTCTTTGCGGCGCAGGAAATTCTTGTAATCTCCCGGCCAGCTGGTCAGCTTGCCGCGATCTATTTCCAATATGCGTGTCGCAAGTCGCTGCAGAAATGCGCGATCGTGCGTGATGAATAAAACCGCACCCGCATAGGAATGGATAACCCTTTCCAGCCATTTGATGGTCACGATGTCGAGGTGGTTGGTCGGTTCATCGAGCAGCAGAAGGTCGGGTTTCTGCACCAGTGCCCTCGCGAGAAGCACCCGCCGTCGCCAGCCACCGGACAGCTCATTCATGTTTTTTTCTGCGGGTAGTTTGAGTTCTGAAATCGTGGTTTCGACACGCTGCTCTATGTGCCAGCCGCCGTGCGCATCAATTTGCTGATGCAGTACTTCAAGATTACGTAAGCCCTCGCGATCAAGGTCCTGCATAGAACGGTCGCGGTATTCATCAAGCAGGACCTGGATATTGGCGAGTCCGGATTTCACGACTTCATGAACGGGCTGGTCGATTGCCTCTGGCAGTGCCTGTTCGAGCTGGCTGACTACCAGCCCTGTTTGTTGCACAATTTCCCCGTGATCTTCTGTAATGGAGCCGGCGATGAGTTTGAACGTCGTTGATTTACCTGCGCCATTGCGCCCAATCAGGCACACGCGCTCGCCGGCGTCGATCGAAAAATCGGCCTCGGTGAGAATCTTGTGCTCGGCAAAATCGAGCGATACTGCGTTGAAACGTATTAATGGCATGTGTCGCAGGGGTCAAAACCTTTCGAGGACAGAAGGATACACGTTGACGGGAGATTCGTGCTGTCTTTGGCATTGAAGAATTGCTCCCGTAGCCGTAGTGTCATGCCTGAAATCATCACAAGGCATAGCGGTGGGCGAAGAAAGACTGATTGACCTGGAGACCAAGCTCTCACACCAGGAGCATTTGCTGGGTGAGCTGGATGACGCACTGACTTCTCAGCAAGCGCAAATTGCGCAGCTGGAGCTACTCTGCAAGTCACTGCTTGACAGGATAAAGTCACTGCCGGAAGGGGATTCAGGCGCTGGCGCAAATGATGAACGACCACCACATTATTGAATCAATGCTGGCTGCGGAGATCGAATTCGGATTTTTCGTTTGACTGGCAATCGCGGATCTAGAGGAGCCTGAGATGGAAGCGCAAAGTACGACGATGCGATACGCCTGGATTCTGATTTTCTGCCTGGTGCTGGTTTGGTCGGTAATCAATCCGCACGATTATCCAACCTGGGCTCTTGAGGTCTTCCCGGCGCTAATTGCTGCTGCCGTAATGCTGTACACCCGTGATACGTTTCCCCTGACCGGACTCGTTTATTTTCTGGCGTTGGTTCACTGCGTGATCTTGATGGTCGGCGGTCACTACACTTATGCTGAAGTGCCTTTGTTTGACTGGATCAGAGACGAGTTTGGGCAATCGCGAAATAACTACGACAAACTGGGTCATTTCGTGCAGGGTTTCGTACCGGTTATCGTCGCGCGAGAAATTGTGATTCGCAAGAGCGTTTTTAACAGCACGCGCTGGCGTGACTTTTTTATCGTTTGTTTTTGCCTGGCCTTTAGCGCGTTTTACGAACTTATTGAATGGTGGGTGGCCTTGTTGTCTGCAGAAGCGGCTGACTCGTTTCTTGGCACGCAAGGATACATCTGGGACACGCAGTCGGATATGGGGTTTGCCCTCGGTGGAGCGATTATCGCATTACTTCTCCTCGGTCGATTGCATGATAAGCAGTTGCAGCGCGGCGGATTTATCAACTAGTCCGGGTGACCCGGCGAGCGAAAACTGATGAATTTTAGTGTCACATTGGCGGGTGCGGAGCACCTGGCTGCGATCGGACCAATTCAACTTGCGGCTGCAGCAATGTTTTCTGAGACCGATCTGCCACCCAGTATTCGTTATCGTGTAACAGAACCGGATATATTGCGTGACGCACAGACAGACGGTCGAATTTGGGTTGCGCTTACGGAGAGCGGCGTGCCGGTTGGGCTTGCCATGGCCGCCCTGGTTGACGATGAAGCGCATCTGGATGAGGTAGATGTCTTGCCGAACTATGGTCGGCAAGGCATCGGTACGGAACTCGTTAATGCAGTCGCTAATTGGGCGCGCCGCAGGGGACATTCCTCGCTAACGTTGATTACGTTTAAGCACCTGCCATGGAATGCACCGTTTTATGAAAAGCTGGGTTTTGTGCGTCTCAAGGCAGCGGAGCTTGCCGATGGTCTTGCAATACTTATCGAAGAAGAAGGCAAGGCGGGTATCGATGTCACAAAGCGCATCGGAATGCGGCTGACCCTGCGCGAGAAAGTTAACGGTATATGATGAGTAAGCCACAATTCGAAAGATACCTGGGGCAGGGGACTTTCGTGTGCAGGAAGAACATGGAGCCGATATTACTTCGGTATTACCGGAACCTTCTTTATTACAAACCGGAGATGGCGTAATGAATCTGGTGAAACCTGGGCCGGTTTATGTGCGGGTTGATTTTGCTCGTGACCCGGATGAGCAGTTTCTGTTTATGGAACTCGAACTTATAGAGCCATCCATGTATCTTCGGATGGATTCCAAAGCGCCGGCGCGGTTTGCCGAGGCGTTTGATCATTACGTAAAACAGAAGTTGGGGAGTGATATTTCGTGACCAGAGTAGCCAGTGCTGTTGTTATCGCATTCTTGTCGTCAATGGCGTTGGCTGATGACGCAACGGTAAGAACAATTATGTCAACAGATATGGGTGATATCGAAATCGACGTATTTGTCGATAAAGCGCCGATTTCAGCAACAAATTTTCTGCAGCTGGTCGACGGTGGTCACCTTGATGGTGGCACCTTTTATCGCGTCGTAAATTATTCGAATGACAAGGGATCTCCAAAAATTGAGGTTATCCAGGGCGGCCTGAATACGGATGAAGGCCCGTTCCCACCCATTGACCATGAAACAACTGAACAGACCGGCGTATTGCATACCGACGGCGTAATCTCGATGGCTCGTGGTGATGTTGGAACGGCAACAACCGAGTTCTTTATTGTAATCGGGGAACAGCCAGCGCTGGACTATGCTGAGGTGCGCAATCCGGACAAGCAGGGTTTCGCAGCATTCGGCAAGGTCGTTAGCGGGATGGATGTGGTCAGAGCGATCAATGAGTCACCGGCGGATGGC
Organism: uncultured Woeseiaceae bacterium; assembly: GCA_964403695.1. Taxonomy (GTDB): domain Bacteria; phylum Pseudomonadota; class Gammaproteobacteria; order Steroidobacterales; family Woeseiaceae; genus SZUA-117. The sequence continues at coordinate 19,975 of CAYOHF010000012.1, read as the reverse complement.
CCTTCCGAATCGGATTATACGAAAGGGCAGATATTGACGGAGCCAGTCGAGATTATCAGCGTTAAACGGGTTGAATGATCGCATCGGACACAGAAACAAAATTTCGTAGCCAAACTATTGCAGGGATTTTTATGAGATCGCTATCCAGATTGCTCGTTTTGACATTTATGTTCATAACTGGCGGTATGCCGCTCGCCCACGAGGGGTCACATCACCCGGACAGCGAAGAGAATCGCGAAGCCCGTGTGCTGGGTAAAATCGATTTCCCAACCACAACTCAATCTGAAGAAGCGCAGGCCGCATTTATCAGTGGCATGCAGTTGTTGCACTTATTTGAGTACGATTTCGCTGAGTTGCAGTTTCGCCGTGCTCGTGAAATCGATCCTGGCTTCGTGATGGCCTACTGGGGCGAGGCCATGGTTCACAATCATCCGATCTGGGATGACCAGGATGCGGATAAAGCGCGCGCAGTGCTGAACGAGCTCGGCGCCTCGGCCGGGGCGCGAGCTGCGAAGACAAATTCGCAGAAAGAAAAGGACTATCTCCAGAGTCTTGAAGTATTGTACGGCGCAGGTCCGAAAGCGGGGCGTGACCACGAGTACATGCGCTACATGGAGCAAATGGCGCAGCGTTATCCCGACGATCATGAAGTTCGACTGCTCTATGCTTTGTCCATAATGGGTACCAGCGCCGGTGTGCGCGATATACCGTCCTACATGCAGTCGACCGCGCTGTCGCAGTCAGTTTTTTACGCCAATCGCGAACACCCTGGTGCTGCACATTATCTTATACACGGCGTAGACGACCCGCTGCACTCTCCTCTTGGCCTGGAGGCCGCCCGGGCACTGGCGGTGATAGCGCCAGATGCCGGTCATTCGCTGCATATGACCTCGCACATATTCACCGCATTGGGGATGTGGGACGATGTCGTCGTCGCCAACATCAATGCTGCACAAGTCTCCAATAGCATGGCCATGGAAATGGGCAAGCCGCCGCGTCACTGGGGACATTACAACTTCTGGTTACTGTATGGCCTGTTACAGCAAGGTCGCGACGCGGACGCAAAAATACTGCTGACTAATGCGTACGACGAAACTACCGCGGCAGGACTCGTTGCCGATGAACTGTTGCTACTCGATCCCGACAGCTCGCAGGTCGGCTCGCTCGTGCAAATGTGGGCGCGTTATATGATTGAGACACGCGGCGCGGACGCCGTGGTTGCCGAATGGCGCTTTAACATGGGTGATGCTTACGATCCGAACCTCAATTACCACTACGTAAATGGATTGCTGTCGGACGAGCATAAAGTGATTGCAGAGCATCTGTTGGCTTTCCGCTCCCTGAAAACAAAGCTGCATGAAGAGGTCATGGCCTTGCCGCGTCAGGCGCCACACGACCTGCTGTACCTCGATCGACTCGCCGTTATTGAGCAACAACTGGAGGCCACGCTCGCGCACGCGAGTGGCGATTCCGCGAAAACACTCGATCATGCTCGTGAGGCCAGTCGCCTGGAAGGGGAGATGCCGTATTCGTTTGGCCCGCCATTCGTGGATTTTCCCGCGGCGCAGATGTTGGGTGAGCTGTCGCTGGAAAGCGGCAACTACAACGAGGCCGCCGCTGCATTCACTGAACAATTATTACGTACGCGCCTGAAAGTTCAGGCTTTGGTCGGGCTTGCGCGCGCCGAACGCGCACGTGGGAACGACGAAGCCGCAGATTATGCGATGGTGCTGTATCGGCAAGTGCGAGCTTCAGCCGATGACATGACGGCGCGGTGAGCAGGCGAAATTTGAAGTTGGTGCCGATGTGGAACCATTCGCGGCACCTTCGCTTTCATGCACGTCTGTAACCTGCGGCTAAGCACACTAGTTTAGACAGCCGCTCCCACAAAAAATGCCAACCTGAAAAGGCACCGCCAAGACCCACGAAATTCTGTGGGAGCGGCTTTAGCCGCGAATAGACAACTCAGGCACTCTGCTTGTTTGTCGTGTTTTTCAACAATGGCCGCAAATACGCACCCGTAAACGATGCTTTATTGCCGGCCACGTCTTCGGGTGTGCCAACTGCGATAACTTCTCCGCCACCATCGCCACCCTCCGGTCCTAAATCGATAACCCAGTCTGCGGTCTTGATGACATCAAGATTGTGTTCAATAACAACGATAGTGTTGCCCTTGTCACGCAATCTGTGTAACACGGCCAGCAGGTGTTCGATGTCATGAAAATGCAGCCCGGTTGTAGGCTCATCAAGAATATAAAGCGTATTGCCGGTATCACGCTTCGATAACTCCTTGGCCAGCTTGACGCGTTGCGCCTCGCCGCCGGATAAAGTCGTGGCGTTCTGGCCCAGGCGGACATAAGAAAGCCCAACGTCCATCAGTGTCGTCAGTTTCTTCGCGATCACCGGCACGTTACGGAAAAACTCGGCCGCATCCTCAACAGTCATGTCGAGTACTTCATGAATGTTCTTGCCTTTGTAACGAATTTCGAGCGTTTCCCGGTTGTAGCGTTTGCTACGACATACGTCGCAAGGGACATAGACGTCCGGCAGGAAGTGCATTTCGACTTTTAGCACACCATCGCCCTGGCAGGCCTCACACCGTCCACCTTTGACGTTGAAGCTGAATCGTCCCGGCATATATCCGCGTGAGCGTGCTTCCTGGGTGCCGGCAAAGAGCTCCCTGATTGGTGTGAACAGTCCGCTGTAGGTTGCCGGGTTAGATCTTGGTGTCCTGCCAATCGGGCTTTGGCTAATGTCGATGACCCGGTCAACCAGGTCGATGCCGGTCATCGCGTCAAATGGCGCTGGATTACGGCTACTGCGATTGAGTTCCTCAGCGACTGCTTTGTATACAGTATCGTTGACCAGCGTTGATTTACCGGAACCGGACACGCCGGTAACGCAAGTCATCACGCCAAGCGGTATCGACACGTCGACTGACTTCAGGTTATTGCCTGACGCGCCCGTGACTTTGAGCTGCTTCTTCGCATCAATCTTGCGGCGTTTTTCCGGAAGAGCGATCGAACGTCGTCCGGACAGGTATTGTCCCGTTAACGATTGTGGATTCTGGCGGATCATCTCAGGCGTGCCCTCGGCAACCACCTGACCGCCGTGAACGCCAGCACCCGGACCGAGATCGATGACGTGGTCCGCTGCAAGAATCGCCTCTTCATCATGTTCTACGACGATGACCGTGTTGCCGATGTCGCGCAGATGCATAAGCGTACCGAGTAATCGCTGGTTGTCGCGCTGATGCAGTCCAATGGAAGGTTCGTCGAGAATGTACATTACGCCGACAAGGCCCGAACCAATTTGGCTCGCAAGTCGAATTCGTTGGGCTTCTCCACCGGAGAGCGTTTCGGCACTTCGATTCAGGGTGAGATAGTCCAGGCCGACGTCACTCAGGAAGCCAAGGCGTTGACCGATCTCATTGACGATCTTGTCGGCAATTGTGCCGCGCCAGCCTTCCAGCTTGAGCTTCTCGAAAAATTCGCGGGCGTGTCCGACGGACATGTCACTGATTTCGGGTAACGATTTATCGGTAATAAAAACGTTGCGCGCGGCGCGATTAAGCCTTGTGCCACCGCACTCCGGGCACGATTGGCTGTTCAGGAAGCGCGACAGCTCCTCACGAACAGCGCTCGATTCAGTCTCGCGATAACGCCTGTCAAGATTCGGAATAACGCCCTCAAAACGGTGCAGCTGGCGAACTTGCATGCCGCGTGAGTTCGCGTAATGGAATTCGACTTTTTCCTTGCCGCTGCCAAAAAGTACGATCTGCTGCAATGCTTCGCTCAGTTCCTTAAATGGCGTCTCGATATCAAATTTGTAATGTGCTGCCAGGCTTTGAATCATCTGGAAGTAATAAGTCGTTTTTCTATCCCAGCCGCGGATAGCACCACCTGCCAGCGACAGCTCCGAATTAACGATGACCCGATCCGGATCGAAGAATTGCTTTACGCCAAGGCCGTCACAATCAGAACAGGCGCCAGTCGGGTTGTTAAAAGAGAACAGGCGTGGTTCGAGCTCTGCGAGACTGTAGCCACAGATGTTGCACGCGAAGCGATCGGAGAAGACCAGCTCATCCTGGTCTGACTCATCCATCCAGGCGATGCGCGCAACGCCATCAGCCAGCCGCAGCGCTGTTTCAAATGACTCCGCGAGCCTTTGTTTCAAATCAGGTTTTATTTTGAAGCGATCGACAACGGCATCAATGTTGTGTTTGCGGCGCAAGTCGAGGCTCGGAGGGTCATCCAGCTCACACACTTCACCGTTGATACGGGCGCGGATGAATCCCTGTGCCTGCAGATCCTGCATCAGCTGTACATGCTCACCTTTGCGATCTGCGACGATCGGCGCAAGCAACATCAGTCGACTGCCCTCGGGCAGCGCCAGGACCTGGTCAACCATCTGGCTTACCGTCTGTGCTTCCAGCGTAACGGCGTGATCGGGACAGCGGGGAATTCCGGCGCGCGCGAACAGCAGGCGCAGATAGTCATAAATCTCTGTGACCGTACCCACCGTCGAGCGCGGATTGTGCGATGTGGACTTCTGCTCAATGGAAATCGCGGGCGACAGACCTTCGATGTGATCGACATCGGGCTTTTCCATCATCGACAGAAATTGCCTGGCGTAGGCAGACAGCGATTCGACGTAGCGCCGTTGACCCTCAGCATAGATGGTGTCAAACGCCAGCGATGACTTGCCAGAGCCCGAGAGCCCGGTAAATACGATTAATTTGTCCCGCGGCAGGCTGAGGGACAGATTCTTGAGATTGTGGGTTCGCGCGCCGCGAATTTCGATGGATTTCATGGGTCAGTTGATGAGTACGCCAAACAACCTGTTAATATACGCCGCCGCGTATCGGCGACGCAATCTTACTCTGATCTGTTTTCTAGTCCGGGCACCAGGCGTAAGCTCCTAAATCAAATAATGAGCAAAAAATTCAGCCAGATTCTTGCACCAATGCTGCCGGCGGAGCGGCGAACCGTCGGTGTGGTCGCGTCGATCGCGATTTTTCGAATGTTCGGGCTGTTCGCCTTGTTGCCGGTCCTGGCCATCTATGCAGCTGATCTGCGCAACGCTACGCCAGCCCTGATTGGCCTTGCCGTGGGCGCATATGGGCTGACGCAGGCCGCGCTGCAAATTCCATTCGGCGCTTTGTCCGACCGCATTGGTCGTGTGCCGGTGATTGTATTCGGCCTCGCGTTGTTTGCGGCGGGCAGTATTCTTGCGGCGCAGAGCGAGACCATTTATGGCGTTATCGCCGGCAGGCTGCTGCAGGGAGCAGGAGCGATCTCAGCAACGCTGACCGCGCTGCTAGCCGACGCTACGCGCGAAGAAATGCGCACACGCAGTATGGCAATATTTGGCATCGGTATCGGCACCTCTTTCCTGGTAGCACTCATTGTCGGGCCAATAATTGCTGCGCAAAGCGGCGTCAAATCTCTTTTCTGGGTTGCGGCCGCGCTTGCCGTACTGGCGGGATTTTTGCTGATCTTGTTACCGCGTGGCATAAAAAGGCCACAGCGCGCACCAGACCGGAGCATTCGGGCCGCCTTCAAGCCCAATCTTCTGCGTCTCGATCTGTATATCTTTCTTCTGCACACGTTGCTGACAGCAAGTTTCGTGGCGTTGCCATTCGTGCTGCGCAATCAGCTGGACCTGGTCCTTACAGCGCACTGGAAAATCTATATTGGCGCGCTGCTAGCCTCACTCCTGGGCACCGTGCCTTTAATTATCAAGGATGAGCGCCAGGGCAAGTCATCGACACTGGGGTTGGCGATATCACTCGTGCTGCTCGGCCAGTTGTTACTTGCGTTTGCCGGCCACACCACGGCTGCGGTATTTGTCGCCCTCGCGGTATTCTTTGCCGGCTTCAACTTCCTCGAGGCGGGCTTGCCAGCACGCTTGTCCATACAGGCACAGGGAGATCTGCGCGGTGCATCGCTTGGGGCGTTCTCCAGCTCGCAGTTTCTTGGCGCATTCGTAGGTGGCCTGCTCGGTGGCTACTTTCTGTCCGGCGGCAATCCGGCTACGGTATTTGTGGCCGGCGCGCTGCTTAGCGGAATCTGGCTCGCGTTCCACCAATTGGTGCGCAGCGGTGAATAAACGCCCTAAATCACCGGAAATCGGGCTGGCAATTGGCGTGTCAGGCCCTACAATACGAAATCTGATTTTCTTACCAAAGCGATAGCAGGCTTGCCTGGAACGAGCTGAGCCTAAGACTGATAACCATATCGCGGTGCGAAATCAGGATGCAATTTTTACGTCCACGCGCTGTCAGCGCGATTAATTCACGAGAACACAGGGGACCACTATGGCCCGCGGAGTCAATAAAGTAATCATCGTCGGCAATCTCGGCAATGATCCTGAAACGAAGTACATGCCTAGCGGCTCGGCCGTCACCAATTTGAGTGTGGCTACCAATGAGTCGTGGAAAGACAAGGCGACCGGCGAGCAAAAAGACCGTACGGAATGGCACAAAGTCGCCATGTTCGGTCGACTGGCCGAGATATCTGCGGAATATCTGCGCAAGGGATCCCAGGTTTACATCGAGGGTAAATTACGCACCCGCAAGTGGCAGGATAAGCAGGGCAACGATCGTTACAGCACCGAGATCGTCGCTGATGAAATGCAGATGCTGGGCGGCCGCACTGGTGGTGGCGCACCGGCGATGGGCGGACCGCCGCAGTCAAGCCCGCCACCACAGGGTTCGCCGGGTCCAGCGAGTGGCGGCGATTTCGACGACGATATTCCGTTTTAGGATTTTCACTGCATCGCAGTAAGGGTTGGCGCAATCTCGCGTAGCCCCGCTGCGACGGACGCACGCGACATGTCCAAAAAGCTCTATATCAAAACAATGGGCTGCCAGATGAACGAGTATGACTCGGACAAGATGGCGGATATTCTGCGTGAGTCGCACGGCTTCGAACGAACTGCAGTGCCGGAGGAGGCTGACCTCCTGTTGGTCAACACCTGTTCGATTCGTGAAAAAGCACAGGAAAAAGTTTTCTCTGAACTGGGACGCTGGCGTGCGCTCAAGGAACAACGCCCCGATGTCCTGATCGGTGTCGGCGGTTGTGTGGCCAGCCAGGAAGGCGAAGGGATCAGCAACAGGGCACCATTTGTCGACCTCGTTTTTGGTCCGCAAACGCTACACCGGTTGCCGGAAATGTTGGCAGACGTCCACGAAAACGGCCGACCAGTCGTTGATGTTTCTTTTCCCGAAATCGAGAAATTTGATCGCCTGCCGGAACCACGTGCGGAAGGTCCGAGTGCATTCCTTTCGGTGATGGAAGGTTGCAGCAAGTATTGCTCGTTTTGTGTCGTGCCATACACCCGTGGTGAAGAGATCAGCCGACCGCTGGACGATGTAATCGGCGAAGCGGTGAGCCTGGCCAGTCAGGGCGTTCGCGAATTAAACCTGCTTGGACAAAATGTCAATGCGTACCAGGGGCCAATGCACGATGGCCAGATCGCGGATTTAGCGACACTTATCTACTATGTGTCGGCAATCGACTCTGTAGACCGTATTCGATTTACAACGTCTCATCCGCTCGAGTTTACGGATAGCCTGATCCAGGCCTACGCAGAAGTTCCGAAGTTAGCGAGTTATCTGCATTTGCCAGTGCAACACGGCTCCGACCCCATTCTTGCAAAGATGAAGCGTGGCCATACCGCACTTGAATACAAACAGAAAATTCGCAAGTTGCGCGAGGCGCGGCCAGGCATTTCTATTTCATCTGATTTCATCGTTGGCTTTCCAGGAGAATCTGACGAGGATTTTGCAGCGACGATGGATTTAATCGCGGACGTAGGTTTCGACCAGTCTTTCAGTTTTATCTACAGCGCCCGGCCCGGAACGCCTGCAGCTGGTTTTGCGGACAGCACACCGATGGCCGTCAAGAAAGAACGCCTGCAAATCTTGCAGACGCGCATCAGTCAACAAGCCATGGATATCAGTCGCGTCATGGTCGGTACGACGCAATCGGTCCTGGTCGAGAAGCCATCGAAGAAAGATGCCAGGCAAATGGCCGGCCGCACTGAAAACATGCGCTGGGTGAATTTTGATGCGGATCCGTCGTGCATCGGAGAGCTTGTTGACGTCGTCATTACAGAGGCGCTGCCGAATTCTCTGCGTGGCAGACTGGTTGATGCCCGGGCGGTAGCCTAGCGATTGCTACAGATGAGCGGGTCGAGCTGAATCGTGGGAGCGGCTTTGGCCGCGAATAGGCGTTGAGCATTCGCGGCTAAAGCCGCTCCCACGAAAATGTCTCGCACCCGCCTTTCACTCGATTCCCTATACAGGTCGCATTAATTCGATGTAATCTTGCGATAAGCTGAATAAACGAGAGCATAAGGAGTTTTACCCAACCCTTGAACGCCAGCCTTGTATCTCAGGACATCGTCCTGGAACCCGTCGACAATAGTCGTCTGGCCAACCTCTGCGGCCAGTTTGACGAGCACCTCCGCCAGATTGAACGCCGCCTCAATGTTGAAATCGCCAGCCGTGGGAACCGTTTTCGTGTAACCGGAAAACCGGGCGCCGCAGAAACCGGTCGTGACGTGCTTCGATCCCTTTTCGATATGACAATGAACGAGCGCCTGGACCCGGAGCGGGTACACGTTTGTTTGCAGGAGTCAGCAATGCCCAATGGTGAAGCTGCGAAGGCTGATTCAAATGCTAGCGCTGACGATGGCAAGATATTCACAATCCAGACACGCAGAAAGCTGGTTCGCGCAAGAGGCGAAAATCAACGTGCTTATTTGCAGAGTATTCACGATCATGACCTGGCATTTGGAATTGGGCCAGCCGGTACTGGAAAAACCTACCTTGCAGTCGCCAGCGCGATCGATGCGTTGGAGAATGAACAGGTCAGACGCATAGTGCTGGTGCGGCCGGCCGTTGAAGCCGGCGAACGTCTCGGTTTCTTGCCAGGGGATATGTCGCAGAAAGTTGATCCGTTTTTGCGGCCCATGTATGACGCCTTGTTTGAAATGCTCGGTGCGGAGCAAGTCGCCCGACTGATCGAAAAAAATATCATCGAAGTGGCGCCACTTGCGTTCATGCGCGGTCGTTCGCTCAACGACTCATTTGTGATTCTGGACGAAGCGCAGAACACCAGCGTCGCGCAGATGAAAATGTTACTGACGCGCATCGGCTTCGGTTCCCGCGCTGTAGTCACCGGTGACGTTACGCAGATTGACTTGCCGTCAGGGCAACAATCTGGATTGAAACATGCGATGGAAATCCTGACCGATGTCGACGGCGTGGCATTTACGTTTTTCACGCCCGGCGATGTAGTTCGCCACGTACTTGTACAACGCATCGTTGAGGCATACGAGGCAGACGTCAACGGCGCCTGAAACGCAGCATAGATGACCACAGTAATCGCAATAGATATCCAGATGGCCAGCACCGTGGACAGCGTACCGGATGAGAAAGCAATTCAGGCCTGGCTCGACGATGTTGTTGAAAGCGCTGGCGACGGCACGAATCGTGAAATCTCTGTGCGGATCGTCGACGAGGAGGAAGGGCGCGCGTTGAATAACCAGTATCGGCAGCAAGATAAGGCAACCAACGTGTTGTCCTTTCCTGCGGTTGGGGCGGACGAAGTCGGCCTGCCTCCCGAGCTGTCGCAAGCACTGGGCGATATTGTAATCTGTGGCCCTGTGGTTGAGCGCGAAGCAGTGGAACAAAACAAAGAGATAGCCAGTCATTGGGCGCATTTGTTGGTCCACGGTGCGCTGCATCTGCTGGGCTATGACCACGAGACAGATGAAGAAGCCGATGTGATGGAGAAGCTCGAAACCAGGATATTGGCGACCCGCGGAATTGCTGATCCATACGCGGTACGGAATTGAGGTAAATTACAGTTGAGTTTTTGCTGAACTGCTACAATATTGGCTTGCGTGACCCGTCCAGGCCGACGGCAGGCGCTTTCTTAATCAGACCAGGATAATGAACGACAAACCACCAAGTACCAACGGCTCAGGAACCACCGGCGTATTCAAACGTGTAATACGAGCAATCAAAGGTGAACCCTGGAGCCGCGAAGAAATCCACGACCTGTTGCAACACGCCGAAAGCGTCTTCGATCCCGAGGAAAAGGAGATGCTCAATGGCGTATTGGAAGTTGCAGAGACTCGCGTTCGCGAAGTTATGATTCCCCGGTCACAGATGATTGTGATCGAACGGGAACAGACACTAGACGAAATGCTGCAGGTCATCATTCAGTCCGGGCATTCCAGATTTCCCGTTACCGGTGAAGATCGGGACGAAATACTGGGTATTCTACTTGCCAAGGATCTTCTGAAATTTTTCGGCGATACGTCGAGCGATGAATTGCGCCTCGAAGATTTTCTGCGCCCGGTGTCAGTCATCCCGGAGTCGAAGCGCTTGAACACCCTGCTCAAGGAATTTCGCGATAGTCACAAACACATGGCGATTGTTGTCGACGAGTATGGCGGTGTATCCGGGTTGCTTACCATTGAAGATGTACTCGAGGAAATCGTTGGCGAAATAGATGACGAGCATGATCATGAAGAAGTTAAGTCGATCGCCCCGGACGTCGATCTGGACGGACGGCCATGTTTCGCGGTCCAGGCGTTGACCAGAATTGAAGATTTCAATGAATATTTCGGTTGTGAGTTCGCTGAAGAAGAGGATTACGATACGGTCGGTGGACTGGTCATGCATGAACTCGGTCGATTGCCGCGGTTGGGTGAGAAATTGCGCCACGCGGGCTTCGAGTTTTTCGTCACTAAAGCGGATAGACGTCGCGTTGACGAATTGCAGGTGAGCCGGGTCGCGGACGACTGAAAATCGTGGCGCAGAACCTGTCCCTGAAAGAGTTGGCGGTCGCCCGGCCATACATAACAAGGCTCGCATTCTTTCTTTGCGGTGCACTTCTAATGCTCTCGTTTGCGCCCGTGGGCTGGTTTGGCCTGGCGCCAGTTCTCCTGCTTCCGTTCCTGTGTTCCACGCTTTATGCAGAACCGCGTCTGGCCGCCCGGCACGGGTTTTGGTATGGCGCCGGTTTGTTTCTGGCAGGCACGTACTGGCTGTATATCTCGATTCACGTATTTGGCGAGGCACCGCTCTTTGTGGCTATCTTCCTGATGCTGGGGCTGGTCGTCATCATGGGTTGGTACTACGGGGCAACGGCATTTCTAATCAGCAAGCTGACTGCAGGACATGCCTGGCGGTTAGTGTTGGCTGCGCCTGCGGTTTGGGTCGCAGTTGAGTGGCTGCGCGGCTGGTTTCTCAGTGGCTTCCCATGGATGAGCCTGGGCTATGGCCAGATTGATTCTCCACTAGCCGGCTTTGCCCCTGTCGCGGGTGTTTATGGTGTATCACTTGTACTTATGGTCAGTACGAGTGCTTTGCTGGTGGCTTTCGTTGAGCAACGGAAGGTGCGCCTCGTCGCTGTAGCAATCGCTCTTACTCCCTGGCTAGGTGGTGCTCTGATCGGCGCTATTGAGTGGACCGGTGAGGCTGGCCCATCTGTACGCGCAACCATTGTGCAGGGTGGCATTTCACAGGACAGGAAGTGGTTGCCGGAGCAATTCAGACCGACGTTGGAATTGTATCGGAATTCGATTCTCGCGAATCAGGACAGTGATCTTATAGTTTGGCCGGAAGTTGCCTTGCCAGCTGCAATTGATCAGGTAGAAGATTACATCGAACAACTGCAAACAGACATCAGTGTAAACGGACAAACATTGTTGTTTGGTATCCTGGAAAGAGATATCGAAGCACAGCGCATCTACAACAGCGTTGTCATGATCGAAGGTACGGACAGGAATACACAGCAGATCTATCGCAAGCGACACCTCGTTCCTTTCGGTGAGTTCTTTCCAGTGCCGGAGTTTGTCCGTGAATGGATGCGCCTGATGAGCCTGCCACACAGTGATATGAATGCCGGTGAAGCCGAGCAACCCTTGCTGCGCATGGCAGATGGCAATCAACTCGCAGTCGCTATTTGTTATGAAGACGCCTACGGCGCCGAGCAATTGTACGCATTGTCAGCAGCAACCTTACTCATCAACGTCAGTAACGATGCATGGTTTGGTGATTCTATAGCGCCGCATCAACATCTTGAGATCGCACGTATGCGGGCACTGGAAGCGGGTCGCTTCGTGGTGCGTGCGACCAATAATGGCGTCAGTGCATTCATTGGTCCGGATGGCGACCTGCTGCAGACGGGTGAGCAGTTCCGCTATGTATCGATGAGTCATGACATCACGCCGCGCAAGGGGCTTACGCCTTATGCCGTGGTTGGTAACTGGCCTGTCGTTTCCATTGCCCTGTTGCTTGTTGCGTGGCTGGTCCATCGCTTGCGGGATGGTTGATGTCTTTACAAAATCAATGGTTGTATTGATTATGTAATTAAGTAACCATTTGATAAATAACAACTAAAAAAAATACTTGCCACGTAATCTATAGATCTATAGAATTTCCGGAAATCGAAATGAGCAACTGAGACTCGTCGTGCCGGAAGCTGAAAACAACAAATACCAACACCAGCGCTTGCAGGCCATCAGGTCAGCAGCAACTGTCTTTGCTGAAAAAGGGTTTCACGGCTCGAGTACCAAAGACATCGCAGAGCGTATGGGTATCCAGCAGGGCAGTCTTTATTACTACTTCAAATCGAAAGAAGAAGCGCTTGGTGAGGTTTGCCTGTTTGGAATATCAGATTACGTTGATCGAATGACCGGAATCGCAGCGAGTGACCAGCCGTTCGAATCAAAGTTGATGGCGACAATCACATCGCATTTGTCGAGCTATAGAGAGAAAAATGAGGCGCTCAAAGTTTATAACGACGAACGTCTTTACCTGCCGGAAGCCAAACGGACCACGCTGAAAAGTATGGGCAGTGGTTACCGGCAGTTGCTGGAAAACATTTTTGAAGAAGGCGTACAGAGCGGCGCGTTGCGTGACTCCATCGATTGTCATTTTGCAGCGCAGGCTGTAATCGGCATTTGTAATGCATGGGGAGACGTCATCGTCCGCGATCCTGACGTCGATTTGTTCGACATCATTCAGAAGTGTACGGATCTGTTGCTGAACGGGTTCTGTGAACGACGCAAGATACCACGCACCGATGATGAATCAGATGTCGCCGGGAACATGACAGTAGAAAAATTAACCTTAAGAAATTAACCCAAAACAATTAACAACAAAGGACTGAAAAATGGCTAAGCAAATCGCAACAAATGTTACCTGGCACGATGGAGAGGTATCGCGCGAAGATCGTCACGATATTCTTCGGCAAAAGGGTGCAACGGTCTGGTTCACTGGATTATCCGGTAGCGGTAAAAGCACAATTGCTGTGGCGCTTGAGAGAGTTTTGTTTGATATGGGCAAGCTGTCCTATCGACTGGATGGTGACAATGTTCGTCTTGGTATCAACAAGAACCTTGGATTTTCCGAGACCGATCGGACCGAGAATATTCGCCGTATTGGTGAGATCGCAAAATTGTTTGGCGATGCAGGCACGATTGCGTTATCTAGCTTTATCAGCCCATACCGTGGTGATCGCGATGAAGTGCGCGCATTGCACGACGCGGCAAACCTGAATTTCGTCGAGGTGCACGTCGATTGTGCGTTGTCGGAAGCCGAAAAGCGTGACCCGAAAGGTTTGTACAAAAAAGCGCGGGCTGGCGAGATCAAGAATTTTACCGGTATTGATGATCCCTACGAAGCTCCGACCAAACCTGAGATCCACCTTCACACAGATCAAATGACCCTGGAAGAGGAAGTTGCGATCGTCATCGACTATCTCGTCGATAACGACATTATCAAACGTGAGTATTTCACCCGTACAGAAGATCAGGTGAATGGCCCCACTGCAGTTGCCAGCTAATCAAGATAGGGAGATCAATAATGATTAAGCCACACGGGGCTGATGCCCTGAACCCGCTTTTTGTCACGGATGACGCTGAACGTCAGGCGCTTATCGCAGAAGCGGAATCACTACCATCATTGCTGTTGAATTCTGCAGCTGCAGCCAATGCAGTGATGCTTGGCGCGGGCTACTTCACGCCGCTCGACGGATTCATGGATCTTGCCGATGCATTAAGCGTTGCAGAAACTATGCACACGACCGATGGGTTGTTTTGGCCGGTACCGATTTTGAATCTGACTGATGACATTAGTGCTATCGATGGGAAACGGCGCATTGCATTGCGTGATCCGAATGTTGACGGTAACCCGGTCATAGCGGTAATGGATGTAGACGGTATCGAGGAAGTCAGCAGTGAACAGATCGATACGATCACCAAGCAGGTTTACGGCACGCTCGACAGGTCACATCCTGGCGTTGCGGTTTTTCAGAGTCTTGGAAATTACTGTGTTTCTGGTGATATCAAGGTCTTGAGTTTCAGTTATTTCCAGGCCGAATTTCCAGACACATTCAGGACTGCCGGTGAAATTCGCGACGAAATCAGTTCGCGTGGCTGGGAGAAGGTCGTTGCGTTTCAAACTCGTAACCCAATGCATCGTGCACACGAGGAATTGTGCAGGATGGCCATGGACCGGCTTGATGCGGACGGTATTGTTGTACACATGCTGCTCGGCAAACTGAAAGCAGGCGATATTCCTGCTGACGTTCGTGATGCCTCTATCCGTAAGATGGTTGAACTGTACTTTCCCGAGAACACGGTCATGGTAAATGGTTATGGCTTTGACATGCTGTTCGCCGGTCCGCGAGAGGCCGTTTTGCATGCACTGTTCAGGCAGAACATGGGCGCTACGCACCTGATTGTCGGGCGGGATCATGCTGGTGTTGGTGATTTCTACGGACCGTTTGATGCGCAGGCCATTTTTGAGCAGTTGCCGGAAGGTGCGCTGGAAATCGAGATTTTCGCTGCTGATCATACGGCGTATTCCAACAAGCTTAAGCGTGTCGTGATGATGCGTGAGGCTGAGGATCATTCTCCTGAGGATTATGTGATTCTTTCTGGTACCCGGCTGCGCGAGATGCTTGGCCAGGGGATAGCACCCCCGGCGGAGGTTGCTCGGCCTGAGGTTGCTGAGATTTTGATGGGGCATTATCAGCAGGAAGATAGGGCTAAGGTAGCTTAGTAATTACGGCCTGGTGCGCTTTTGCGGTGCTTTGCCGCAGGAGCGCGCCCGGCATGTCCCATTCGCTCAGACACCGCTGCGCGAACTCGCTCGGTGTGACATACCAGGCACACTCCTGCTACGGAGTGCCGGGCTCCTCGTAAGCGCCAGATTTGGTTGGGGGTAAGAAATGGGCGCCTGGTTCGTATGGGCGGTCTTGCTTTGCCGCAGGAGCGCGCCCGGCATGTCCCATTCGCTCAGACACCGCTTCGCGAACTCGCTCGGTGTGACATACCGGACACACTCCTGCTACGGAGTGCCGGGCTCCTCGTAGGCGCCAGATTTGGTGAAGGGTAAGAAATGAGTCTGTTCAGATTCCTGGCGGAATCGGAACAGACCCTTATTCGATCGCGATTTCCACTACGCCTTGCGGTATCCTTTCGCCCTTTGAAAGCAGCGATTTAGAGCGAAGTACTAATAGATGGACGTTACCTATAATCCGGATGTGGTTGAGAAAGAAGCTCGTGAGTATTGGGAGAACGAGCGGTGTTTCGAGGTTGATGAGGATCCGGATAAAGAAAAATTTTATAGCCTGACGATGTTTCCGTATCCCAGCGGACAGCTGCATATGGGGCATGTGCGGGTCTTTACGATCAATGATGTTATTGCGCGTTACCAGCGTATGCAGGGCAAGCATGTACTGCAGCCTATTGGTTGGGATGCGTTTGGCATGCCTGCCGAAAATGCTGCTATCAAGCGCGGCATTCCGCCGGCAAAGTGGACCTATCAAAATATTGAGGATATGCGGGGGCAGTTCAAGCGCCTTGGTTATGGGTATGACTGGAGCCGTGAAGTTACTACCTGCAAGCCTGAGTATTATCGTTGGGAGCAGTGGCTCTTTACGAAGTTGTTCGAGAAGGGACTCGTCTATCGCAAGAATTCTATTGTTAACTGGGATCCCGTTGATCAGACGGTATTGGCTAACGAGCAGGTAATCGATGGGCGAGGCTGGCGATCCGATGCGCTGGTTGAACGTAGGGAGATTCCGCAGTGGTTTATGAAAATCACTGCCTATGCGGATGAGTTGCTGGATAACCTGGATCGGTTGGATGGCTGGCCGGAATCGGTTAAGACGATGCAGCGCAACTGGATCGGGCGTTCCGAAGGTATCGAGCTCTCGTTTGATGTGCAGGGTGAAGACGAGCAGTTAAGCGTGTATACGACTCGTCCGGATACTTTGATGGGCGTCACTTACATGGCTGTCGCTGCCGAGCATCCATTGGCACAAAAAGCGGCTGCAACGCAGCCAGATGTTGCTGCATTCATCGAAGACTGCAAAAAGATGCAGGCTGCTGAAGCAGTGCTCGAGACTATGGAGAAACGGGGTATGCCGCTGGGTATCTCCGCCATTCATCCTATCAGTGGTGAAGAAGTGCCATTGTGGGTCGCGAATTTCGTGTTGATGGGTTACGGAACGGGTGCGGTTATGGCGGTCCCGGGACATGACCATCGTGACTGGGAGTTCGCGAGCAAGTATGGCTTGCCAATTACGCAGGTCATCACGCCAGCGGATGGCAGCAGCATCGATGTATCTGAAGGCGCATATGTCGAATACGGGCTGAGCGTGAATTCCGGTGATATTGACGGCATGACGTTTGAACAGTCTTTTGCTGCGATCGCAGATAAGTTCGAGGCAGAGGGTCGCGGCAAGCGGACCGTCAATTACCGGCTGCGTGACTGGGGAGTCTCACGGCAGCGTTATTGGGGTACGCCTATTCCCATCATCTATTGCGATGACTGTGGTGCTCAAACTGTTCCTGAAGATCAGTTACCGGTGGTATTGCCCGAAGATGTTGAATTCACCGGTGTTGGATCGCCGCTGAAAAGCATGCCGGAGTTTTATGAAACTGAATGTCCCAAATGTGGCAAGCCGGCAAAACGAGAGACGGATACTTTCGATACTTTTGTCGAATCTTCCTGGTATTTCTCGCGTTACGCTTGTCCCGATAGTGACGAGGCAATGCTGGATGATCGCGAAAGCTACTGGATGCCGGTCGATCAGTACACAGGCGGGATAGAGCACGCGATCCTGCATCTTTTATATGCACGCTTTTTTCAGAAATTGCTGCGCGACTTTGGCTTGTCTGCCGTTGATGAGCCGTTCACCAATTTGCTGACGCAGGGCATGGTGCTCAAAGACGGCGCGAAAATGTCTAAAGCCAAGGGCAATACGGTCGATCCACAAGCGTTGATCGAAAGGTTCGGCGCCGATACAGTCCGGCTCTTCATGATGTTTGCGGCACCACCGGAGCAGTCCCTTGAGTGGTCTGATGAAGGCGTACAGGGTGCATCGCGATTTATGAAGCGATTCTGGAGCGCTGTGCAAAATTACAGCGCTGAAGGCAGTGCGCCGGCTCTCGATATCGACGCTCTGGACGACGGACAGCGTGATCTGCGCCGCAAGACACATCAGACAATTGCAAAGGTCAGCGATGACATTGGGCGTCGCTACACATTCAACACAGCCATCGCCGCCGCGATGGAGTTACTGAATGCGGTGAACCGCTTTGAAGACTGCACTGTGCAGGGGCGGGCAGTGCAAGGCGAAGCACTTGAGGCGGTCGTACTGTTGTTGTCGCCGATCACGCCACATATCTGTCATGCACTCTGGCACGTGCTCGGGCATGAAACTGCACTGGTTGATGTGCGTTGGCCTGCGTTCGACGAATCAGCATTGCAACAGGATATGATTGAAATTGTTGTGCAGGTCAATGGCAAGTTGCGTGGTCGAATCAAGGTCGCGACGGATACGGACAAAGACGTAGTTGCCGAGCTCGCCCTGGCTGATGAGAATGTGCAACGCTTTATTGCTGGTAAGGAAGTACGCAAGACTATTGTTGTGCCCGGAAGACTGGTTAATGTCGTCGTATAGAATTTTTTCAAAAATAACGATCGTAGTGACGTTACAGCTGCTGATGCTGGCTGGCTGTGGGTTTCAAATGCGTGGCGCTACAACGATTCCAGCGGAAATGTCGCGCACATATATCGAAACCACAGACCGCCATAGTCTTTTCTACCGCCACTTGCGTGACAGCTTTCGTCGCGCCGGTGTAGAACTGGTTGATTCACCACTGGATGCAAGCGCTACTTTCTCAATCATTTCGGATATTACGGGGCAGCGCGTCTTGTCTGTTTCCGCGCGTAATGTCCCACGAGAGTTCGAAGTCTTTTACACGGTTATGTACGACCTGAAGACTGAGAAGGAATCCTTGCTGGATCCTCGTGAGCAGACGCTCACTCGTGACTACACCTGGGATGAAACGCAGGTTCTCGGCAAAGAGAAAGAAGAACAATTGATGCGCGAGGCAATCGTAGAAGACCTGATAAGAGTTATCCTGATTCAATTGTCAGC
The DNA here is from genome assembly GCA_964403695.1 of uncultured Woeseiaceae bacterium. GTDB lineage: Bacteria > Pseudomonadota > Gammaproteobacteria > Steroidobacterales > Woeseiaceae > SZUA-117. The sequence continues at coordinate 1,493 of CAYOHF010000012.1, read as the reverse complement.
GCTCTAACGGAACACTTCCTGGCCGATCATGAGTCAGCGTGCAACTAACGACAGAGTATTACAGGTCTCTGATATCGCAGCAGAAATAGTAGATCAGCTGTTACGTCGATACGGCCTGGTGGCGATGCGAGTACCTGATGCCGAACCGATTACCGCAAGTTTTTGGGGTGAGCCCGAAGCCGGCGTGGTTGGGCGCCAGGTTTTTGTTCGTGGTGATACACCGGTGCATTCTTTGTTGCATGAGGCCTGCCATATTATTTGCATGAGTGCCGAGCGGCGAGATTCGTTATATCGGGATGCTGGCGGCGATGATCTTGAGGAGTCTGCAGTTTGCTATTTACAAGTCATACTTGCTGATTCCATGGCTGGTATCGGCCGGGAACGGCTTATGCAGGATATGGACAGGTGGGGATACAGTTTTCGCCTTGGCAGCACTACGAGCTGGTTCACTGAAGACGCTGACGATGCGCGTAGCTGGTTGATAGATGAAGGTCTCCTGACCGCCGGGAATAGTCCTGTTTTCAGATTGCGCGGTACGCCCGTCAATTGAGCAGCGCTACATGTTCTGCTTAAAATCAATCACTTAACTGTTCTGCTGGAACTTCGGTGGAACACTGTGCAATATGTTGGTCCGCTAGTCGGTGGTCGGCAACGCATGGCTCTCTTTCGTTACGTATTTTATTTCTTCGGCATCGCTATTTTCACGTGGCTTCTTACGCTTCTGGAAATCGCCTCGCCCGGTACCCTGCAGCCGCAGGCGTACATGAGTCCTGGCGAGATGGCCGGAAGCAGCACCTATTCGCCGATAGAAATTGTTCAACCCGGAATCTTGGTAATTTGCGGGCTGCTATACGCCTGGGTTGCGAAAAACTGCCCGTCGCAACGACCCATCGCGTTCTTGTTTGGTGGCATGGCCCTGGCATTTACGATCCGCGAGCTGGATTTTTTCTTCCACAGGCATGTCGCCGATAATTTCTGGCAGGTATTGGTCGGAATTATTGCCGCGCTCGTGATTGCCTACACTTACAGGCATCGTCGTCGATTTCGTATTGCATGGCTACGCGTGTGGCCGTCGCCCGGACTGACCTTGTTGTTTGCCGGTGCCATCATCATGTTTGTTTTCGTGCGCCTGGTTGGCCACGAGCCACTGTGGATGGCAATTCTTGGTGATGGGTATCAACGCATCATGAAGCTGGCCGTGGAAGATTTCATAGAGCTAATGGGCTATTTCCTGTGGCTGATTGGTACGATTGAATACACCTACCAGGCCCGGGCAATTGCTTTCAAAGAACCACAACCGGCTGCAGCCAGGCGCCGGGCAAAGAGAATCCCGAAGTCTGACGGCCGTTTCTAAAGCAAAGTTCAAAACCAGGGCCGAACCGACTGCTGTCCAACAAACTCAGCCTCAATATCGTGAGCCGATTCAACTTGAGTTTAGAAACCGGGGTCGAACCGAGGTTTCTGTAGGAAGCCTCGGTTCGACCCCGGTTTCT
>CAYOHF010000011.1:13868-47681 GCA_964403695.1 uncultured Woeseiaceae bacterium | reverse complement strand
CAGGATCACTACCAGCAACGGTAGCGGCACCAGCACCAACGTGTACCAGCCATAGACATACATGACGGTGCCCGCGAGGAGCGATCCCAGAGCAGACGTGCCAAAGACACTGAACTCATTAACAGCCTGGGCTTTGAATCTTTCCGACATTGAATAGGTCAATGTCAGCATCGTAGTGCCGCCGACGTATAAAAAATTCCACCCCACACCAAGCAGCACCAGGGTGTACCAGTAGTGCATCATTGAGTGACCCTGCAGACCGATAATGCAGGCGCCAACCAGTCCGAAGCCGCCAATCGTCATCATGCGTATAACACCGAGCCGCTCCATCAGGTAGCCGGATATCAGCGACGGTGCGTACATCGCGATTACATGGCTGCGAATGATTTGCGCCGTATCTTCAAGTGAGAAACCATCGTTAATGTGCATGCTAAGCGGTGTTGCCGTCATAATGAATGTCATGACACCGTAAGCAACGGTGCCACCAAGAACTGCGACGATAAATACAGGTTGGCGTGTGATAGCGCCAAGGGGTCGCTGGGTCTGCACTACCGTTTCATCATCCTCGCCGCGCAACGGACCCAGTGTCAGAAACAGGGCCGACTGGACAAGAAACAGCACCGACAACGCTACAAGCGTGCCTGCATATTGAATAGTAGGAATAGCGTACTGACCGTACTTGACCAGTTCCGGTCCGAGGATGGCACCACCAATTGCTCCTACGAGCACCAGCGAAATTGCCCGTGGCACAAAGCGTGGTTCGACACTTTCTGCTGCGGCATATCGATACTGCTGGGTAAACGCCATGTTGATACCAAATGTTCCGGTCGCCAGTATGAACCAGGCAAAACTCTGGCTGTACAGCGCAAAAGCTGCGATCAATACAGAGGTCACAGCACACAATGAGGACAGGGAAAACGCGTAGCGGCGACCAATCTTGCGCATCAGTATGGTCGCGGGGATCGTTGTGGCTGCGACAACTACGACCATGATAGATACAGGCAGTGTTGCGAATGCCGGATTCGTGACCAGCTTGGAACCAATAATCCCGCCAAGCGTAACTATAACGATAGCGCCAGTCGCTGAGATCATCTGGCAGACTAATAGAATTACAATGTTGCGAATTGGCATAACGACCTGTGGTGTTTGGCGCGACGCATTCTCACACATTCTGCGCTGTCGGAATGAATAACTTCATATCGTGTGGCTGACGGACGTTATAATCCAGCCGATCATGATCTTCGACCTGCATACACACAGTACCGCATCCGATGGCTCGTTGGCGCCGCAGGATCTGCTCGAGCGCGCCGCCGCGAACGGTGTCACCTGCCTGTCAGTGACCGACCACGATACTGTTGATGCCTACGCATCGCTCAATAGCAGTACCTTTCCGGGTGTTACTGTTGTTCCCGGGATTGAGTTATCAACGAATTGGACAGGCCGCAATATTCATGTGGTTGGATTAAATATCGACCCTGACAACAGCGACCTGGCCGAGGGTATTCGACAGCAAAAACTGGCACGCTTACAACGGGCCGAAACAATCGCCGCACGCCTTGAAAAAAGGGGCCTGGGCAATTCACTGGAGAAAGTGACGCTGCTCGCCAACGGCGCCACCATTGGCCGGCCACATTTCGCTCGATACCTGGTTGATGAAGGTCACGTGGCCGATTTCCGGCAAGCGTTTCAAAAATATCTTGGCAACGGAAAAATCGGTGACGTTCGACAATTCTGGTCGCCAATGGAAGATGTCATTGGCTGGATACGCGCTGCTGGCGGAACGGCCGTGCTGGCACACCCGGCGCATTACAAGCTGACCAACACACGCCTGCGATTACTGACTGACGACTTCATCACTGCCGGGGGACAGGCACTGGAAGTTGTAAGTGGCACCCAGACAAAACAACTCACCGACAAACTAAACAACTTGTGTGAAGACCTTCAGTTACTGGCATCGTGCGGCTCGGATTTTCATAGCCCCGGCAATTCATGGTCAGAGATTGGCAAATTTACGCGCTTGCCGGCGAACTGCCGACCGGTTTGGGAACACTGGTAAGCGGCAATGATCACCATTAACGACAACATCACTATTGCAGACACTGAACTGCAAATGACGGCAATTCGCGCGCAGGGTCCTGGCGGACAAAATGTCAATAAAGTTTCTTCTGCGATTCAACTACGTTTCGATATCAACGCATCAACGTCCTTGCCAGAGGAAACGAAGACCCGCCTCCTGCAGCTCGCAGACCGGCGAATTTCGAAAGACGGCATCGTCACTATCAAAGCGCAACGTTTTCGCAGCCAGGACAAGAATAAAGATGCGGCGATTGAAAGACTAAGGGATTTAATTTTACGGGCAACCGTAAAGCAGAAACCGCGTCGACCAACGAAACCAAGCAAACGGGTTAAAGCGAAACGCCTGGATAACAAAACACGGCGCGCGCGGCTAAAACAATCGCGCGGTAAGATAGTCGAGTGAAGTTAGTCACCGGCTGCGGCGCAGCTAACTTTTTCGGGACTCCACGTACAACCGGCGTTACTCCAGTACTCGGTCAGCCCAATAGCATCGGCAAATGCAGGAAACTCTGCATGCTGCCGGAGCGGTTTGAATTCCTGGATAAATAGTATTTCCAGCTCGAATAGTCCTGCAGTGTCCTCGAGCCGCCGGGCAACCGCCATCGCCCGGTCAGTTTCACCAAGCAATGCCCACAACGCCAATTCGACGTTCTCGGGCAATAAACCTGACGCGGAAAGCTGCGCCGCAATATCAATTGATTGCTGACGTTTTTCGGCCTGGACGAAACCGTCAAAAACCGGGTCCACCCAACTTGTATCGATGTCATTTTGCTCAAGCGCAATTTTTGCCTGTGTTTTGGCTTCTTCGATACGTCCACTGCGAATCAGGAATAGTGAATAGGCCATCGAATGCATTGGCGTCTCAAGATCCATGCGATTCGCAATCTGGAAATAGCGGGCCGCATTGTCGAGGTCATCCAGCCAGAAGTACGCAATAGCGAGGCGACTAATCATTATCGGCTGTTCAGGATGATTGGGATCAAGCTCCAGCGCTTTTTTCGCATGCAGCAGAGCCGCATCCATGCGCCCTACGCTGGCAAGTGCGCGTGAGTACCAGTGATGCGCAATAGGCTGCGCCGTATCTGCATTGATCGCTGTTTCGAAAGCTTCTGCGGCAGCTCCCCAGTTATTTCTTTTTAGATTTATGAAGCCGTATACGGTACCAGCTGCCTCGCGAATGCTCGGGTCTGCCTTGATACCGCGCTCAACAACATCGAGTGCCTTTTCATATATGGCATCACGGCCCACCGATAAATCGTAGTCCGGCCAAATAATGTAAGTGTAGGCAAGACCTAAATACGCGGGACCGTAGGTCGGATCCAGCCTGATAGCTTCCTCAAGTTGTTCGATCGCATCGATGGTTGCCTGGTGCTCACGTTTCTCAAATAAATAGCGACCGAGCGAATACGCTTCCTCTGCTGCAAAACTCGTCGGAGAGCGCATTTCTGCTTCGTGCACCACAGCCTCTGGGTCAATAGCGCCCCGCAGTGCAGCGGCAACCTGTTTTTGCACATCGAAAATATTGTTCTTGTCAGCATCGAATGTATCCGACCAAACGATATTGCTGTTTCTCGTGTCCTCCAGCTGTGCGGCGATTTTTACCTGGTCGCCTATGATTTGGACGCTACCAGTAACCAGACCCGGCTCATTGACCTCGCTGAAGGAGGCACGGATTCTCACTACCTTCAGGCCATCAATTCGTTTCAGGCTGCTAATTGCTTCTTCGGCGAAACCAAAACACAAATGTCCGTTCTGGTTACTTTGGTCTTGCAGACATTCGAATGGAAATACGGCGATCGACGCTATCGGTTGGCCATCGGTTCCAGGAGGTTTCAGTGCAAACCAGGCTATAACTGCAACGGCGACAAATCCTGCTACGAGCGGCAGCAGATAATCACGATGTTGTGACGATGGCGTGTCTTTGTCTGGTGCCGCAGCGTCAGGCACCACGACCGGCATCATCACCCGGTATCCACGACGTGGTAGCGTTTCAATAAATTGAGGAGACTTGGCGTCGTCGCCGAGATTGCGTCTTAGCACAGCAATCGAGCGGGTAATGACCTCGTCTGTTACCGCCCTGCCATCCCACACCGCGTCCACCAGTTGGTCGCGATTGACGACTTCGCCCTCGTTACTGGCGAGCAAAACGAAAACATTCATGACCTTGGGTTCGAGGTGGATTTCCTCCTCGCCGTCACGAACGAGACCGCGCTCCGGGAGCACTTTCCAGCGTCCTAATTCGAACCCCTTCATTAGATCGGTATAAGTTGGCATGCCGCGACCCGCCTACTTCAATGTATTGATACATACGCTCTAATTGGCCATTCGTACTGTAGGCCAGCGTACAAGGGGCCGCAACCGCTAAGAATCCATGACGGGGTCGGCTGGCCTGCAAAGGTCACCCTGAAGGAATTGTGTTGTCTTTCTCAGCTCCCTGTTTTATGTTACCTCGGTAACACGGTCCCTCGCTACCAAACGGAAAATGACAATGCCAAACAAACTGGTCCAAAGAACGCAAACCGGCGTACGCCTCGAAAAATCATTGCTCAAAGTCCTCAAAGGCCTCGCTGAGTACCTCGAAATTTCCCTGGGTGATCTTCTGGAGGGCATCGTCTTACATGCTTTCGAGGGTAAAGCGCCCTTTTCAGACGGGACCATCAAAACCATAAACGAATTGAAGAATGTGTATCACTGCCCTTTGACCGCTGCTGACAGCCACAAGATGCAGGAGGCAGACGAATGACCAATCTGGCAATTGAGTCACCCACATGCCCCGCCGAGCGAGTCGAGCGAATATTTGCTGAATTCAAGGCAGCAACTGTGGATCCGGAGGAATTTGACCACGAGGCACATGTGCTGGTCGCATGGCGCTATCTGCAGGACGATGACCTGCTGGCGGCAATCGAAAAATATTCAGGAGCTCTCAAAACATTGACGCGCAAGCTCGGTGTCGAAGGTAAATACCATGAAACAATTACCTGGTTTTACATGATTGCTGTCGCAGAACGCCTCGCAAAGTCGACCAAAGGAGACTGGCTCGATTTCAAATCGGTCAACGAAGAGCTGTTTGCTCGCAAGCCGAGCCTGATTCAGCAGTTTTATTCGGATGCCCACCTCATGTCGGAGAACGCACGCCGGGTCTTCGTCCTGCCGGACATCACACCGTAATCGATGACGGCGATTTCTCTATGGTTACAGGCGCGTTAGAATCGTAGTCAATCAAGGGGAATCCAGAATGAGAAAATCGAAAATCGTTATCACCTGCCTGCTCCTGGCAGCAAGCACCATTGCGGTCGGCCAGGACCCAAAAGCAGGCCTGGACGACGCTTTCGCGGCGGTTGAAGCGAAAGTAATCGAGTGGCGTCGCGATATACATCAGCACCCGGAGCTCTCGAATCGCGAATTCAAGACTGCTGAAAAAGTCGCCAAACACATGCGTGACCTCGGTTTCGACAATGTGGAGACCGGTATTGCACACACCGGCGTGGTCGGCACGCTGGTTGGTGGCAAACCAGGTCCTGTTATTGCTTTGCGAGCAGATATGGACGGACTACCTGTTCTTGAACAGACCGGTGAGCCATTCGCCTCAGTGGCACGTGGTGAATACAAGGGACAGGATGTCCCTGTTATGCACGCCTGTGGCCACGACACTCATGTCGCGATGTTGATGGGTGCTGCAGAAGTCCTGGCAACAAACCGGGAAAAACTGGCCGGCACCGTCAAGTTCGTCTTTCAACCGGCGGAGGAAGGCCCACCGGGCGATGAGGAAGGTGGTGCGCCGTTGATGATCAAGGAGGGCATCCTGAGCGGACCAGATGCACCAGAAGCGATCTTAGGTTTACACGCGTGGCCGGGAGAGACCGGCACATTGAGTTATCGCTCCGGCGGATTCATGGCTGCAGCGGATAATCTGCAAATCAATGTGACCGGGAAACAGACGCATGGCTCCTCTCCGTGGCTGGGTGTCGATCCGATATTCGTCAGCGCGCAGATAATGACCGCTCTGCAAGCTATCCCGAGCAGACAGCTGGACATCACACGCGGTCCGGCCGTTATCACGATTGGCAGCATTAATGGCGGTATCCGCGGCAACATCATTCCGGATGAAGTCGAGATGTCAGGCACTATCCGAACCTTTGATATGGGTGTTCGTGAGGAGCTACACGCGGCTTTGCGCAGTACGGTTGCCAATATCGCTGAGGCCAGCGGTGCCACGGCTACTGTGACCATAGGCCCGTCTGTACCGGTGACCGTTAATCATCCTGCTCTGCTGCGCACGATGATGCCTACCCTCGAATGGGCCACGGGTAATGGCAAATTGATCGAGGGCAGCCTGATTACGGGTGCCGAAGATTTTTCCTATTTCCAGGAACACATACCCGGCCTGTTTCTGCTGCTGGGGGTCAACAAGCCAGGCGTCCCGGCTGGCCAGGCGGCATCCAATCACTCGCCGTTTTTCAATGCCCACGAGGGCGCACTGATGACTGGTGTACGGGCGTTGGTTGGCTTCTCCCTGGATTACGCTGCAGCCACTGCTGAGTGATCTGTCCGCGTGACAGATCGGCCAGCCTTACATAAGGCTGGCCGACTATTTCACGTGCACAATACGGAATACCGCTTAGAAGGGTATCTTATTGTTTTTATTGTACTTTCCAGTTTCCCTGTAACTCTCTCGCAAGTTCGGACCTGGATCACTTACCTGACGATTCAATCGACCTATACTGCAGATCTGTCGATAAATGGACGCTAAATCGACATATCAGTCGGGCCTGTCGACAATATCGACACATCCGACATATATGTCGATAAAATAGTAATTCATCGACATATTGGGCGAGGATGTCGATATGATCGACACGTTCCCCGGACAGGTACACAAAACACGATTTTTTCGACATGACCAGGCGACCTGCACACGCAATCGACAGGTCAGGCCGACCGCTGAGGAGTTAAGCCAAATGGCTGATTTTGACCCACAGAAACCGTACAACGAGTTGCCACTTTTGCCGCCCCCGGTCGATCTGATCGAAAACAATGAGATTCTCAAGAAATGCATCAATGCACGCGTTGCCCTGGCCGAATTGAAACAGGCGGCAGAGTTGATACCGAACGCCGCTGTGTTGGTAAACGCCCTGCCCTTACTTGAGGCCCGGGCCAGTTCCGAGATCGAGAATATTGTCACCACGACGGACAAACTGTTCGAGTTTGTCGATATCGCCGAAGACAAGGCAGATGCCGCAACCAAAGAAGCTCTGCGTTACCGGACTGCCTTGTTTGAGGGCAGTAAGATGGTTCAGCGGCGTATGCTCAGCACCGATATGGCGATACAAATATGTAGTACAATCAAAGGAATGGAGCTGGATATTCGAGCGGATTCTGGGACACGGTTATCGAATAGAAAGACAGGTGCAGTGATCTATACGCCACCGGTCGGGCAAAAGCTGTTAGTGGAGAAGCTGCAGAACTGGGCCGACTTCATGCAGGAGAACACGAATATCGATCCACTGGTGAGAATGGCCGTACAACACTACCAGTTTGAAGCCATTCACCCTTTTACCGATGGCAATGGTCGTACCGGCCGGATCATGAATATCCTGTTCCTGATGGAGCAGGGCCTGCTCAACGCACCCATTCTTTATCTCAGCCGCCACATCATTCAGAACAAAGGTGAGTACTACCGCCTGCTGAACGACGTCACCCACAATCAGTCCTGGCAGGCGTGGATCATGTACATGCTCGATGGTGTCGAGCAAACCTGTATCTGGACCACGGACAAGATCAAAGCGATCCGTGAGCTTATGCAACACACCAGCCAGTACATGCAAAAGCAGTTACCGAAAACCTATTCCTGGGAGCTGGTGGAAGTGCTGTTCAAACAACCCTACTGCCGCATCAACAATCTCGTGGCAGCGCGTGTTGCCAAACGACAAACGGCGTCCGTTTACCTTAAGCAGTTGTGCGACATTGGCGTATTGCGGGAAGTGAAATCGGGCCGTGAAACACTGTTTGTTCATCCCAAGTATATCGAGCTGCTGACTGGTGAGGAAAATGTCTGGATCTACTACGCCGGTATAGAGACAGATAACGCAGTTGCCGCGGCTGACTCCGGCTAGTCGAGATAATTGGCAATTGAACAGACACGCACCGTCAGAAAATCCTGAGTTCGAATGACCACCCTGCTTCGGCAAGCACCCGGTACGCTTTTACGCCACTGAAGGACTGCAGTTAACCCAATGCAGAGGCTGTCTTATATCGCTTCCCGTGCGTGCTATCGATATCGCCACAGAGGTACGCAAAAAACCAGCAGGAACGACACGTTAAATGCGGCGTTAAGCGGTGCGCCTGCGAGCATCGAGCCTGCGCTGTCGATGACAAACCAAGTGACGATGCTCGCGATGATCAGCTTGGCGGCTAGTTGCTGATCCTTAGGAAACAGGTGTGTGGATAACATCCAAAGAAGCACGCCCCAACCCGCCATCACGCCGCCGCCAATTGCACTAATCAGCCGCGTTTCAGGCGCAGCTAAATCTTGCGCACCATCAACAGGAAAAAATATCAGATCGGCGAGTAACTGCGCTGGCGCTGCTCCGATGGGTGTCGCTGCAGCGGCGACCAATATGCCAAACATAACAGTGAGCGCTGAGCCGAACTTGAGCCAGCGGAGCGTAATAATTTGATTCATGTCGATCTCCGGTACTGATCAGACTGCGTGTGCATCGTTCTATCCGGCGCTGATCGATTCGCTCGCGTTCCAATTACTGATTTTAAGAGCGATACGAAATCCCGCGAACACGAGAACGAGTTACCCAAACGCAAGATTGAAATACTTGTGACCTCTATCTTCTAATAGCGCGCCACGGCGTGTTTTTCCAAAGAAATTGAACCTTGGTCAGCACTATACGCGAACAAGTCTCACTACTGACAAGCGGCCTCTGGCCGTTAGACGGACATCAAAACACCTGATTTACCGAAGTGCGAACGACGGCTTTCGATCAAAGCAGACCTTGAAGAATCAGCCGCTAAATCCTTCCGTGCGAACATCTGGTATCCGGCCGGTAGCGGACATTGCGCTACAATGCCGCTTGTGACCCAAAGCAGCCGTACGATTTCATCCCGCAATTACCCAACATGAGTACATCGATGCCGATAACAGGGGAGTGTTTTTGCGGAGCCGTTGCCTACAAAGTGACGGGAAAGCTCCGCGATGCAAGATCATGTCATTGTTCTCGTTGCCGCAAGGCGTTCAGTTCGCAAGCCTCGGCTTACGCGTTGGTTGACCCGACTGAATTCAGTTGGTTAACGGGTGCAGACCTTCTGACGTCTTACATTGGAATGCATGGGGCTGGTCTGAAGTTCTGCAGTAAGTGTGGCTCTACTTTATGCGGCATTGTTGATGGAAAGGTGCATGGCGTAACGTTAGGGTGCGTCAACGGCGACCCGGAGATTGAGATTGGCCAGCATATCTTTGTGGGGTCGAAAGCCACATGGGAAGTCATACCTGAAGGAGTAACGGTTTTCGAGGAAGGACCGTCGAGCTCGTCGTAGTCTGCTCCTGGCCGAAAGCAGCCACTGAGCTGTTGGACCTAAATGAAAGTGTCCACTAAACCTGAGCAAGACCACAAAGCGGACATTCGCATATCTCGCCACTGACAGCATCTGGGGTCGTGGCATCGAGGGGGCGCTGGAGATGGTCTGTATTCGAGTGGGTCTTGTATACAGCTGAATCGTTTCCTGAGACGATGGTTAGCATGCCTGTCCTGACTCGTTCACAACTATCTGACTTCCGCGGTGCCGCTCGTATGATCGCTGACGCGGCAGAGGCGACGACCGAGGTGGTCGAGAAAATGCACCGCACCATACAGGTGAACCCGGGGACGCTGGGCGTTTCGGTGACCGATCGAACAAAGGGCATAACCGGCCTCGTGTATCGCAGCATCCGAACGGGCATTCGCCTTGTTGGCCAGGCCATCGACGCCGGTCTCCCGCCCTTGATGATGTTGCTGCCCGAGGGCGAATCCACGCGGGTTCGAGACGCGTACCGGTCCGCTGCTAACGGGGTTTACGGTGACTATCTTGCACGGACCGGAAACCCACTCGCAATCGACATGAGCCTGCATCATCGTGGTCGACAGGTCGACCTCAGCGATCCGACGAACTTGCTCAGGCAACACGGTGATGAAGTGCCCGCGAGCAAGCTCCTCGTGCTCGCGCATGGGTCCTGTATGAACGATCAACAATGGAACCGCAACGGACATGATCACGGGGCAGCGCTTGCCAGCGACCGCGGATATCTGCCGCTGCATCTTCGCTATAACAGCGGCCTGCATATTGTAAGCAACGGGCGGGCATTCGCTGAGCTTCTTGAGACCCTGATCGGGAACTGGAAACTACCGGTCGAGGAACTCGCAATTATGGGGCACAGCATGGGGGGGCTCGTTGCACGCAGCGCCTGTCATTATGCCCGCGCGGCAGGACATGCCTGGCCCAGGTATCTTCGCAAGCTCGTATTTCTCGGCACGCCGCATCACGGTGCACCACTCGAGCAAGGCGGCCATGGCCTTGATGCTCTTATGGAGCTGAGCCCCTACTCTATGCCGCTGACACGCTTAAGCAAGGCACGTAGTGCAGGCATCACTGACTTACGCCACGGGACAATCTCAGCCGACGAATACTCCGTGCCACTCCCCTCGGGCGTGAAGTGCTACGCAGCAGCCGCCGTTCTCGCGGCAAAGCGCGGCCTGCTAAGCGACAAATTAGTCGGAGACGGACTTGTACCACTCGACAGCGCGCTAGGACGACATCGCGATGTCGATCGATCGCTGAAGATTCCAAAGAGCCGTCAATGGATCGGGTACGGACTGAGTCACCGTGATCTCTTGTGTGACCCCGAGGTTTACGCGCAGCTTCGCAGTTGGCTGTAACAACCGGTTTAATCGGCTACGTGTCGGCGACGTCCGCTTGTGGCCCAAAGGTGACATCTTTTTCGCGTAATTGGTAATGGTCTTTAGGATCTTGTCTCCGGCCTCGAGATGCCAGCATAGTGATCTCACGTACCTGCCTTAATGCTTAGCACTCAAGGGCGGGGTGCTTAACCCGCCCTTGAATTGGTCTAACGGCTAGTTGCCGTAACTCCTGACTCGCGTCAGCATCTCAACATTGTTGATGGTGCGAATGCCGTTAACCTTGCCGGCGAAAACACGATACGCGTCACTCGACAACAACTCATCCAGATATTCGTTTAACGCTGCTGTGCCAGGTGCTGAAATGAGCACCGCATGCGTAGCACCGCGTCCGCCAAAACGGAGTTCCATCAGGCGCGTAGAACCTGGATTGTCGGAAGACTCGACAAACTCGCGGAATGCTGCCGTATAGGCACCTGGGTCGGAAATGGTCATTACGAATGCGGCCATAGCACCGTGACCTTGCCAGCCGGAGCCGTCTCTGAAACGTTGCACAGCCATCATTCGGCTTTTGACATCCAGCAGACCCGGTAGTGAGTTGACAAACCCCATCCATGCAGGACTGGAATTTCGGTTCGCCGTTATTTCTTCATATTCCTGGTAGCTGTCAAAGTCTGCAATGGCCAAATGAGAGATGTCGCTTTCACCGCCAAATGTAACCGCCCAGAATGTGACTTTGCTCTCCCTTGCATCGTCTGTCGCAAAATAGTTATCAGTCGCGGCCAGGAATGCCCCGGTATTGTGTACGTCCAAGCCTATAACTGACTCCAATGGTTCTGCTATGGCAACCCCGGTTGTTCCAACACATAGTGCGCTCACGCAAATGAGCGCGAATTTCTTCAACTGCTTCTTCATTACGTTCCCCTTATTGTTGTTAGCGAAGCCAGTTGGCACCTACAAATATGCAAAGTCAACGAAAGCAGGCACGCCTCGCGCCGCCTTCATGACAAAATGATGGAAAGAGCAAGAACTCGAGCCGATGTCTGAATCTCGTGGTCGTACCAGTTCGGGGCCTTTCAACTTTCGGCCTTTTTCTGCTGTAGCAAGTCCGTTTTCCGAATGGATCGAATGACTGCTATTGGCCGAAAGTAGCCGGTGCACTGCACAACTTACCAAGCGTTTGAGTGGGCGCTTTTTGTGAAAGCGGACATTTAGATTGTGTCTGCCAGAAAATTTGATGCGAAGCAGCCGGCACAGACCCGAAACCAGTCGTTCGCCTGATAGAATGTTGCGAGGCTGCTTTTGTCCCAAAGTAGACATCGCGCCTCTGCTATATATTGGAATAGTTTCGTAGCGCAGATTGGATCAAACAGGAAACCTGACAATGAAAATACGCAATTTGATGTTGATTCTGGTGGCAACTTTCATCGGGTTCGGTTACGCAACAGCCCAGGATTCGAGCATGAGTTTTTTCCTGACCAGTAAAGGTCCCGGGGACGGAGCCAATCTTGGCGGTCTTGCGGGCGCTGACGCGCACTGCCAGATGCTCGCCGAATCAGTCGGTGCCGGCGGAAAAACATGGCGGGCATATTTGAGCACCGATGGTGCCAACGGCGAGGCGGCTATCAATGCTCGAGACCGGATTGGCACGGGGCCGTGGTTAAGTGCCAACGGGGTGCATGTAGCGTCAGACGTCGCTGATCTTCACAGCGACGAAAACAAGCTTAGCAAGGAAAATTCGATCAGCGAGAGTGGTGACGTAATCAATGGCCGCGGAGACTCACCGAATCGCCACGATATCCTGACGGGATCCAATCTTGACGGCACCGCGTTCTCTGACGATCAGGATCATACGTGTCAGGACTGGACCTACAGCGGATCGGACGGCAGCGCGCAAGTGGGCCATCACGACCGCACGGGTGGTGGTGCGAACCCAACATCCTGGAACAATGCACACGGCTCGCGCGGTTGTAGTCAGAGCGACTTGCAAGGCACAGGCGGTGATGGGTTGTATTACTGTTTAGCGATCGACTGAAATTGCGACGAGCAAGCCGCGCCTCCGATATGTGTTTGTTCGCACCGGTCTGCGCGATTACAACTATCGATCCTAGGTTGGTAACACCTTGCCCTCACTGGCAGCGGATTCGGTGCCGTACTCCCGCATGCGCTGATACAACAGGCCGAAGGCGCCTTGCATCAGAGAATCCTCAATTATGCGGTCAACATCGCAATTTTTCGCTAATCGGAGAAGCTTCTCAAAAGCCCGCATGAAATTGTGGCTGTGCTTGGTTCTTATTTCAGTCCCGTAGAGCATTTCCTGCAAGCCACCCTCATCGAGGAAATCCGTGCTGATAAACATCCTCGCGAAAACTGTATCGTCGCCCCTGGCTGCCTGTTTAAAATAATCATCCATCTCTTCCCGACTCATTCTGCCGCTGCCAACGGGACCTAAACTGGATACCAGTAGCATCCCGGAAATGCCGCCCAGCTGATGCTTGACGTTTTCAGCTATTTTGAAAAAGGTTTCCTGGCGCGCGTTCATTTCTGTTGCGGCAATAGCAAGCGTCTGCTTTTCCGATTGCTCTGAGGTCCGCCGAATCGCGGCCGTATTGTTTGCCAGCTCACGTTGCTGAATGAAAAGCCCAAGTACGAGCCAGAGAAATGCCAGCGGTGCAAAAGCGCCTTCGAGAAAGCTGCCAACGGCGGCCAGTGAAAAATTCTGTGTGGGCGCTGCCTCACTAACCTGGAGGACATACCAGCCGCCGCCCAATATCCACAGCAAGGTAATGCTGAGGCCAAGCCAGATACGCCAGTCCGTGTTATGCAAAAAACGGATAAGTTTGTTAGTGGAGCCCATGCCGCTACTGTAATACCAGAGTCTCTGCATTTACAGGGGCAATCGCCGCATCCCCGGCCTGCTTAACTGTTGAGGTCACGCTCACATTGCGCTGGCAGGCAGAGTCAACGCCGCATTGCAGAAGACGTTCGGGCCTGAATACGAACGAACAAATCGCGCCAGATTTGTATCCAGTTCGCTGCTACTTCCGCCACAAAATGGCTGATTCGGATAAGGCGACCCACTGCTTCTGAGTTTCGAGCTTTGCTTGCGTCCATTTGCTGTATCACCTTGTGAGCGATACATCGAGCATGGATGCAGTATTGGTTGTCGACTGGCAGAGTTCCTGAGCAACGCCGAATCAATCGCTGATGATTACCTGAAGATGGCATAGCCCGCCATTGTCAGGCCTTGCAGGCGGGGCCTGAATACGGGCGTGGACCTCAGGCTGGCCCAATCTGGCAACATAATGGCGATATCATATAGCGGAACCCGCATAGTTCAGCGGCGATTTTGCTGGCACAATTTGCGTCGTCGCAGCAGCTGCAGAGCAAACCTTGGCCATTGATCGCACTCGCATATTTCAACTGTTCAAATACACGGTCTATGCGCTGCTGACCGTCAATGTTTACCTGTTCTTCAGCGAAGAGTGGGCCGCCTCCGCATACCGCTTCAGCAACGGTATAAATGTTGCTGAAATAATCGAAGGCTTTACGGCAAGTATTGATACTGCGGCGTGGGTCATCCTGCTATTAATGTTTGAACTCGAGACTTATGTGCTCGATGACGAGAAATTTACGCGACGAGTAACCTGGGCGCTGCACGCCGCGCGTGCCTTTTGTTACGCGTTCATCGTTTATTCGTTTTACGGATACCTGACTAAATTGCTTTTTTTTTCCGGAGCCATACCACTGACAGGTATCAGCGATTTGTGCGCCCTTGTTGATGGCACATGGGCCTACGCGGTCGACATCGATGAATATGAAACCCTGACTTCGGCTAATTGTGCTGCCATGTCCCAGGCGAACACCTATGTACATTTTCCAGGTATGAGCACGGCCGTTGATCAAACTGGCTTTCGCGACATAATGCGACTTGCAAGGGTCGACGTCATCAATTCAGCGGTATGGTTGCTGGTCGTTATTGTTCTCGAGATAGATGTCCGGCTTCAGGAGCATGACAAACTTCGGGGCATTGCACTGAGACTCAGCAACCTCAGCAAATACATCTTGTATTCGACCTTGTTGCTGGCCGCGATCTATTGGGGCATCAAGGGGGATTTCATTGATTTCTGGGATGCCTTTCTGTGGCTGGTCGCTTTCGTATTTATTGAGCTCAATGTTTTCGAGTGGCGCCAGGAAAGCGAAGCAAAGCTAAATATATCAACAGACTCAACCGTATAGCCATCCGCCCGAAATTCTGTATATACTGCACTCTTTTCGCCGTTGCGGCATTTCTATACCTAATAACAAAAGAGTAGAAGAATGAGCATTGCAGACCTTAGCACCGTCCTGAAAATCTTTAGTGACACGAAAGTGGATTCTGAGCATCAAAAGGAGCTTTTCTCAGAAGCTCTGCTAATGACGCTCGCTCGCGCGTCCAGTTCGGATGCAAACATCCACGCTGTTGAAATCGAATCTATTCAACAAATTATGGAGCGGGAAACCGGCGAAACCGTCAGTTCACAAGATGTCCGCAAAGCGGCGCGCACTGAACTCTATGAATCGACTTCGCTGAAAAAATATCTATCCAGTGTACGTCGGCAATTGAGCCCGGCGAATCGCATCAGAGTTGTGCATCTGCTTGCCGACGTGATCAAGAGTGACACGGAGATAAGCGTGCTTGAAGTGGACTTCTTCGACATGGTGGCTGAATCCCTGCACACAACTCCGGCGCAATTGGCTGGATTGATTGTCAGTTAACGGCGCGGCAGCTACCAGTTGCCCGATCAGCGTGACCTGTCGTTTGGCGTAAAGTGCGCGATGGTATTGTCGCCGTAAGACCTGAGCACTTCGGAAATTACAATGTGATAGCCGTCATACCAGCGGCTGTATTGTTTTTTCGCCTCCAGGTGCGTCGGGTGTTTGGAGAATACCTGCAACGCTTCGAGCGACTCCCAGTAATAAATCGCGTTTATAATGTCGCCGTCTGGCGATTTCCAGGTTTCTGCACCCAGGTAACCCTCTGTAGCGATCGCCGCTGCATCTATCAGATTGTTTAAACGATGGAACTCATCATCGTATGTCCCAGGCTTGAAAATAAATGCTGCGCTGTACATGCCTACTCCAGGGTGAATTGATTCACGGTCGATGTTTCAATAGGTCGCCTTGGTATTCTATACACTGTTGATGCTAATTCGGGCAAAAATTCCGGGAGAAGATATGAAGTCATCTGTAGCAATTTTGTTGTTCGGTTTTCTGCTGATGAATCATTCGACATCATTTTCCGCCGAAGAAAAGTACTTTGATGCCGCCGGCGCAGAACTACGTTACTTCATAGAGGGCAGCGGATCTCCTGTTATCCTGTTGCACGGCTTCAGTGGCTCGCCTGAAGGGCTATGGATTAAGCCCGGTACTTTCGCTGCATTGGTCGATGCCGGTTATCAGGTGATAGCGCTTGATCAGCGTGGTCACGGCAAAAGTGCCAAGTTCTACGACCGTGACAGTTATGGAATTGAAATGATGCAAGATGTCGGGCGGTTGATGGATCATCTGGACATCGAACGTGCTCATCTCATTGGTTACTCAATGGGGGCCAAAGTGGCCAATACGTTTCGTGCGTCCTACCCGGACCGCCTGATATCCCTGACCCTTGGTGGCTACGGTTGGCCGTGGCGTTCACGGGATGAATCTGTAGCGGAGGCAGAGGTGCGATTGCAGTCAGACTTTGTTCTCCCGGGCAACGATTTGCGTGCCCTGGCCGCGGTTCGTGTCAGCATGAACGATCTGATCCCAAGCGAGAAGAATCTACGTGAAAATACCATCCCCGCATTCTCGCTGGTTGGTACAACCGACAACGTGGTTTCCAGATCGGATCTGGATACGCTCAGATCAACCATGGCAAATCTTGAAACGAAAGATATGCCCGGCACTCATGCGGGACCGGATGGGGCACCCTACAAGCTACAATTTGCGGCAGAACTGATTCGCTTCCTGGCGAAACATCCGGCCCCCTAGCAGCCTGCTGAAAAACCGAGTTTTTCAATAAGCTGCCAGATCGCCAAACTAAACGTCAAATCGCCGTCGCTTTTCCCCGTTCAAACCGCCCGCGTCGCAATTGCCGGTGATACAAGGCTGGCACGGCGTGCCGGCCCATAAACCGCGAACTGCCCTACAACCCACAGAGCCAACATTGCGGCCGGGATGATGTACCAGGTGATCGGTGTAAGGTCGAAGGTCTGCACCATCCAGATATTGAGTCCGACGGCCAGAATCGCCCCGGTCACAACACCGACAGAGCTGATCAGGAAATTCTCCAGCATGAAGTAGCGAAGTATCGCCGGCCGGGTCGCCCCAAGTGCCCTTCTGGTTCCAATCTGTTTGGTCCGTCTTGCAACGCTAAAACTTGCCAGGCCGACAATGCCCAGGCCGGTGATTGCTGTCAGCAGGGACACGATGAATACCAGCAGTTTGATCATCGCCGAGTCGTCCAGGTATGCCCTGTGCCGAATTTCGGCCATTGTCCGGGTACCATCGATAATGCGACCGGTATTTCTCTCCGCGAGCATTTTCTCGATCTGCGGAATCAGTGCATCACGACTGCCGGGCTCGGTCCTGATGACATAGCGCGCGAAGCTGCTGCCGCGCCTCATGGGTACCAGCATGGAGCGCTCAAGACCTGACCACCCCTTCCACGGGGCCTGCATACGAGCCACAATGCCGACAATAGTCAGTGGCCGGTTGTTTTCAATAAAGGCGACTTTACCAACCGCCTCTTCAGGCGCGATATCGGGATACAGTTCAGTTGCCATCGCCCGGGTAATGATCACCACCGGCGGCCACGTCGGTGCACCATCAGGATCAATCCAGTTGACCTCTGTCGCGGCAAAATTTCGCCCGGCAACCAGGTCCACATCGAACGTATTGAGTCCGTGTTCATCGACAAAATAAATCGCGACACCAATATCAGTATCGTCATCGCCCGCCTCCGTCCTCAACCCCTGTGACCAGCCACCCTGACGCAACGGCGTGGAGTTGGTCATGACCGCGTTGACGACTCCCGGATAATTTCGTATTGCTTCAAGGTCTGCGGCCACCATGGACTGGTATTCAAGGTCCGGATCAAAACTCGTGCTGGACAACATGAAAATAGTGTCCTCGTTTATCCCGCTGGGACGCCCCATAAGCCGCGTGCGCTCCTGGATGATTGCAATGGCGTTCACCATGAGTGCCATAGTCACCGCTATCTGTAGCGCAATCAGAATGTAACTGCTTTTGTTACGTAGTAGTGATCGCCAGATCGGTCCGATTTCCATTCTATTCTCCATCACTGCACGCAGTGACATCACATATTCAGAGTGTTTTGAGTTGGCTCGCAGGTTGAATGCCGCAGGCATGCCAGGTTGGATACAACGCCGCGCCAAGCGCTGACACAATTGCCAGACCAATCGCTGCAAAGATCATGGCCCAGTCCATCGTCACCAGCTTGCTGATGAAATCGAGCTCGCCGTAGAGGCCTTTGATTCCCTGCAGACCCAGCCAGGTCATACCAATGCCAAACAGGCCACCGGCAAGGCCTATCAATCCGGCTTCCACAATGTATTGAGCAAATACCGCACGCCGCGAGGCGCCCAGTGCCCGGCGCAGTGAAATATCTCCTGAGCGTCGCATGATTTTTGCCAGCAGAAGTCCAATGGTATTGAGCAGACAGACAACCAGGAAGAGCACGGCCAGTCCAAGCAGGACCTGAACATCGTCGTCAACGACCTCCTCTGCCTGCAACCACTCCATCACGTCGCTAAGACGATTGTTCAGCGGTCGCGGGAATCGACCCAGTTGCTTTTGCGACTCGGCATAGGCATCGAGGAAAGCGTGATAATCCTGTCGCTCCTGCTCGCCGTGCAACTCAACCCAGAATTGCATCCAGATGCATTCCGAATTCAGGAAGGCTTCATAGCCGTTACCCTCAACCGGTTTCCAGCAATTCGTATTGCCGTCGCTACCGACTTCCTTGGCGATGCTGACGCTAAACGGGAAATAGACTGCTTCAGCGTCACCAAAGGTCTGGTTATTCACATCGTAGAACTTCGGTGTCGGCTCCCAGGTATCCATCACGCCCGTGATGCGATACATGTCGCCATTCATCACTATGGTTCGGCCGACAGAATTTTCACCGCCAAACAATTGTTCGTTGATCTCCCTGTTGATCACCACGACGTACTCTTGCGCGTCATCGGCTGTGTTATCCCAGCCGCTGCCATAGACAAAAGGTGTGTCGAACATCGGGAAAAAGTCTGCTGTCGTACTACGCGAGCCCACCATAAACGGAAGCTGATCTGCATCCTCCGGCTGGACCACGCGACTCGAGCGGTAGCTCAGAACCTGGCGTCGCGCTTTCTTCGCTGCAAGCAACGCTGTTCCGTCCCTGTACGTCACTTGTGTCGGTGGCCGGTCATCACCGTCACCAACATTGTTCGGATCCCAGTTATCAACCTGGACATGAAAGAGCATATCAGACCGATGTGGTATCGGGTTGCCACTCATGACGTAGTTAATATTGACAATGGTCATGCAGGCGCCAATGCCAGTAGCAATTGCCGCGACCATCAACGCACTAAGGATAGGGTTGCGGCGAATACTTAAGACGCCGAGCTTCAGGTAGTAACGAAACATTGCGAACCTCCGTCTTTCGCTCAGCCGCTGGCTGCAACCTGCAGGGCGGGCTCAGAAGTGCTGATGCGACCATCGCGTACGAAAATATTTCGTTGTGCGCGCAGGGCCAGGTTCGGCTCATGGGTCACCATGATTATGGTGGTGCCATTGCCGTTTATTTGTTCCAGCAACTGCATGACGCTTTCTGCCATTTCCGAATCCAGGTTGCCGGTTGGTTCATCCGCTAATAGAAAGCGTGGCTCGCCAGCCAGTGCGCGGGCAATTGCCACGCGCTGCTGTTGACCACCGGATAGCTGGGACGGCAGGCTCTTGCTGCGCGAGGCCAATCCCACCATGTCAATGACATGCTCAATGCGTTTTTTTCTCTCCGCGTAATCAAAACCGCGATAGCGCAGTGGCACGTCGACGTTGTCATAAATATCCAGCTCGGGGATTAAATTAAAACTCTGAAATATAAATCCGATTTTTTGATTACGCATACGCGAGCGCTGTGTATCGTTGAGCCCGGAAACATTCTCTCCATCAAGTTTGAAGATGCCGTCCGTGAAATCCTCGAGCAAGCCCGCAATATTGAGAAAAGTTGTTTTCCCGGAGCCAGAGGGCCCGGTGACCGAAACAAATTCTCCTTCCTCGACTTCCAGGGAAAACTCACGCAGTGCATGTGTCTCGACGGTCTCGGTTCGGTAAATTTTGGAAATATTTTGCATGCTTAGCATTGCTGCGAACTCCTTCGTAAATGCAATGATTAGTCGGTGATCAACACAGAATCGGCACCCCGAAACTGATCGACACTTGAAATGATTACCTGGTCACCTTCATTCAGGCCTGCTGTTATTTCGACGGCGCTCAAACTGCGGGCGCCGATTGTTATGCTTTTGCGCATAGCCAGTCCTTCGCCGTCGAGCACATAGGCAGTACGGCCACCACCGCTTTCAAGAAACTGGCCGCGCTGTAGCATCAGTACCGCGGGTCGTTCCTCAATCAGGATGCGCGTCGTCAGCCGTTGGTTTTGGCGTATATTTTTAGGCATGCGATCACCGAAGCGAATTCGGCTGCCAACCTGGCTATTGACGATCTCCGGAGACACTGCAACGAGCTGACCCAAGAAACGCTCATTGCCAACAATGATCTCTGCCGCCATGCCAATGCCGAGATCGTCCGCATAGCTCTCGGGCACCTGAGCTTCGATTTCGAAGCGCGAGAGATCAACGACGGCCATAACCGGCATATCGCGAGAGACTGCGGCTTTCTGGCTAACCAACAAGTCGCCGACGATGCCGCTGACCGGTGACTGGATCGATAAGGCATCGACCTGGCGCAGCAGGTCCTCGACCAGCAAATCCTGCCCCTGCAGCTTGAGTTCGCTGACTCGCAACTCGAATTCGAGCCGCTCGTCGAAAAGATTCGCGTCTGCAACAGCGTGATCATGTGCCAGTTCAGCATTGCGCAGGTCGTCCTGTGCCATTTCGTAGTCGATCACGGATATGACGGAAACGTCATTAGCCTGGTCGGCCCGCCTTTTTTCGCGTTTGGCTGCCACCAGTGCCACTTCTGCAAGATCGGCGGCCTTGCGTTTGTCCAATGCGAGTTGGCGCGACTCAATTCTTTGCCTTTCAAGCTCCATTGCCTGCTGTTGCCGCGCGGACTGGGCCTGTTTGTACTGATTGGTGAGTGCCGGGCTGTCTATCACTGCGAGTACCTGCCCTTCCACTACTGTGGCACCGGCATCAACCTGCAACGTTATAGAGCCCGCGGCCGGTGCATACAGTGTCGGGCTGATTGCGGCAATGACGCGGCCCTGCACAGACACATCCCGCACCAGGTCGCCCCGCGTGACTGCGGCGATCCGCAGGCGCTCCAGCGGCACCGTGACCGTTGCAGAGGCCCAGCGATTGATAACCGGAATCAGGATCCAGGCGATGACCAGAATCAGTAGAAGAGTGCTGCCACCGATGAGATAACGGCTCTTGCGGCTTTTTGGCGCCAGCACAACGTCTTGCGCTGATGTATCGGCAATTTTCAGCTTGGTAACCCCCGTGCACGAGACTCGTGGCCTGCTTGAGTCAACGTTTAATTAGTTCGTTGATCATTTGATGCATGAAAAGCGAAAAACGTTTAGTGCCATTTTCGATCAAACACGAGAAAAACTTCGAGCCGAACACTCTTTTAAAAACAATCGCTTATTGACCATCAGGTAATCATCAGGTGGTCATCGTCAAATCGTCAGTGTTTCGTCAATTCTTTTTTGCGGCGTTCGAACAATATCCGAACCTCAAGTTAACGAGTTGGAGAACGAAATGATGAATCAAAGGAATTGCCAGGAAATCGAGCGAAGTGTCGTGGTCCTGGGTGCCGCCTACGCCGCCACACTACTGGGAATGATCGCCTGGATCGTTTAAGCCGCGATCAGACCAGCATCTCAGGGATCGACCGAGAACCTGGGATCACTGGCCGCAGAAGTCTTCAGCTGTTCATCTTTATCTTTGACGGACAGTTTGAGCAGAGCGAACCCTTCATCCAGGGACATCAGATAGGGATGCCATTTCTCGCCACTGTTTAGGCCTTTGCGACGGTAGTATCCCGATAACTGCCAACCGCCTTCAGCCGGATAAATGTACACCTTGCCAATAACGCGACTCGGCGCCAGCGGATCGATAATCTCGATTTCCGCATCCACAGCCACAAAGCTCTGTAATATTTCCCGACCCGCCAGCACCGCTGCCTCTTCAAGGGCTCGCTCCTGCCCTGGCTCCTGATCCGTTATGCGCTGATAGGAAAATAGCGCCAGGAAAACTCCAATAGCGACAGCTACGATTATTCTGATGACTTTGTGATTAACTGACATTCTTGCCTCTCGCCGATCTTGTTGGACTACTAAAGTTGATCCTGCCCGGCTGACGTTTTCGGGCGATAACCATTGCGAAACTCGGTCGGGTCCGGCCGCTCCAATTCGACCATGTGGCCACGCGCCAGCTCCTCGGAACGAAGCCACAGACGGGCCGCTTGCTCCGTGTCTTGCATATGATTGTCGCCCATTACGGTGACTGCGTTGCAATCCTCGAAATACGCACCGCTGGTGCTGCCAAGCGATTCACTGGTCGCAACGAAACAGCTTGTAGCAGCGCCTTGCTCGATCGTTTTGCCATTCACCCTGGTCAAGAGCGCGAAACCGGCCCGCAGAACGGAGGATACGTTTCTTACGATATTTGTGTTGATAACACCAGGATGCAGGGAATTCGAGGTTATGCGAGTGCCCCGCAAAAGTCTCGCCAGTTCGAGGGAGAACAGCACATTTGCGAGTTTCGAATGACCATAGGCGCGACTATCGCTGTAATGTTGCCTGGCCCGCAAATCGTCGAACTGAATGCCATCATCGGGCGCTCCCCGGTAGGCTGCGCGACTGGCGACCACTACCACTCTTCCTTGCGGGGCCAGGTACAATCGTTCCAGCAGTCTGTTGACCAGCAAAAAATGGCCAAGATGATTGACGGCGAAATTCTTTTCCACGCCATTCACGACTTCTCTTTGGCCGCCGCGCATACCGGCATTGCAAATAAGCATGTCGATTGGCGCGTTGAGCGAACTTATCGCTTTTGCACAGGCGACAATTGAATCGAAATCGGCCAGCTCGAGCTGCACTGGCGTTGTAACTCCCTTGACACTTGCACAGGCAGCCTGTGCTTTTGCCATCGTTCGCCCGGTACCGATGACATAAGCGCCACGCAACGCCAGGACACGCATGGTTTCATAGCCTATCCCGGAATTGCAGCCAGTAACGACAGCGATTTTGCCTTTCAGATCCAGCCCGGCTGTCACGTCCTCCGCGGTCGATTCCGCATTGAAATGACTGGGTGGTACGCCGACGGCCGGCACGACCTCAGCGCCATCACAAGCCGGTAAAAGAGGTGCTGTGGCAGCGGCAGAGGACATTTGTATGAATTTTCGGCGATTGATGGTCATTGCTAATGGCTATTTAAAGAGATCCTCGGCATCACTTTGAAACTGGTCTTTTTCAGGCTGGGGGCCGTCCCCGTCGCCAAACAGTGCAGCCAGGCCCGCCTCGGCCTTTACTGCGGCACCGGCGCGCTTCACATCGACGCTGATAACGCCCGGCTTGAACCACTCACAGAAATTCGGTCGTTCCTTCTCGGTTACCTCTTCTGCATCATCCTCTCTGCACTGCTTCGGTACCTGCGCATCGAAAAAATCGCACATTCGACAAACGTGCAGATAAACAGAACACGACGGGCACTCGTCCTGGCGGGACAGGGGCGGTGTAAGCTCAGCCAGGCTCGCGCCGCATCGATAACATGACAATTCAACAGACATTGTGGAAAATCCCGATTGTTTTCGCGAGCTGGCACCCCAATTATGCTCATCGTCCAGTAATTATAACGTCAAGCGACAGCGCATTGGACTATCGCTGTACGGAGAAATAACTCATGCAACAATTACCCCATTCTTACGTCGTCTCTGCCAGCGCCGAGGCAGAATCAAACGTTACGCTTTCCAGCGACGGTCTGGAATCAGTTACGTCAGCACCACCAGAAGCGTTTGGCGGCCCGGGTGACCTTTGGTCGCCAGAAACCCTGCTGGTTGCTGCGGTGGCAGATTGTTTCATCCTCTCATTCAGGGCTATAGCAAGAGCATCTGCATTTTCATGGTCAGACCTGCAGTGCAGAGTCGATGGAACGCTGGATAAAGTCGATCGTGAAAACAGGTTCGTTGCTTTTACGGTTCATGCAAGCCTGACTATTGGCAGCGACGCAGACGAGGCAAAG
This sequence comes from uncultured Woeseiaceae bacterium, assembly GCA_964403695.1. GTDB lineage: Bacteria > Pseudomonadota > Gammaproteobacteria > Steroidobacterales > Woeseiaceae > SZUA-117. The sequence goes on along the minus strand of CAYOHF010000011.1, from coordinate 23,257 downwards.
GGAGAAAAATTGCTGCGCAAGGCAGAACAGTTGTGCCTGATCACCAATTCACTGATTGCGGATAGCCATCTCAGCGTGGAAATCATCAAAGCCGACTAAGGATTTTACATTAAGTATAGATCGTTACTAATTGTTTTTTAAGTGTTTTGAGTTCATCAGCAGGACATTCGCACCGCGGATGTGGCCCTCGCGAAGATATTGCAGCGCCTTGTTCGCCTGCTCCAGCGGATAGGTTCGTACGGTTGGCCTGAGCGGGATTTCGGCGGCCACCTGCAGGAATTCGGCAATGTCGTCTCCAGTGACGTTGGCAACGGTCTTCAATTCCTTCTCCATCCACAGGTGCTCTGCGTAATCAATTTCCGCCATAATTGATCGGTCACCGCTTTCTTTGCGGATCGCATTGATCACTAACCTGCCGCCTGGCTCGAGATTCCTGAGCGAAGCGAGCACGGGCCTCCAGGCGGGCGTTGTGTCAATGATTGCCCGTAGCGGTCGCGGCGGCTCTGCTTCAATGTCGCCGGCCCATGCCGCGCCAAGATCCCGCGCAAAATCCTGTTCCGCGTGGCTCCTGGCGAAGACAAATATTTCGCTATGTGGATACAGATGCCTGGCCAGCTGCATTACCAGGTGCCCGGAGCCGCCGAAACCTGCCAGCCCCAGCGAATCCCCGTCCTGCAGCCCGGCAATTCTGAGAGCCCGATAGCCAACTGCGCCAGCACACAATAACGGTGCCGCTTCTGCATCAGAAAAAACCTTCGGGATGTTAAACGCATAATCCTGCCCGACCGCCATGAATTCTGCGTAACCACCGTTGACGTCTCGCCCGGTCGCCACGAATGAGCTGCTGAGGTTTTCATATTCACTGCCGCTCGAGGTGTAAATCCAGCCAACACCGACCCGATCGCCGACCTTATGCAGGGTCACTTTCGCCCCAATTTGCTCAACGTAGCCAATCACCTCATGCCCGGGAATGACTGGTAACTCAGCGGGCGGTGTCCGTCCCTCAATTTCGTCAAGCTCCGTATGGCAAACACCGCAGGCTGCAATGCGCATCAGGACCTGGTCTTCCTTGATAGCGGGTACGGGAACTTCGACGAGTTGCAACGGCTCAGGAATGTCGGCCAACGCAGCAATTCTTTTGAGTTGCATTGCTCGCATAGTGCAAACTCCCGCGCCTGAAAAGTCTACTATGGCGACAACCGCCAGGATTGGCGATATGTAGTTATCGCAACAGGATCACAATGGTACGAGCATCGGGCAGGAGAGTATTTTTGTTTCTCAGCAGCATGCACCGTCAATGTAATTTATACCTGTTCTTGTTGTTTTTCGTCGGTGCTTGCGCCAGCCAGGACACCAGTGTCGGGCTAAACAGCGAGCGAATCAGGCAAGATTTTGGCAGTTACGGTGTCGACGTTCTGTCCACCGAGAATAAGCGACGCGTTTCCAGTCTTTACAGTATCGATGGCGACAAAAAAACTACCCGGACCTATGCTGTGGTCGACTTTATCGACTCAGAGACGCCCGCCCTCGCCCGGGAACATGCACTGATTCTGTCCGGCGGGTCAATTGGAGAGGTTTTCCGTGCCGCCGGATGGTCAATAGAAAAACGCCATCTGTTTATCGGCGAATTTGACGTCCCCGCAGCCTACGCAAAAATAGGCGCCTTAATGCGCATAGCGTTGCCGCGGGTTCTCGCTGCCGATGTTTATCTTTTTGTCGTCAACAAAAATGCGCAGTCATTCAACTACGCAAGAATCACAGAGATTCATCATCCCGACTACCTGTCTGCTACGGATCTCGAACGAATTTATGGTGAGATATTGTTCGATAACTCAAATCGCGAAAGCATCGAAGACTTCATCGGTGCTGCCGTCATGGACCCGTGAAACAGGGACCTGTTAGCCAAGCGCTCAATAGTGACTAAAATGCCAAAATCCGCTCCGGCGCCGAGGGATAAAGCATCTACCAGCACGTGGCGGCATTTCAATAACAATCAGCAAAAGGGTTTATTGCATGAACTTTACCCGTTATCGATCGTGGTACATGGCGATATGGCGGTAGCCCATTATCTGTCTGCAAATGCTGTTCTAATCCGGGACAAGAAGACTGAAGATTCCAGGGGGCGCTACACGGATGTACTGATCCGCGACGCCAATGATTGGAAATTCATAGCCTGGCACAGCAGAGTCAATCATTAGCGAAACCTGAGCCGCGAGGCTCGACTACTATGGAGCCTCGCGTTTTGTTTTCTGCTCAGGATTGCCGCTGCCTGCGAAATACATGGCGCAGGGACCATCTTGCTACGTTCTCTTTGTCTGTTACAGCGTTACTCGATGATCGTGTACGCAGTGTCAGCACGTTACCGAGTAGAACAAAACTGATGCCAACGATGATATTCCCATTCAGGGAGACCTCGCCGAAGAATATCGATATGAAAATAGCGACGACCGGAAACATCACCATCGCGTAACCTGCTTTGTCCGCGCCAATTCGACCCAACAGCGTCAGGTAACTGCCGAAACCTATGATAGAACCAAATATCGCCAGGTAGACGAGGGATATCGCATATTCCGCTGACCAGGCGAAGATAAAATCCTGGCCCTGACCAAACGCAATGGAGCCAGTAAGAATGGCGCCGTAAAACATCCCCCAGGCATTTGACTGAACAATCGGCAAACCTTCTTTCTGTGCGCCCTGCGAGACCATGTTGCCAAGCGAAGCGATTAGCGCGCCCAGCACTGCCAGGCCCGCTCCATAGATCGTCGCATCACCCAGGGACAGATTCTCAACTTCAGGCAGAAACAGGAACATGATGCCGATGATGCCCAGAATCGAACCGGCAATAGTGCCTCTGTCTATGCGTGTGCCGAAAAAAAGTCGGGAGTTAATGATGTTCATCCACAGCATGGTGGAGAACACAATGGCTGTCAGTGCTGAGGTAATATACAGCTGTGCGTGATAAGTCACGATGTAGTTAACCGAGAACAGCAACAAACCAAGCAAAACGAACCGACCGTGTGCACGCGCGCCAAAACGTAGTTGCCGGCCTTGAATACGGCACCAGGCGAATAACAGGACCGCCGCAAACAGGTACCGATAAAAAACCGAAACTTCAGGCGCAACATCGCCAATCTGGAATTCGATAGCGATCCACGTTGTGCCCCAGACCAGGACTGTCACGACATATAGGAGCCAGTTACTCATCCCGAAATTCCTTCTTGTTCTGCCGCGTATTACCGCAGTCAACCGTGCACAACGCACCCCGCAACATTTGCGTATGAATATTTCTGTATTGATGCAAGCGGAAAGCTGGCGATGTCAGCCAGTCCATGCTTCGTCGCCAAAAATTGCGCTGTACCGCCGCGCTTTGCTTGCCACAGCGCGGAAGGTCAACCGTTGGATCAATCCGATCTGACAGCCAATTCGGCATTTGCCGGGTGATCTTCATTTTGGCCTCCTGTGCGATTCTTGTGTTCATGGCGCTTGACTTTACGTCTTTATTGGGGCTATAACAGACGCAGTTTTTGACAAATGTGAGGTGAACAGTTTGTTAGCCATAGACAAACAAGGCAGCGCCTACCTTTACCGGCAAGTTATTGATTTAATTGGCGACAATATTGATGCTGGCACCCTCAGACCGGGTGATCGCCTGCCCTCGCTGCGTCGCATGAGCACGCGCATCGGCGTCAGTGTACCCACCGTGCGTCAGGCCTATATCGAACTCGAGCGACAGCGCCGGGTTGAATCCCGACCACAATCAGGCTTCTACGTCCGCGGACAGACCGGCAATGCAATTGTCAGGCCCGCACCAAAGTTTTCTCAATCTTCACAACCGATACCGGTGGCTTGTCGCAGCCTGATGGACCGGGTTTACGACGGCCTGCAGCAACCTGGTGTCGTTCCCTTTGGAATTGCGAATCCCTGCATGGCCAAACCAGCGGCGAAGGCGCTGCATCGGGCGATGAAACGTGTGATGGCAAGAGCCGAAGAGCGCAGCCTTACCTATGCACCGACCCTTGGAGAGCCAGGACTGCGCCGCCAGATCGCTTTTCGGTATCTGGACACTATCGGCATCACAGTTGAACCGACCGACGTATGCATTACCAATGGCGCCCAGGAAGCATTGATGCTCGCGCTCATGGCAGTGGCAGAAAAAGGTGACGTCATTGCTGTCGAATCGCCTACCTACCATGGCCTGCTGGAATTGATTGACAGTCTTGGCATGCTCGCAATCGAAGTAGAAACCTGCCCGGAAGAAGGCGTAATGCTCTCGGCATTACGCAAGACGCTGGATGCTTACCCGGTTAAAGCCTGCATGTTCTCCACTACCCTGTGCAATCCGCTCGGTGTCAGTATGCCCGAGGACATTCGCCGTGAACTGGTCAGTATTATCGACGCAAAAGGAATTGCACTGATTGAAGATGATGTTTACGGCGAACTATTGTTCGACGGTCACAGGCCGAAACCGGCAGGCGTTTATTCACGCGGCGATCGCGTGCTTACCGTTGGTTCGTTTTCCAAGACAGCCGCGCCTGGTTATCGAATTGGCTGGTTATTGCCGGGCCGGTATAAAGATCGTATCAGGCGACTCAAACGATCCTTTTCCTGCACGTCTGGTTTGCTACAACAGTTAACACTGGCGGAATTCGTCGCCAGTGGGGATTACGACCGTTACCTGAAAAAGCTGCGTCCGGTTTTGCAACAAAATGCGGAGCGTATGAGTGCCTGCGTAGCGCAATACTTCCCAGCCGAAACGAGAACATCGAAACCGGTCGGTGGCTCGGTGCTTTGGCTTGAGTTGGCAGGAAACGTAGATTCCGAGAAGCTCTTTGATGAAGCGATCGAAGCCGGCATCAGTATTGCGCCGGGATTAATTTTCGCTCCGTGTCGTCGCTACGAGAATTTTATTCGCCTGAGCTTCGGCCATCCATGGTCAGAGGAAATCGAACAGAGCATTGAATGGCTGGGAGACAAGGTTCGACAAATGGCGGCAATCTAATGGCTAGCCTGCCTGCATAAGCCACAACGACGCACGAACTGCCGACTGAGATCTCCCTGGACTTAACGTGAAGTTCTGGCGGGCATATGATCGTAAGGATTGTAACCTTCAGATCCATCATCATCTGCGTCTGACAGCACGTCAGCCGGCGCCAGGACTGCCACAGGCGCCAGCGACATATTCCGCCGCACATATTTACCAGATATTCCCAAAGCCGTCTGGACGTCTCTCATTTCTTTTCCTGTCGTGTATTTCACACAGCAATCTCCGTTATAACAACAACGAACAAGGCCGCCATAAGGTTCCAGTTCCGCATTGCATCGCGCCAACCCATTGTTTTTATTCTTCTTTTCAAACCCCGCCAGGTTAAGCCTCCATTCAGCTACGCGAGGTTATTCTTATTGCCAGGATGAACGATAGCGCGACTGCAAAGCGCGCTTATTGCCGGGAGGCTCAAGATGAAGACGCAAGCAACCAAAGTGCAAACGAACGGCATGCTATTACTGCTCACGACATGGTTAGTACTTGGGTCGGGCGCGGCAACGGCACAGGTACCGGTCGACGAGAACGGCACACCGATTGCCTCACTGGCCGACGATAATTACTCACAAGAAGAGGCATTGGCCGCGGCGGCGCCGTTGACTACTGCTGAACTGGAAGAGCTGGTTGGGCCGGTTGCGTTATATCCCGACGATCTGCTCGCAATTGTGTTGCCTGCATCCACCTACCCGCTGGAGATCGTCCAGGCCGCGCGATTTCTGCAACTGCTGGAATCAGACAGCAGCCTGAAGCCGGATGAGTCATGGGATGAGTCGGTCACTGCGCTGCTAAATTATCCTGAAGTTATGCAACTGATGGACGACGAGATCGACTGGACGTGGCGCCTGGGCGAAGCGGTAATCAGCCAACAGGCGGCAATAATTTCTGCGGTCGAAATGTTTCGTGACCGCGCCTATGCAGCCGGTAATTTAAAGTCGGACGAGTATCAGACGGTCAGCCTCGAAGAGGGTGCCATAGAAATTGAGCCCGCCGATGAGGAAATCATCTACGTGCCTTATTACGAGCCGGCGGAGGTTGTCGTCTATCAGCCGCAACCGGTTTATCGCTATTACCCACGTTCATACCCGGTGTATTACTACCCGTATCCTGTCGGACATAACTTCGCATCCGGATATTTCTGGGGCGTGACCACCGCATTTACCATCGGTTGGACAAACCACAATCTGCATGTTTACCACCCGAGTTATTTCGGCCACCCGTATTACGGCCATCATTACTATGGGCACTACTATCGTCGGCCCAGCGTTAATGTTTATAACGCCTGGTATGTGAATAACAGCTACCGAGCGTCACAATATAACCATCGCGATGGTGACTACTGGCGTCCGCGACAGCGTAGCGGTTCGCGCCCTTATACGAACCGGGTTCGCAACCGACACTATCCGCCAGGCAGTGTTGCACAAACCCGTGGTCGTACCAGCACCAGCAGTCGAAATGACGGCCGCATGGACCTCGGCTTGCGCGAACGAAATCGCAGCACAGGCAATAGCAATCGTCAGACCCGTGTAGCGACAACGGCCAGTAATAGACGTGACCCCGGCAGTAGCGGTGCTGCCGGGCAGCGCAGGGACTCTAGCGCACGCACTGCAGCAGAGCGTCGCAACAGCAGCGATCGGAGAACAACTTCCGGGCAGGCTGAGATTCGTTTTCGCGAACGTGGCGGCAACGACACAACACGCCGCGCAAGTACGCCGCCCCGATCTGCTGCGAATAACGCCAACCGCCGTCAGCAGGCACCGGCAAGTACCCGACGCGTGACCAGCGCTGCCAATAACAGGCAGGTCGCAGCGGCTCCTGCGAGCAGCACGGGATCCAATCAGCGCGCCAGAACGACCACGAGCGGCCGGCAGACATCGAGCGCTAACTCAGCTGCCCGTCAGCAAAGTCCGCGGACTGTGGTCGGGCGGCCACAAGCCCGGCCCGTTGTGCAACGATCAACACCGCAGCCACAAAGAGTGGCCGCCGCAGCGCAGCAACGCGCACCGGCACAACGACCGGCGCGACAGGCATCGAGCCGTGGAGACTCGAGCAATAAGCAAAACAGGAAGGAATCGTCGTCCAGGGCACGAACCCGGGAGCGAAAATAGAACAGCCGCTACGTCAGGAAAACCGGGGTCGAACCGAGGTTTTTGAGATTGTTCGAAAGCTGCTTAGAAACCTCGGTTCGACCCCGGTTTTCGGGAGCTTCGCGCTCTCATCAAGAACCGGGTGAATCTTTTGACTCTTTCGATTCGCCCGGTTCTTTCTTTTTAGTCGAATGCAGGTCCTCCGACGACAGTTCCCAGGCAACATAAAAAACGCAGAGGACGACAATAAGTGCGAGACCAATCAGGATTAGAGATAGCAGATTCATTAATGATTAATAACAGCACCGGGGCAGCTGATCAATCATCCTGGGTATTTCCCGCCGTTGACTGATCCTTTCGCAGCCGGCCTGCTTTGCGTAATGCATCGCGCATCACGAATTCAATCTGCGCATTAAGACTGCGCAGATCGTCCTCCGCCCACCGGTGCATTGCCTTCAGGGTCTTTTCGTCTATACGCAACGCAAACGCTTTTCGTGCACTCATTGCCTGCTCATCTTGTCACATCACAGTGTCAGATCATTTCAATCGTGCTTCAGGAGTACAGCGAGCCTGTATTGAGAACCGGCTGTGCCGCCTCCTCACTACACAACACCGTCAGTAGATTACCGACCATCGCTGCCTTGCGCTCTTCGTCGAGATCGACGATGTCTTCTGCCTTGAGCTGGTCCAGGGCCATGCGCACCATGCCGACCGCGCCGGCGACGATTTGTGTACGTGCAGCGATAATCGCCGACGCCTGCTGCCGCCTGAGCATCGCATTTGCTATTTCCGGCGCGTACGCAAGGTGACTGATGCGCGCCTCCAGCACATTGACACCAGCCGCTTCCAAGCGATCCTGTATTTCTTTGCGCAAGTCCTGAGCGATTTCTGCCGGATGGCTACGCAACGCAACACCCTCGCCTTCGTGTGGTTCGTACGGATAGGATGTGCTCAGGTTGCGCAACGCGGACTCACTTTGAATATTGACGAACTCTTCGAAGTCGTCCACCTCAAAAATCGCCTCCGCCGTATCAACAACTTTCCAGACAACGACAGCGGCAATCTCGATCGGACTGCCACGCGAATCATTGACTTTCAGCTTGCTACTCTCGAAATTTCTAACCCGCGTCGAAACTGCTTTCTTGGTGTAGAACGGGTTAGCCCAACGCAAACCTGGTTCCCGTGCCGTCCCGGCATAAGCACCAAAAATCTGCAGCACCCGTGCCTGGTTTGGATGCACCATAAAAAAGCCGGCCCAGAGAATGAGAACAATCGTGCTAATCAATGAAGCTGTGATAATCCCAGGGATGGAAAATGCCCGCAGCATCAGGAAAACGCCGTAAAAAGCCGCCAGCTGCATCACCAGCAGCACTGCCAGCATCAGGTACCCGGAAGGTAATTTCCTTTCTTTTTCACGAATCATGGCGTTTCTCCTTTGCATCAATTAGATATCATTATGATATCACATGATCAAAAGATCAAATATTGCCCTGCCATGGTTCAAATCTTTGATCGGAAGCCAGGTCCAGCGACTCGCAATCGCGTTATGTTAAAGATTATCAATGCTCATGGACATTCTGGCTCACGATCCAGGACGCTTCGATCATCATCGCCTGGCGTCATCCCAACATTGGCTCCAGTATCGAACAGCCCTTCCATTTCCCATCCGCGCCGAGCCACCACGTGGAAATGAAGGTTCCCCAGGATTCAATACGCTTGCCATTCACATCTGTGCTCACTGTGCGATACGGTCCACGGCTAAGCGCAAGACGACCGTCACTCGATACCGCAACCACTCGCGGGCGCCAGCGGATTTGCGGCCCGTCAGTTTCGAAGAAAATTGCCCAGGTCTCGCCGACCTCGGCCCTCCCCCGGGCAACCTGTCCGCTTACAAAGCGCGCATCAGGATCAACAAAACTCAGGAACAGTGCCTTATCGCGATATTCTGCCGCACGGCTGAATGCTGTCTCCGCACATATGACCGCCTGCTTAGCCCTGGTTTCGGCCGCAGACAGAGCGGCAATTGCCAGTAGAATTCCTGTCATCAAGGTAATGTCCCCGGTTGGCAACAATCGGCAATGCTGCCAGACGGCGCTGGAAAATGCTGTACGACGATGCAATCCGGAGCCGAATTGTGCAAGCGACGCAAGCTCGTAACTGTATATTTAGCCTGAGTAAACAAGCACTGATAATTCTGATCTGTTCGATCCTGTAGTTGAACCACGGTGAAGCGTAATGGCACAAGAACAATCACAAGAACAATC
>CAYOHF010000011.1:0-13768 GCA_964403695.1 uncultured Woeseiaceae bacterium | reverse complement strand
CACAAGAACAATCACAAGAACAATCGAACGAATTCGCAGAACGATCGCTTGACCCTGACAACTGGGAAGAGTTGCGCCAGCTGGGGCATCGCGCATTCGACGACATGATCGAATATTTGCAAACCGTTCGAGACCGACCCGCGTGGCAACCGCTGCCTGCGGCCGCCAAACAACTGTTCGACCAGGCGGTCCCGCGACAAAGTACACCACAGGATGAGGTTTACGCCCAGATTCGCGAACACATCCTGCCCTATCCCACCGGCAATATTCACCCGCGTTTCTGGAGCTGGGTCGGTGGTACGGGAACCGCGACACAATTGATAGCGGACCTGGTCGCATCAGCAATGAATTCCGCAGGACTTGGCTTCGACGAAGTTTCCTCGTCGTACGTAGAGCTGCAGTTACTGAACTGGCTGAAGACCCTGCTCGGATATCCGGCCGATGCCAGCGGCCTTCTGGTAAGCGGCGGATCAATGGCAAACCTTGTCGGACTGGCCGTTGCGCGCACACGATTGGCCCCCTATGACGTACGTAAGACCGGTGTCGATACGACCAATCATCCGCGACTCGTTTACTACGCTTCTACTGAAACGCATTCCTCGGTCCGCAAAGCGATCGAACTGCTCGGTCTCGGTTCCGAGTCATTGCATTTGCTGCCGGTGCATAGTGACTTCACAATTGACGTCGATGCGCTGCAAGAGGCTATAGCAGCGGACCGGGCAGCAGGTCATTTACCAGCCTGCCTGATTGCGAATGCGGGCACCGTCAACACGGCGGCCATAGATCCACTGCATCAGCTCGCCGATATTGCCGAAGCGGAAGGACTTTGGCTGCACGCGGACGCTGCCTTTGGCGGATTTGCAAAGATGTCGCCGCAATACGCGCACCTGGTCGACGGGCTCGAACGGGCAGATTCGCTGGCATTCGATCTGCACAAGTGGCTCTATGTGCAATACGATTGTGGTTGCGCCCTGATCAAATCTGCCGATGTACATAAGGAGACTTTTTCGGTCACCCCGGACTATCTTCGTGAATTCGACCGGGGTCTGGCATCCGGGCCACTCAATTTTTCCGAATACGGTGTGCAGTTATCCCGCTCTTTCAAGGCGTTGCGCGCATGGACTGCACTGAAAACCGAGGGTTCCGATCGTTACGGCGAGCAAATCGGACAAAATATTCGCCAGGCCGCATATCTGACCGGGCTGATAGATAGCCACACTCAGCTTGAACTGATGGCGCCAACGGCAATGAATATCGTCAATTTTCGCTTCGTCGATGACACAGTGCCAGCCAATGAACTGGAAGAGCTGAACGCTGAAATCCTGATGCAATTACATGAGCGGGGTATCGCGGCACCATCATCTACAGTTCTCAACAGCCAGTTTTCGCTTCGGGTTGCGATCTGTAATCATCGCAGCAGGCGCTCAGATTTCGTGGCGCTTGTTGATGGTGTAGTCGCAATTGGCAATGAACTCATCCAAATTCGAAGTCAATAATTAACAATAACTGGCCTTAAGTGTCACTCATAACTTATTGGTTATTATGTAATTATTAGCATTCCACAATTCCGATCCTATCGGGCTCTGCAGAACCAGGTCTTAAACCAGTTATATTGCTGCCCTCAACCCGGGGGAGCATGAGCATCGAAGCTGCGCAAAAGTCACTCGCTGAAGAGCAACGCTCTGACGCCATTCGACAAACGATCAAATGGGTTGTCTATTCCCTGCTGATCGTAAACTGGGCCTATTACATTTTTGATGACTGGCGCGCGGCGCAGCATACTGTTGTCGCGACCGATTCATTGCTGGGCTGGATGAATTCCTATGCCACGTCACTGGATGAACTCGCCTGGTTCGGTCTGTTGTTTCTTTTCGAGGCAGAAACCTACTGGTTGAGCGACGATGCGCTGACGAAGGGCAAAAGAGCTCTGTTCATCCTCCTGAGAGTGTCCTGCTACGGGTTCCTGGCACACACGATCTATGCCTACGTATTCGACTACTTCGAACTTCTGAATGTAGTCACGCTGCCGCTGACTACGACCCTGTGCGATCTTGCTGGCCAGGACTATGCTTTCCTGAGAAACCTCGAATACTCAGTGGTTCAAAGCAACAATTGCGCCATCCTGGCTACTACGGGCCATTTGTTCCAGATCGGCGATGCGTTGGTGATATCTGATGCGGCGGGCGTGAGTGAGGCAACATTTCTGGCCGCAATCGACCTGGAGGACGCAATAGTCTGGCTCGCTGTAGTGATAATCATTGAACTGGTGGTTCTGATACAGGAAAAAGACATCTCCAAGAGTGTGCTCATGACATCCCTGAACTACGTGACAGTCGCACTGTATGGCCTCCTGATCTGCAATGCGGCGTACTGGGCATGGAAAGGTCACTGGGTTTACGCGTGGGACGAGGTGTTATGGATAGGTGGTTTCGCAGCGATCGAGATGAACCTTTCCGAATGGCGAGACGAGATTGATGAAGCTACTGCCGTAAGCTGAAATATTGCCTATAATCTGCCGTCCGCGATTAACGGCGGATCACAAACACTGGGGAAACTATATGACCATTCGAGCATTAACCGCGTTGGCGACAGCAATACTGATAGCGGCATGCGGCCCTGCCGAGCAGGCGCCGACCACCGTTGAAGAAGCAGCAGCACCAGCACCGGTTGATCTTGCGACACTGGCAAATGAGATTGCGCAAAGCGCCATAATTATTGATACGCATATCGATGTGCCATACCGCTTGCATGACGCATGGGAAGACGTATCCGTGGCTACAGAAGGCGGCGACTTTGACTATCCGCGAGCAGTTGCAGGTGGTCTTAACGCACCTTTCATGTCTATTTACACGCCGGCCGAACTGGAAGAGGAAGGTAAATCCAAGGAAGTTGCCGAGGAACTGATTGATCTCGTTAATCGCATCGTTAGCGAATCGCCGGACAAATTCGCGATCGCCCATTCACCCGCCGAGATCGAGGCACAATTTGCCGCCGGATTGATTTCCCTGCCATTAGGTATGGAAAACGGTTCACCCGTTGAAGGTGATCTTGCCAACCTGCAACATTTTTTCGATCGTGGTATCCGCTACATCACGCTCGCGCATGGACTGTCCAACCACATTTCCGATTCGTCGTATGACGAAAACAAACACTGGGACGGTTTGAGTGAATTCGGCGTCGAGGTGGTCAGGGAAATGAATCGGCTTGGCATAATGGTCGACATCAGCCATGTCTCAGACGCTGCATTCTGGGATGTCATGGAAGTCGCCACCGCACCGGCCATTGCATCACATTCCTCTGCGCGTCATTTCACGCCCGGCTGGGAACGAAATATCGATGACGACATGATTGTTCGACTTGCCGAAAATGGCGGCGTCGTGATGATTAACTATGGTTCTGCATTTCTGACGCAAAAGGCGCAAGACTATAGCATCGCCGGCCGCGCCGCTTTCACAGCGTACCTCGAAGAGAACGATGTCGAACGATCAGAGGAAGTCCAGGAAGCATTTCAGGTGGAATACGTCGCCGAACATGGCGCCTATCCCTACGCAACGCTCGACGAGACGCTTGACCACTTTGATCACGTCGTGAAACTCACCAGTATTGATCACGTTGGAATTGGCTCCGATTATGATGGCGTTGGTGACAGTTTGCCGCTCGGGCTCAAGGATGTTTCAAGCTACCCAACACTTATCGAGGGTCTGCTAAAGAGGGGCTACAGTGAAGAAGATGTCGTCAAAATACTCGGCGGAAATTTGCTCCGCGTTTGGCGGGAAGTCGAAGCCGCCGCGGAATGAGACCCAGAACATTTGCCGGTGAATCAGTCGGCGGGCTTTTATCGGGACAATTATGATGAGATCAGCAAAGGTTTTTTTGTGGGTAGCACTTAGTCTTTTTCTAGTGGCCTGCGTGCCTGACCCAAGTGACGCAGACTACAACGTCGTAATACGCGGCGGCACGGTTTACGACGGTCTTGGTGGCGATCCGGTCGTTACAGATCTCGGCATTACAGAGGACCGCATCACAGCTATTGGTGATCTCTCTGCATACTCCGGCATCACAGAAATCGATGCCCGCGAAATGGCGGTTGCTCCTGGTTTCATCAATATGCTCTCGTGGGCTACAGAGTCACTGATCGAAGATGGCCGCGGCATGAGCGATATCGTGCAGGGCGTCACCCTGGAGGTCATGGGCGAGGGCAGCTCAATGGGGCCGTATAGCGATGCGATGAAACAGGAAGAGCTGGAGCGGCAAGGCAGTGTCCGCTACGCCATCGAATGGACCACTCTTGGCGAATACCTCGAATTTCTCGAAACCAAAGGCATTTCGCCCAATGTTGCATCTTACGTAGGTGCGACAACGCTGCGTGTACACGAGGTTGGCTACGATAATCGGCCGGCGACGAAAGACGAGCTTTCACGTATGCAGGACCTGGTCCGGCAGGCGATGCGGGAAGGCGCGCTCGGCGTAGGTTCATCATTGATTTACGCACCAGGCAATTTCGCCAATACTGATGAATTGATCGCGCTGGTCGACGTCGCGGCTGAATATGGCGGCGCTTACATCTCACATATTCGCTCGGAAGGAAATCGACTGGAGGAAGGCGTACAGGAACTCATCAAGATAGCCAGTATCACCGGTGCCCCGGCGGAAATTTACCATCTGAAGGCGTCCGGCAAAGAGAACTGGCACAAGATGGTGAAAATATTCGACCTGGTAGAAGCTGCTCAGCAAGCCGGCCTCGAAATCACTGCCGACATGTACAACTACACTGCGGGATCCACCGGTCTCGATGCGACGATGCCGCTATGGGTTCAGGAAGGTGGCCACGATGCCTGGGTTGCAAACCTGCAAGATCCTGAGATCAAATCCCGAGTCGTCACCGAGATGAAACTGCCAACCGATGAATGGGAAAATTTCTACGTAGCTGCCGGTCCGGAGAATATTTTGCTGGTCGGCTTCAAGAACGAGAAACTTCGCTCACTGGTCGGCAAGACCTTGCAGGAAGTAGCAGACGAACGCGGCACCGATCCCGCCGTGACCGCAGTTGACCTTGTTGTTGAAGACAACAGCCGGGTGGATGCCGTTTTTTTTCTCATGTCTGAAGAAAACGTACGTCGCAAAGTCGCCAAATCCTGGGTCAGCTTTGGTTCAGATGCCCGTGCACTCGCATCAGAGGGCGTATTTCTGGAATCAGGTCCGCACCCGAGAACGTACGGAAACTTTTCTCGCTTGCTCGGCAAGTATGTTCGTGAGGAAAAAATCGTCAGCTTGCAGGAAGCGATTCGGCGCATGACTTCCCTGCCCGCCTATAACATCGGCATTCAGGAACGCGGTGAAATTCGTGAAGGGTATTTTGCTGACGTTGTAGTTTTCGATCCGGAAAAAATTACGGATCATGCTACTTTTGAAGAACCGCACCAATACGCGACCGGCGTTCAGCATGTATTCGTCAATGGCGAGCAGGTCCTTCGTTACGGCAAACATACCGGCGCCACGCCTGGGCGTGTAGTCCGTGGCCCGGGGTGGGATGGCTGGAATTAATTTAAGATCACTGCCTGGCCGGCCATTGCCAGATACCAGGTTGCGTAAATTGCCAGGCCGTAAAGTGCGACGAATACTGCCAGTGCACAGAATCGCAGCGGCACCTTCTGCATCGTTGTCGAGCGTTCCGCCAGGAACCCAGCCAGCGGAATGATCTGCAATCCGAATAGCGACAGGAATGAGGAATTCGACCGTCAAGAATAGCTGCTGAAGACCGACAACGCGCCTTGTGGCTCAGGCCTCCATGCGAGTGCAGGCCAGCAAGAATAATTGTCTTTATCTTTTAACGAACCGAACTGTGCTGGTAATTCAGACTCGAATCTTACCGAGCGCTATACCTACTAACACGATTCCGATAGTGACCGCAGCCAGCGGCCCCAAGATTGTACAAACCAGAATTATTGAATTGACCATGTGCATCACCTGGAAGTAGCCCATCCGGATTACGCTTGCGCCAATTGCGCATTAACGTACTGCCCCGGTGATACTGAACCTCGACCTGCACGTCGGTGTATAAGTAGAAATACGTAGGTACCGATGAATTCGGTCTCAGGCAGGTATCGGATTCAGAATGAAAATGGTCCTTTGTCCGGATCGAAGTCCGGCATATATCGATCGCGTAATTTTTGCTGCTTCGATGGCGGAAACTCGTCGTGAATTACACGACGTACATGGTTCCCGGCGACCAGTACTCTGTCGTGAGCAATTTTTTCGAGTGCGCGGGCATCCTGTAGCGCATCTTTTGCTTCCTGCAACAGCCTGGGCTTTACCTTGTCGGCATTCGCATCGAGTTTTGCCCATTGGCGCTGCGACTTTTCCGCAGTGCTGGTAGCCTTGCTGCGACTCTTTAGTGCTTTTCTGAGGTCTGCCCGAACACGTTTCAACTGTCCCCTCGCGGACCTTCGCATAACGCCTGCGATGATGACAATTGTCACAAGACTGGCGACAATGACCGCAAGCGCAAGCGCCCAGTTGCCTGTGAGTAACGTATCGATCATTTGATTAAACTACCACACCACCCATATTAGCCTCGCGGAACCAGGCCTCTTTCGCTAAGCTTGCGTGCCATCCAAAAAGGAACACAGGGGCTCATTGTGACCAGAATTTTTCTCACCACAATAATACTGCTGGCTTTGGCGAGTTCGGCATCTGCTCAGGATGACAGCTCCGCATACAATGAGCCCTATCAGGTGACGGCGCTGGAAATTTATCGAAAATCTGTCTCCATCCGTTCTGCCCTGGGTCATGGCAGGGTTCCGGAAGTTGCCAATTATCTGGCCGGGAAGTTTTTGCAAGCCGGTTTCAGCAATGAAGACGTAAATATTCTTCCATTCACGCTGGCCGGCGGAGAACAAACCGCCGGACTGGTTGTCCGTTATCGCGGTGATGATTCATCGGGAAAATTGCCAATTCTGCTGCTTGCGCACATGGACGTCGTCGATGCATTGCCGCAGGACTGGGAACGGGACCCTTTCACATTGATAGAAGAAGATGGCTATTTCTTTGGCCGTGGCTCTCAGGACAATAAATTCGGCACGACAATACTCACGGCAACTTTCCTGCGCCTGAAGGCAGAAGGCTTTGTGCCGACTCGTGACCTGATCATCGCCTTTACCGGTGATGAGGAAACAAGCATGGTCAGTACGCAAGCTATGGTCACGACGCATCGTGACCTGACCGATGCAGAATACGTATTGAATGCTGATGCCGGCGGCGGTGTACTGGACAGCAACAACGCGGCCACTTCTTACCTGGTGCAAGCTGCGGAAAAAACATTCGCGACTTTCGAGCTCACTGTGCGCAATCCTGGCGGTCACAGTTCTATGCCTCGGGCAGATAATGCAATTTTTGAACTTGCCGACGCACTAAAGAAAATTCAGGCCTATCGTTTTCCGATTCGCACAAACGACATCACTCGTGAGTACTTTTCTGCAAGCGCCAAGGTCACGGACGGTGAACTCGGTGCAGCGATGCAACGATTTGCCGATAACCCCCTGGATGAGGAAGCAGCCAACGTTTTATACGCCGACCCCAGCCAGGTTGGAATAACACGAACCACGTGTGTCGCGACGATGCTAAGAGCCGGACATGCGGAAAATGCACTACCGCAATCCGCAACAGCGACGATCAATTGTCGGATTTTTCCCGGTGTCGATATAGACGAGATCGCGACAAAGCTTGTGGAGGTCAGCGAAAATAGCGCGATTGAAATTGCAGTCCTCAACGAACCTATGGCCAGTCCCGCTTCTGCTTTACGCGAAGACGTTATGTTCGCGGTTTCGCGGGCCGTACATGCAAGGCATCCGGATATTCCTGTCATCCCTTTCATGGCCCCATACGGTACGGATGGCAAATGGACTCGTACTGCAGGGATGCCAACATACGGCGTCTCAGGTTTACTCCTGCAAGCCAAAGACGAGTTTGCACACGGACTAAATGAAAGAGTTCCAGTACGCAGTTTCTACAGCGCACTCGAACACTGGCATATTCTGCTAACGGAGCTGGCGGGTCGCTAACCCTGCCAGGGTGCTATCCCTCAGAAATCGATGTCGGCCAGGATGCGTCGAACGGGAATGGTTTCTCCTCAGTGTTGAAAGTCAGGAAATTGATGATCTGGTAGGAGTAAATTGCCAGAGAATGACCGAATTTCTTCAGTTGATCGTTGGTGTCGCCCGTGAGTAGCACGTAAAAAAACTGGATGACGACGACGGCCGCGATCACGAACCTCGAAAGACCGTACAGGATTCCAAATACAATCATGAATGCCAGCCGAAGCCAGGTCGAACGTGACGTTACATTTTTTTCCATGTCACTGCGGTCTGCAGAATTATCTGGCGCCGGATCCGGCGATACGTGATCCATTGGTTGATCATTGGTGGTCATGCTTATTCCTTAAAGTTCAGGCCAACCCTGACAGTCAAATTATACGCTTATTTATTAGACTACGAAAACGTGGGCAAAGTTTCACGCCTGCGGACAACTTTCGCAATACATTAATTAGTGGTTTTTGTTGCAGTTTGGTCGGGTACCGACCGTGCGCCCGGAATCAGGCGTTGACGTAGAAGTAGTAAAAGCCGATCAGGATCATTACCAGGAAAACTGACTTTGCGAGTTTCGCCCCACCGGACTCCTCGCTAATAGCACCCGGTGCCGGTTTCTGTGGTCCGTGGGTACGATGTGCCCTGTCAACCAGCACCTTGGCATTTGCCAGGCCAAGACCCGTTTCCTCGCGCAGGATCTTGATGGCCTCGATTTTGCGCCCTTGCTTGATCGCCTGAATCACATCGGGCGACAACTGATTTTCAGTAAGTACTACTTCGGTTTCCATTATTGTTAATCACCAACAATCCTGATCAGAACAGTCGAAATGTTAGCAATTTCGGGGCTTACATAACTCTGAGCTACGTCTCAATTTTGACAAATTCAGGTCAGCCCAGGCAATAGAGACATTAGTTAGAACAGCAATTAATCCGGGGCATAAGCCCAGACAAAATTCTCCCGATTGGGCATGCGCACCTCTGGTAGCGTATTCGCATCCAGTCGGTCGTTCTCCCCGACAATATCGTTCAGATACAAAATGTAGGCAGTCACTGCGTAAACATCATCATTAGACAGGCTTCCAGGAGCCTGGTAGGGCATTGCCCGATGCACGTAATCGAAAAGTGTCGTTGCATACGGCCAATAGCTGCCAACGGTTTTCTGCGGTTGATCGGTGGTTAATGAACCATGGCCGCCAACCAGCGGATCGTTGAGTCCGTCTTTGCCGCCCGCACCGTGACAAGCCAGGCAATTTTGCTGGTACACGTTTGCGCCTGCTGCTGCGGTACCAGAACCATCGGGAAGCCCCTCGCCATTCGGCAGTATTGTGGAGTCCACGCTTTTGAGCTCGTTTGAACTGACAGCCTCGCCCTTTTTCGGATTGTCATCAGCGACAATCGATTCGGCGGCCAGCAAACACAGCACGACAATGACTATAAACATCACATTACGCGTAAACATTGTTGACCTCCCCGTTTGCATTCACCTGCCAGGCCTGGATACCGTTGTAATGATAGAAACCACGCTTCGATCGCCCTTCGAGTACAGCATCCCTGGTTGGCTGAATGTTACCAGCCTCGTCTGTAGCCCGACTAAGGATGACCGCCGAAGCGCCGTCCCAGCGCCAGGCAGAGCGAAAGCGCGTAAGGCATTTCGACATGACGTGCTCATCAAGAGCGGCATCGGCCCAGCTTTTGCCACCATCAGCTGAAACTTCGACGCGCCTGATTTTTCCCGCGCCAGTCCAGGCGATACCGGAGATCTGATAAATGCCGGGCTCGCCCATTTGGAGGTCGGGCGACGGGCTGGTAATTACCGACTTAACCCCCATCGGAAAAGTGAACAGCCTGGAAACACCATCATCCTGCAGATCCGAATACTTTGAGGTTTCGTCCCTGGTCATCGACGGCTGATCTACTACTTTTATAGTGCGTAACCATTTCACACTCATATTGCCTTCCCAGCCCGGCAGAAATAGCCGCATTGGATAACCATTCGATGGCCGCAAACGTTCGCCATTCTGGTAGAGCGCGACAATCGCATCGTCCAGCACTTTATCCATGGGCACACTACGGCTCATCATCGCGGCATCGGCGCCGGCTGCTACGATCCATTTCCCCTGCGGTTTGATGCCGGTCTCCTGCAGCAATACGGAAAGCGGCACGCCACCCCATTCGCTCGCCGAGACAAGTCCATGGATCTGGCTGCAACTCTTTTGTGTCGGCTCAGGCGCAATCAATGTGCCGCTGTTGCCCGAGCATTCGAGAAACTGGATTCTGGATACGGTTTGATAACGCGACAGGGCGTCAAGACTGAACGACAGTGGTCGATCAACGAGACCGTGGATAACCAGTCGATGCTCATCGGGATCGATCGCAGGAATGCCACTGTGGTGCCGTTCAAAGTGCAGCCGACTCGGCGTAATGATGCCATCCAGCAACTCAAGCGGTGTGCGCGATGCGCCCGCACCGGTGGTACCGGTTTGTGAGCCGATAGCTGTCCGTTGCAAATGCGCTTCATGCTCAGATGGCGCTCCGCTCTCGCTCATCGGCGCACCTGGTCCACGCATCCATACGGGACGATCTGCAGAAAATGTCTGCGCGCTTAATAATAGCGTACTGCTGGCAACACCCGCTTTGAGAAAGAATCGCCGATCAAGGAGGCCATTGCCCGCGACAGGAGTATGATTATCAGACATGATTTTCCCCGAATATTATTGTTAGCGAATCAATACTAATACGAAGACCACGCGCAGCGGTAGAGACTTGTGACGTCATCGAACAAGACCCTTTCCATCAGTTCGGCGCGGAAGCCGTATTTGCTGGTTGATTTTGTTATCCTCGACTCTCATCTGAGAACAAGAAAAGCAGCTGACCAGCGCGGAGCGATAATGAAATTTCTGAGTCTTGCGACACTGTCATTTTTGGCCATGGTATTGCTTGCAGCCTGCGAACGCGGTGGCGATGACGGTACTCCGGCGCCCTACTCCAGCCGCTATCAACCATTGGCATCAGAACCGACCCTGCTGCGTGGGGCCACCGTTCTGACCGGCAGCGGAGAACGACTCGAAAATGCTGATGTCGCTATGCAGGACGGCAAAATTCTTGCTGTCGGGCAGAGCCTTGCAGAAGGTGATATGACCGTTGTCGATGCGAGTGGCATGTGGGTGACACCGGGTATCATTGATGTTCATTCCCATCTCGGCGTTTATCCGTCACCCAGGGTCACGGCACATTCAGATGGCAACGAGGCTACTGCCCCCAACACTGCAGAAGTTTGGGCCGAACACAGCGTCTGGCCACAGGACCCCGGATTTGTCACTGCGCTCGCAGGCGGAGTGACTTCATTGCAGATACTGCCTGGCTCCGCAAACCTTATTGGCGGCCGTGGCGTCACTCTGAAAAACGTCCCAGGTCAATCGGTGATGGACATGAAGTTTCCCGGAGCACCATACGGTATGAAGATGGCATGCGGCGAAAACCCGAAACGGGTTTACGGCAGCCGCGGCGTGTCGCCCTCAACCCGCATGGGCAATGTTGCCGGTTATCGTGCAGCCTGGATCGCAGCAGCGGATTATCGCGACAAAATGGCGGCTGCAGAGAAGGGCCAGGGTGAGGCGCCATTGCGTGACCTCAAACTCGAAACCCTGGTTGGGGTACTGAACGGCGAAATACTAATCCACAATCATTGTTATCGGGCAGACGAGATGGCGGTCATGTTTGAAATCGCCAATGAGTTTGATTACAAAATCAGCGCCTTCCACCACGGTGTGGAAGCCTACAAAATTGCCGACCTGCTGCGCGAGAACGATACCTGCGCTGCGGTCTGGGCCGATTGGTGGGGTTTCAAAATGGAAGCATTCGATGGCATTCGTGAAAATGCGGCCATCCTTGATCAGGCCGGCGCTTGTACGATAATCCATTCCGACGATGCGCTTGGCATCCAGCGACTCCACCAGGAAAGCGCCAAAGTGATGGGTGCGGCAGCGAAGGTTGGAATCGACATCCCCGAGGAACGCGCGATACGCTGGATTACCAGCAATGCCGCTAAAGCGCTGGGTATTGGTGATGTTGTCGGCACGCTTGAAGCCGGCAAGATGGCCGACGTTACAATCTGGGACGGCAGTCCATTCAGCGTCTATACAAAAGCACAAAAAGTCTACATAGATGGGGCGCTCGTCTATGAACGCGACAATGCAGCAGTCAATCCGGTGACTGATTTCAGTCTTGGCACTTCGGCGCAACACGGAGGTGCACAATGAAATCCATCGGCAAAATTGTGGTTGCAGGTCTCGTTTTGCAGTGCACAATTGCGGGCGCACAAACCACAGCGATAACTGGAGCCCGCGTGCATACTCTCGGTCCGGATGGCACGCTGGAAAACGCCACCATTATTATCGAGGGAGGAAAGATTGCAGCTGTTGGCAGCGGTATTTCTGTTCCTGCTGGTGCCGAGCGCATTGATGCCAGCGGCAAGATAATTACACCGGGACTATTTACTCCTATCGGTCAACTTGGACTGTCCGAAGTCAGTGCCGTTGCGGGCACCAACGATGCTGTGCAGCGCGGTGACCAGTTCGCAGCAGCTTTCGATGTTGCTGATGCGTACAACCCGCGCTCAACGCTCATTCCCGTCAATCGAATCGATGGCATTACCAGCGCCGCCATTACACCGCTCGCCGCTGCAGCCGATGAAGAAGGCAATTCCAGCCGGGTATTGTCGGGCCTCGGTGCCGTAGTGCATCTTGGCGACGAACCGAAATATTTCATCAAACGTGGCGCTGTTTTGGTTGCCAATTTTGGTGAAACCGGAAGTAGTGTGGCTGGTGGATCACGAGCGGCTGCGGTAATGGTTTTGCGTGCGGCGTTAAATGACGCTAACGACTATCGGCAAAACCGGTCTGCGTATGAGCGTGGTGACTGGCGGGAGTACTCGGTCAGTGCTGCGGACCTCGAGACATTGCAAAGTGTGCTTGATCGCAGCACACCATTGTTATTCAACGTCAACCGCGCCAGTGATATCTCTGTAATTCTGGGGCTTGCGACTGAGTTCAACATTCGGGCAATCATTGCGGGAGGCGCAGAAGCGTGGATGGTTGCAAACGAACTGGCCGCAGCAAATGTTGCTGTCATTCTGGATGGCATGAATAATTTGCCCGGCAACTTTGACCGCATTAACGCTCGCCTCGACTCGGCGAGCATCCTGGTCGGCGCCGGAGTGACTGTTGCCTTTGGTGCCGGTTCTCAAACTCACAACGCGAGAAACCTGACGCAATCTGCGGGCATCGCGGTCGCTAACGGTTTGGAATGGGACGCAGCGCTGGCTACGATTACGCTGGCACCGGCACAGATATACGGCGTCGATGCACTGGTTGGAAGCATAGAAGTCGGCAAAGAGGCTGACCTGGTTATCTGGGCGGATGACCCACTCGAGCTCAGCAATTATCCCGAGCAGGTTTACATCCAGGGCACAGCGATTCGAATGCAAAGCCGGCAAACAATGTTGCGCGATCGCTATTTGCAAACCGACGCGGACAAGCCACCTGCGTTCCGCAAATAGGGTGCAATCCACTGCTGTCCCATGAACACAAAATCGAAGCCAAAATGGAGTGTCAGTTTAAACCAGATACCGGCAATCGCCCGCTGGGCGGGCTCCTACAATTCTAATTAGCAATGTAGGAGCCCGC
>CAYOHF010000010.1:0-49240 GCA_964403695.1 uncultured Woeseiaceae bacterium | reverse complement strand
CGCCATGATTTCCATCCTCGATGTATTTCTTGGCGTTATCCCAGGCACCGCCACCGGCGGTCATTGAAATAGCAACAAACAAGCCGGTAATGATCGTTCCCAGCAACAACCCGCCGAGTGCTTTGGGACCCAGTAACAGGCCAACTGCAAGCGGTACGATTATCGGCAACAAGGATGGCAGAATCATTTCCTTGATCGCGGCTTTGGTCAGAAGGTCGACAGCCTTGCCGTACTCAGGCTTGCCGGTGCCCTCCATAATGCCTTCGATCTCGCGGAATTGGCGACGTACTTCAATGACGACCGATGCGGCAGCACGCCCAACGGCTTCCATTGCCATGGATCCAAACAGGTAGGGCACCAGGCCACCGATGAACAGGCCGATAATGACCTGGTAATCATCGAGGTGGAACACCGATTCAATGCCTGCTGTTTCGAGCGCGTTGGTGTAATCCGCAAACAAAACGAGGGCCGCAAGGCCAGCAGAGCCGATGGCGTAGCCTTTGGTCACTGCTTTGGTCGTATTGCCGACAGCGTCAAGCTGGTCCGTAATGGTACGAACTTCTGCGGGCAGCTCTGCCATTTCGGCGATTCCGCCTGCATTGTCTGTAATCGGACCAAATGCATCGAGTGCGACGATGACGCCGGTCATCGACAACATGGCGGTTGCCGCAATGGCGATGTTATAGAGTCCGGCCATCGAATCGTCTGCCGGTGCAAGTTGATACGCACCCCAGATGCTCGCGCAGATTGCGATTACCGGCCATGCGGTTGCCTTCATAGAAACACCGAGTCCGGCGATAATGTTGGTCGCGTCGCCGGTCAGGGAGGCTGCGGCGATGGTCTTCACCGGCTTGTACTCCGTGCTGGTGTAGTACTCGGTAATGACGACCAGTGCAGCGGTCAATGCGAGACCGATAAGCGCGGAGCCGAAGATACCGCTGGCGTTGCCGCCATCGCTCATCATCATGTTGGTGATCGGGTAAAAAGCAATACCGGCCAGTACGGCGGCAACGATTACGCCTTTGTACAGCGCGCCCATTACTTTGCCACCATCCGAGGTCTTAACGAAAAATGTACCGATTATCGATGCAACAATAGATGCGGCACCGAGCACCAGCGGATAGATAACGGCGTTTGAACCAACGATCGGGGCAACCAGGCTGCCGAGCAGCATCGTCGCAACAATCGTTACAGCGTAGGTTTCGAACAGGTCGGCTGCCATACCGGCGCAGTCGCCTACGTTATCGCCTACGTTATCGGCAATAACAGCGGGGTTGCGCGGGTCATCTTCCGGAATGCCGGCTTCAACTTTGCCGACGAGATCGGCGCCGACGTCAGCGCCCTTGGTGAAGATACCGCCACCAAGTCGTGCAAAAATAGAGATCAGAGAACCACCAAATGCCAGGCCGACCAGCGCGTGAATGGCGTTCTCTTCGCTGACACCCATCATGGTCAACACGAGGTAATAACCGGCAACACCCAGAAGGGCCAGTCCAACTACCAACATTCCGGTGATGGCACCACCACGAAACGCAACGTTCAGCGCCGGGTTAACACCCCCGGTTGCTGCTTGCGCGGTGCGTACGTTGGCCCGAACGGATACGAACATGCCGATATAGCCGGTCAGTCCGGACAGTATTGCACCGATTGCAAAACCAATTGCTGTATGCGAGCCGAGAACCACGAAGAGGATAGCCAGGAGGACAGCGCCCACTATGCCGATCGCGAGATACTGGCGATTCATGTAAGCGTTGGCGCCTTCCTGGATTGCCTGTGCAATTTCCTGCATGCGTTCATTTCCCGCAGGTTGCTTAAGAATCCATTGCGCAGATACGAGGCCGTAAAGCACCGCCAGAACGCCCGCGCCTATGGCCAGCCATAGAGCAAACTCGTCAGTCATTCGATTGTCTCCCAATCATAAAAATGTTCCCGGGTGCGTCTGCCGCCGGGACAACAAAAAATCAATGTGTGATGTCTTACGTCCGCTATTCTTATTTGCGTAAGAGTGTCTGTCGGTACTCCCTAACCTTTGACAAGATCCGCCCCGCCAAAGGCCGCGCATCATACCACAAAATTTGTCTTTAACTTTCTCTTTACAGGTACTTTTTTCAGTGTGACATAATTCGGTAAACCATTGATATATGGAGGATAATCTTCTCCACGAATCAGTGGTTCGAGGTAGCGACGGCCGGCCGCTGTGATCGAAAATCCATCAGCTGAGATGTAGCGGCGGGGCAACATTTTCTCCTTGTTAGCAATTCGTGACAGCGGCGCTTTACCGATTTTCCAGCGGTACGGATTGTCGGAGACGCGCTTGATGACCGGCATTACCGCGGTTTCACCGGCAAGCGCCATCTTGACTGCGGCAACGCCCACCGCGTAGGCCTGGCGGACGTCCGTTGCAGAGGCAATGTGGCGAGCCGAGCGCTGCAGGTAATCGGCAACGGCATAGTGATATTTATAACCAAGATTGTCGCGCACCATATTTGCAACCACTGGTGCCACTCCACCGAGCTGCGAATGGCCAAAGGCGTCAACGGTGCCCGCCTCGGCAAGAAAGCGACCGTTGGCGTAGCTCGCACCCTCACTGACCACGATAACGCAGTAATCGTATTTTTCTACGCATTCCCTGACTCGCTTCAGAAAGGCGCGTTTCTTGAACGGAATCTCGGGGAAAAGGATGATGTGTGGGGCATCACCCGGCGCTGAGCCAGCCAGTCCGCCGGCTGCGGCAATCCAGCCTGCATGCCGGCCCATTACCTCCAGTACGAACACTTTGGTCGATGTCTTTGACATCGAGATCACGTCCAGCGCTGCTTCCCGGGTCGAGACGGCGACGTATTTCGCTACTGAACCGAATCCCGGGCAGTTATCGGTTATCGGCAAATCGTTATCAACCGTTTTCGGAATACCGAGGCAAGTCACCGGAAATCCCATGCGTTTGCTGACCAATGACATTTTGTGCGCGGTATCCATCGAATCATTGCCACCGTTGTAAAAGAAGTAGCCAATGTCGTGGGCTTTGAACACCTCGATGAGTCGTTCGTATTCTGCGCGGTTTTCCTCAATACCCTTTAACTTGTAGCGGGCGGACCCAAACGCTCCACCCGGTGTGTGTCTTAGCGCTGCAATAGTGCGTACCGTCTCCCGGTTGGTATCGATCATGTCCTCTGTCAGCGCACCGATGATGCCGTTGTTGCCAGCGTATACATTGGCAATTCGCCGCGGATACTTGCGTGCTGTCTCGATAACGCCACAGGCACTGGCATTGATCACGGCGGTCACGCCGCCGGACTGAGCATAAAAAGCGTTCATCTTTTTCATTGGAGAGGGCACCTTTCGCCAGGATTCGAATCGAGGCGAAGCATAGCGGAATCCGCCTGCCGCTTCAGCGCCCAATTAACTGGTCCAGGTGTTGCCGACCGCATTGACCTCACCCGTATATGCCGGTAGCGTAAGCGCGCTGAAATTAGCGTATTTCAAAAGAGACTATTTCAATGCACATCGTGTTGATGGGTGCCCCGGGTTCCGGTAAGGGCACCCTGGCCAAGAAGCTGATGGCGGAGAAGAATATTCCGCAGATCTCCACTGGTGATATGTTGCGCGCAGCTGTCGCAGCAGGAAGCCGTTTCGGACAGCAAGCGAAAGACGTCATTGATTCCGGTCAGCTGGTGGCTGACGAAATCGTGCTCGGCATAATCAGTGAACGCCTGGTCGAGCCGGATGTGGCAGACGGATTCGTCCTCGACGGTTTTCCGCGCACCAGGCAGCAGGCACTGGACCTTGAGGACCTGCTCGATCAATTGGGCAAGCCACTGGATGCTGTAGTTCTGATGGATGTCGATTTCGATATTCTGCTGAAACGACTGACTGGACGTCGTACCTGTTCGCTGTCAGGTAAGTTGCTTAACGTTTATTTTTCGTCGGCAGAAGAACTCGCTGCCTGCACCGAAGCGGGTGGTGAATTGCTCCAGCGAGAAGACGATAACGAGGAAACAATTCAAAGTCGCCTCGATGTCTACCACCGCCAAACTGAACCGCTGATTGCGTATTACGGGAAAAGAGGCAAGCTAAGGACCGTAGATGCCGATGGTACTTTTGACGAAGTTTACGAACGAGTCCTCGCCGTTCTCTAGCAGTCTGTTGAAAAAACCATCCATGGTTTTGGCTAACAATCTTGCGTCAATTCTCAAGCAACTCAAGTAGCTCCGCCCCCACTAACTCGTTACGCCAGCCGCGAAACACCCTCGAATCACGAGTCCCAAGCATCGCTGCCGACAGTTCCTTTTTTGGCGCAATGATTTCCGTTGCTATACCAAGTTTCTCGGCGCAGGCTGACACGCACCTCTGCATCTCTTTTTGCAACGCTTTCTGCTTCTCATTCGGTCGCGGTGGCGGTTGGTAATCGACTTCGTCTTTGCCTGCGTCGCTTAGGATTTGCAGCAATTGCTCACCCGCTCTCGATATCGTGCGCTCCGCCAATCCTGAAATATTGCTCAGTTCTGATTTTGATCCCGGACTGTTGCAGGCCAGATCAAGTAAAACAGGATCACGCAAGATCCATTGTCGCGGTCGATTGGTACGTATTGCTTCACGCTCGCGCCAGTCTGCAAGCCTTACTGCTGCTGCGCGCGCCGTCCCATAAAGCGAACCTGCTCCCTTAAGACGATTTATGGCGAGCGCCGGGTCATTCGCATACAGCGTTACCTCGAGCATGTC
Source organism: uncultured Woeseiaceae bacterium (assembly GCA_964403695.1). Taxonomy (GTDB): domain Bacteria; phylum Pseudomonadota; class Gammaproteobacteria; order Steroidobacterales; family Woeseiaceae; genus SZUA-117. The sequence goes on along the minus strand of CAYOHF010000010.1, from coordinate 44,521 downwards.
TGCAGAGTCCTGCATCGCCCACTGCAAACGACCCAGTTTCTCCAGCCGTTCTGTCAGTATTTCGTATGCCGGCAAAAGATACAAAACGTCCTCTGCGGCATAATCCAAAACGGCATCGGCCAGTGGCCGACGCGACCAGTCGGCGCGCGTATGTGATTTCGCGAGTTCCACATTGAACAGTTCAGTGACCAGGTTTGCGTAACCAATTTGCGGCTGATACCCAAGTAGTGCTGCTGCAACCTGGGTGTCGAAAACCTCTCGCGGCATACAATCCGATGCCTGGTACACAACCTCCATGTCTTGTCGGCCAGAGTGCAGGACCCATGCCGGGCGCATCAAGGCTTGCCAGAAACTGGCCGTCTCTTCATCGCCGGACGATTCTGCCGGCAATGGGTCGGCACAAAAGATATTCTCGCCCGTCGATATCTGCAAGAGACACAGCTGCGAGTAGAAAGTCTTCTCCCGCATGAATTCTGTATCCACGCCAATGCGGTTCTCTGCAGCAATTTCTTTGTGCAGGTTGTCGTCGCGAATATCGACGTATTGAAAATCAGGCATTCATGAATAGTCCGGGTTAGGAATCTGTGCGGCAGAAATATCGGTAGCGAAAAAGTGTCATAGCGCGGCCAGTTTTTCGTTCTTTTGAGGCGCACAGCGGGCCTGAGCAACGAAAAAGAACCAAAAAACTGGCCGCGCTGTGGCGCTATTGCAGTAGGAATACTTTCTGCCGCACAGACTCCTGTTTACTGAGATTATTGTTCTGCTAACGTGAGATGATGTCGTTCAACTTTGCACTATTGTGACAGAACGCTGCAGCTACTTCTCAGAACATTCTTCGATATCATTTTACTGCGCAAAGGCCCGCAGGACGTGCCGAATTCTCTGGTTGTCATGCTGTTGTCCTTCGGCATGCTGCTCTTGGCGACTTTTTCCTCAGCCGTGTTGATCAAACCAGCCGGTGGCGAAAGTGTGTTGCTGTCATTCCTCACCAGCCTGCTTGGCTACGTATTTTATGGCTCAGTGCTAATGGTTGCCGGTTTTCTCAACCGCCTTGGACAAACAATTTCTTCAATTATGGCCTGCGGCTCCATCCTGACGGTTCTGATGGTATTCGCCTACGTCATGCTAAGTCCTTTTCTCGGTGCCAGGATCGCAGCACTCGTAGCGACGCTGATCCTGTTCTGGTCAGTTCCGGTAAAAGGCCATATCATCGCGCGTGCGATCGATCGACACTGGTATCTGGGCATTGCGATTTCGATGGCTATATTTGTTCTGCAGTTCGCTATTTATTCCGCGATGATCTCGCAAGACATGCCAGAATAATGCACGAGTGCCGGCTCCTGTAATGGAAAACAGTAAATGATTCAAATGGCTCATCGGTTATCAGCTTATGTCGAAGCGTTGCGGTTTACACCTGCCGGGCTGACGCTTCCATTAATGAAATATTCGGGCTAAAGAGCAACTATGCACATACATATTCTCGGCATCTGTGGAACGTTTATGGGCGGAATTGCCGCATTGGCAAGGGCAGCCGGCCATCGCGTGACTGGCAGTGATGCGAATGTTTACCCGCCAATGAGCACGCAACTCAAAAATATGGGAATCGATATCATCGAAGGCTACGACCCGGCACAGTTGGATCCAATTCCGGACTATGTCGTCGTTGGCAATGCCATGAGTCGCGGTAACGCAGTCATAGAGGCCATGCTGGATCGTCGTATTCCATACTGTTCCGGCCCGCAATGGTTGTCCGAAAATGTCATGCACAAACGACACGTAATAGCAGTGTCAGGCACGCACGGCAAAACGACAACGGCGAGCATGCTGGCTTGGATCCTGGAAGATGCTGGTTTGTCACCAGGCTTTCTGATTGGAGGCGTGCCGGCGAATTTTGAAGTTTCGGCAAGTTTCGGTGATTCGAAGTATTTCGTCGTGGAAGCGGATGAGTACGACACAGCCTTTTTCGATAAGCGCGCGAAGTTTGTCCACTATCGTCCGCAAACACTGATTATTAATAACCTGGAATATGACCACGCAGATATATACGCGGACCTCGATGCAATTATGTGGCAGTTCCATCAACTGATGCGCATGGTTCCCGGTAATGGTCGTGTGATTATTAATGGCGATGATGCCAATGTAGGCAAAGTGATCGAACAGGGATGCTGGACGCCGGTCGAGAGATTCAGCTGCCAGGACGAGGCGGACTGGAACGCACACTTTACTGACAGCGGCGAGCGTCGCATCAGCATGTCACAGCGCGGCGGTGCTAGCGCCGAAACCGCATGGAAGCTTGGTGGAGGGCACAACCTGGAAAATGCCGTGGCCGCGGTTGCGGCGGCACAATCGGCAGGTGTATCGGTTGCAAGGGCGGTGGACGCGTTGTCCCGGTTTAACGGCGTGAAGCGTCGTATGGAAAGAACGGCGACCGTGTCAGATATCGCGATTTACGATGACTTCGCTCATCACCCAACAGCGATACGACGCACGATAGAGGGATTAAAAAAGCGATTTCCGGGTCAACGAATTGTTGTTGCATTCGAGCCGCGTTCGAACACCCTGAAAATGGGTTTGCAAAACGATGCGCTTGCATCGTCACTCGATGGTGCTGACCTGATATTTGTTTACCGGCCGGAAGAACTCGATGAGAAATTCGATGCGAGTATCAGCTCATTAGGCTCGCGGCTTAATATTTGTACGAACTATGACGATCTCGTATCCGGTTTAGAGAGTAAGCTGCTGGCTGGTGACCAGCTGGTGTTCATGAGTAACGGCGGTTTCGGCGCCGCCCGGCAAAAGCTGACCATGGCCCTGCAAAAAAAGCGACTGACTGGCAACTGACGGTTCGCAGACTATACTGAACGTATGCAGGTCCCATTATTTCCATTGCGCACCGTTCTTTATCCGGGTGGTCCACTTCCACTGCGAATTTTTGAGTCGCGGTATCTGGATATGATCAGCAAGTGCATGAAGAACGACAGCCCATTCGGCGTGTTGTTGATTCGTTCCGGCAGTGAAACCGGCGCGGCAAGCACCTACGACATCGGCACACTTGCGCGTATTAGCGACTGGTACCAGGGCAGCGACGGATTATTAGGGATTACTGCTGTCGGCGAACAAAGATTTCGCCTGCTATCGAGCTCGCGACAAGCCGATGGTCTGAATGTTGGCACCATCGAGTTGTTGGCGGAAGAAGCGGGGTCCACCTTGCCGGATGAATACAAACCACTGGCGCAAATACTTTCCGGTGTGCTGGATGACCTGGGTCGTCTCTATGAAACGCTCGACAAGAACTACGACGATGCGGACTGGGTGGGCTATCGGTTTGCTGAAATTCTGCCCATTACGCCAGAGCAAAAACAAAACTGCCTCGAAGCAGAAGATTCGGTCCTGCGCCTCGAATTAATGCGCGAAGTTTTGGAATCAGTGCGCGGCCCGGAAAACGATCACCAGGTCTAGCCCGGGTCAATCATGAATAGTTCGGACTAGATCGATCTAAATACCGTTTTTGCTGCGTCCAGCGTCTGCGCTATCTCGTCCTCGCCATGCGCGCTCGAGACAAATCCGGCTTCAAATGCGGACGGGGCAAGATATATGCCCTGTTCCAGCATGCCATGAAAAAATTTCCTGAAACGATCGATATCCGCCGCAACAACCTGGTTGAAGTGTCGTATGGGGCCATCATCGCTGAACACAAAACCGAACATGCCACCACTGGATTCAATGCAGAGCGGGATTCCTGCATCCCTGGCAAGGTCGGCCAGACCATCGGCCAGTTTCCTGGTTGATGCACCCAGGTTGTCGAAAAACCCGGGTGCTTCGAGTTGTTCCAGCGTTGCAATGCCGGCAGCCATTGCGAGCGGATTTCCGGACAATGTACCGGCCTGGTAAACCGGCCCGTCCGGCGCAATGCTTGCCATGATATCTGCACGTCCGCCAAATGCCGCTGCGGGTAAACCGCCACCAATCACCTTGCCAATAGTGGTCAGATCAGGACGAAGGTCGAATAATTGCTGGGCACCACCTTTGGCAACACGAAAACCCGTCATAACCTCATCGAAAATCAGAATCGAACCCGCATCAGCGCATTGCGTACTCAATGTTTCGAGAAAGCCATCGACCGGAGGCACCATGTTCATATTACCGGCAATTGGCTCGACGATAACGCAGGCAATCTGCTCGCCGAATTCAGCAAAAGCCTGTTCAACAGCTGCAGCATTGTTGTATTCGAGAGTAATCGTGTGTTCGGCGAGTCCTGCCGGTACGCCAGGAGAGCTCGGCACACCGAGAGTCAGGGCACCGGAGCCGGCCTTGATCAGCAGCGAGTCCGAATGCCCGTGATAGCAGCCTTCAAACTTCACTATTTTGTCGCGACCGGTATGACCGCGCGCCAGTCGAATTGCACTCATCGTCGCCTCCGTTCCGGAGTTAACCATGCGGACTTTCTCAATCGAGGGCATGAACTCGATAATTTTCTGTGCCAGCTGCGTTTCGATTACTGAAGGAGCGCCAAAACTTAAACCTTTAGCCGCGGCTTCAGTAACCGCTTGAATTACCGCAGGATGGGCATGACCGAGAATCATCGGTCCCCAGGAGCCAACATAGTCGATCAGTTGACGGCCATCTTCTGTTTCGATTCGTGCACCGCTGGCACTCCTGATGAATACCGGTTCGCCACCAACGCCAGCGAACGCGCGCACCGGTGAGTTAACACCGCCGGCAATATATTTTTTAGCGTCTGTGAAATGACTCATGAAATTTCCGCGTGGTTGCGAACTTATTCAGCTCGCTGCTTTAGTTGTGTCACCGTATATCCTTGTTCTGTAAGGAGGTTTGGCACACCCTCAGCACCGACAAGATGCAATGTGCCCACAACAATAAGATAGTTAGCCCGATGGGTTAGCAATGTTTCGATTCGCTCAGCCCAGGAGAGGTTTCGGTCAACAACGATTGCTTTATTGAGTTCCGGGTATTGCTGCATTTCGGTGAGCAGGTTTTCTTCAAGGAATTCGATATCACCGTTGTGCCACGCATTGACGAGCGTATCCATCATGTTGGCCATTTCCGCACCTTCAGCCAGCGCTTGCATGAACATCTCAATTTGTGATGCCGGGGATAGGTTGTCCAGAAATCCAAGTTGCTCGCGCGTCGTTTCAAAGCCGAGAATTTCCTTTTGATCTTGTTTCGCCATCTCGGCTAAATGATATTCAATGCCATACAAAGGATTGAAGCCGATACGCATCAGCATCATGATTTCGATATTAACTGCCGCATACCAGGGTTCAGATTTTTCCAGGAGTTTGAGCGGGATTTGTGCTGCGTCGGCGAGCACAACAGCTTGTGCATACACCTCCGGACCCAGCAAATCACTGAGCGTTTTATCATCCTGAATCAGTCCCAGTTCAGTAGACAGCACCTGGTCGGCAACCGGATCCGCATCATCCATGTCGAGTTCCATGAACAGGACGTCAGCGTCGTTATAGGCATCGTAGATTGCAGGCGGGATCGGGTGATCTGTTTCGCGCAGTAAATGAATCGAGCCAAGCAGGTAGACAAGATTTTCTTTGCCCTCGACCTGCCACAAAGAAACCGCATGATCGCCTTCATGTGCATTCGTTGCGCTTGTTAGCAACATTAACGACAGCGCAGGAACTATCCAGCCGCGACGGAAGTATCTGTTCACGTTTATTCGGCAGCCAGCCAGATCAATTCTGTGCTTACGTTGCCATCTGCATGCAATTCGATGCGGCGATACGCCGGTGGATTGTCATCAAGTGCGAATTCATCGCTGGCGGGCATGAACTGGCGGCAAGTAGAAGGCGTACCGATGATCTTGATCGAGTCTCGCTCCGCGAAAAAATTCTGGTGCACATGGCCAAATATCGCAGCCCGGACCTTGCCGGGTCGTGAAATCATGCTCAGGAATTCTTCACCATTCCTCAGTCCCACCTGGTCGAGCCATTTACAGCCAACCGGTAGCGGTGGGTGATGCAGGCAAATCAATACATGCTCTGCCGCTGTCGTGTCGAGAATTTTCTCCAACCGGGTCATCTCGTCGTCACTCACATATCCGCCGGCGTCGCCATCAATGCAACTGTCGATCCCTGTGATCAGCCAATTGCCGGTATGCAACGAGTCGCAATAATGGAATGGTGGTTGTGAAACGGCATCACGCATCAATTCGCGCACATCATGGTTGCCCGGCACGCAATAGACCGGTAATTCCAGTGGGGTCATCAGCTCGCAGAAACGATCGTAGGCCTCGCGACTGTCATCCTGAATCAGGTCACCAGTCATTGCGACCAGGTCAGCTCGCCAGTCGTCAGCCTGAATTGCGGCAATTACGCGCATCAGAGTGGAATGGGTGACCGTGCCGCGCAGGCTTGACTCTGAATCAGCGAACAAATGTGGGTCTGTTATTTGCAGAACCCGGACAGGATCAGTCGATGTATGAATAGTTCTATGGCTCACTTCTGGCGCTGCAATCCTGCAGGATTGCAGGCGTCAACAGGCACTGATAATAGCCGTTTGCAGCAGGTCAGGCCAGCCTGAGTAAGTTCAAACCGGCCCGCTAACCAATGCGGGCCGGGTGAATTCGACAGAACAGACTGTTAGTAGCGGTAATGTTCCGCTTTGAATGGTCCATCTTTTGCAACGCCGATATAGTCAGCCTGCTCGTCACTCAGTTCGGTGAGCCGGGCACCAATGCGATCAAGGTGCAATCGTGCAACTTTTTCGTCGAGATGCTTCGGCAAAACGTAGACCTCGTTTTTGTAATCGTCACCGTTCTTCCACAATTCGATCTGCGCCAGTACCTGGTTGGTGAATGAGTTGGACATCACAAAACTGGGGTGTCCTGTTGCACAGCCAAGGTTAACGAGACGTCCTTCAGCCAGAAGAATAATCCGCTTGCCATCCGGAAAGATGATGTGATCGACCTGGGGTTTGATGTTTTCCCACTCATACTTCTTCAGGTATTCAACATCAATTTCATTGTCAAAATGGCCAATATTGCAAACGATCGCCTGGTCTCTCATGCGATCCATCTGCGCTCCGGAGACGACGTGGTAATTACCCGTTGCCGTGACCACGATATCAACCTGGTCACAGACGTCATCAAATTCAACGACACGATAGCCTTCCATCGCCGCTTGCAGTGCACAGATTGGATCGATCTCCGTGACCAGTACGGTAGCACCCAGTCCACCCAACGATTGTGCACAGCCCTTGCCTACATCACCGTAACCGCAAACCACGGCGACTTTGCCAGCGATCATCACGTCGGTGGCGCGCTTGATGCCATCAACGAGTGACTCACGGCAACCATACAGGTTGTCGAACTTGGACTTGGTCACAGAGTCATTGACATTAAAAGCAGGGCAGGCGAGAGAGCCGTCTTTTTGCATGTCATAGAGTCGTTTGACGCCGGTGGTCGTCTCTTCCGAGAGTCCTTTGATATTTTTCATCAGTTCCGGGTATTTGTCATGCAGGATCTGGGTCAGGTCGCCACCATCATCGAGGATCATGTTTGGCGTCCAGCCATCCGGCCCGTTGATCGTCTGCTCGACACACCACCAGTATTCTTCTTCGGATTCTCCCTTCCACGCAAATACCGGCACACCAGTGGCAGCAATTGCCGCCGCAGCGTGATCCTGCGTCGAAAAAATATTGCACGATGACCAGCGAATGTCTGCACCTAGATCTGCCAGCGTTTCGATCAAAACGGCAGTCTGGATTGTCATGTGCAGGCAACCCGTCAGGCGCACGCCGTCCAGCGGCTTCTGCCCTTTGTATTCTTCACGCAGGGCCATCAGGCCCGGCATTTCCGTCTCGGCAATCGCAATTTCCTTGCGACCCCAGTCAACAAGTGTCATGTCAGCGACTTTGTAGTCCTGACCCTGGACGGCAACGGCTTCGCTGCTGCTCATAAATATCTCCTTGGTTAAATTAGGTTAAGCGGCGGCAGCGCTACGCAAAGCATCTGCTTTGTCGGTTCGCTCCCAGCTCAGGTCGATGTCTTCCCGACCGAAGTGGCCGTAGGCCGCGGTCGGTTTGTAGATAGGTTTGATCAGGTCCAGCATTTGCAATATGCCATACGGTCGCAGATCGAAGTTGTCACGAATCAGCACAATGAGCTCTTCCTCACTCAGTTTGCCCGTGCCGAAAGTCTGCACGCTGATTGAGGTTGGCTCCGCGACGCCAATGGCGTAGGACACCTGGATCTCGCAGCGATCCGCAAGGCCTGCTGCAACGATATTTTTCGCCACATAGCGGCAGGCATAAGCTGCGGATCGATCAACCTTCGATGGGTCTTTGCCGGAAAATGCGCCGCCACCGTGGCGAGCCGAGCCACCGTAGGTGTCGACAATAATCTTGCGGCCGGTAAGACCACAATCGCCCATTGGGCCGCCGATCTCAAAGCGGCCAGTAGGATTGATGTGATATTGCGTATTCTTGTTGATCCATTCCGCAGGAAGCACCGGTTTGATGATTTCTTCCATTACGCCCTCACGCAGATCATCAAGGCTAATGTCGGCGTGATGCTGTGATGAGAGAACCACTGCGTCGATGCGGACGGGTTTGTCGTCTTCGTAAAGGAAAGTAACCTGGCTTTTGGCGTCCGGCCGCAACCACGGCAATGTGCCGTTTTTGCGTACTTCAGCTTGTCGCCGGACAAGGCGATGCGCAAAGGTGATCGGTGCCGGCATCAGCACATCGGTTTCATTGCTGGCGTAGCCAAACATGAGGCCCTGATCACCGGCACCCTGGTTTTGGGGGTCACCACGATCCACGCCCTGGGCAATATCCGGTGACTGCTTGCCGAGCGCATTGAGCACTGCACAGGAGGCGCCGTCGAAGCCCATGTCCGAATCGCTGTAGCCGATTTCGAGAACGGTCTCACGAACCAGCTCTTCGACGTCGACCCAGGCCTCGGTGGTTATCTCACCGGCGACAATGACCATGCCGGTCTTGACCATCGTTTCGCATGCAACACGAGCTTTGGTGTCCAGCTCGAGTACGGCGTCAAGGATGGCGTCGGAAATCTGGTCGGCAATTTTATCGGGATGGCCCTCAGATACGGATTCCGAGGTGAATAAATAGGAATGGCTCATGTTAATTATCGTGCCTGATTATTGTGGACCGGGGATTGTACCCTACAGATAGCGGCGCATACCACGCGCATTGTTTGTCCCAACGCCGCAATGTGTCGGTCAATCGACGTCATATCTTACAATGTTGCTTGCGACGATCCATCGAAACAGGGAAAATGCGCCGCTTCAGGGCGACCGCCGGGCCCTGAGAACCTAAAGAACCTAAAGAATCTAATTAAAAACCGGCCGCTTGAGTCCTCACCATTTTATGTCAAAACAATCCGATAGTTCGAACGCGCCAGACCGCCCCGGCAGACGTGATCTTGCCAACGCAATTCGTGCACTCAGCATGGATGCAGTACAGGCGGCTAATTCCGGCCACCCCGGTGCGCCGATGGGTATGGCCGATATCGCAGAGGTGTTGTGGAATGATTATCTGCGGCACAATCCGGGCAATCCGGCGTGGTCCAACCGGGATCGCTTTGTGCTCTCGAATGGCCACGCCTCAATGTTGCTTTACAGCCTGCTGCACTTGTCTGGCTACCCGTTGACGATCGATGAACTCCGCAATTTCAGGCAATTCGGCTACCGTACTGCGGGCCACCCGGAGCGCGATGCCGACCTGGCTATCGAAACCACCACCGGGCCGCTCGGGCAGGGTGTTAGCAACGCAGTAGGCATGGCGCTGGCGGAAAGGATGCTGGCGGCTACGTTCAATCGGGACGATTTCAATATTGTCGACCATCGCACCTGGGTTTTCCTCGGCGATGGCTGTCTTATGGAGGGTATCTCGCACGAGGCCTGCTCCCTGGCAGGCACGTTGAAACTGGGCAAACTGATTTGTTTGTACGACGACAACGGCATCTCCATCGACGGTGAAACAGATGCCTGGTTCACCGATGACACCGCGAAGCGCTTTGACGCATATGGGTGGCAGGTCATTGACAATGTGGACGGGCATGACGCTGTCTCGATAGCGACAGCGATCGAGGCGGCAGTTGCCGACAGCGATCGACCGACGCTAATCTGTTGCAAAACGATCATTGGCTTTGGCTCGCCGAATAAACAGGGCACAGCCAGCACACATGGCGCACCGCTCGGCGATGACGAGATTGCTGCAGCACGTGTAGAGCTTGGCTGGAATTATCCGCCTTTTGAAATTCCTGAAGATATTGCGACCGCGTGGAACGCCAAAGCGCGCGGCGCCGCCAGTGAGCAGGAATGGAGCGCCATCTACAGCGCCTACAAATCGGCGCACCCCGAGCTTGCTCAGGAATTCGAACGACGCGGCTCGGGCGAACTACCGGCTGCCTGGAGCGAATATGCGGATGCGGCGATTGCTACGATCGATGCTGACGGCGCTGACATGGCAACGCGTAAAGCGTCGCTCCTGGCGCTAAACGCATTTGCGCCACTATTGCCGGAGCTCGCCGGTGGATCGGCGGACCTGACGGGGTCAAATCTCACCAAGCATGACGGTTCGACGGTGATTACAGGTGATGATACTTCCGGCAACTACATTTATTTCGGTGTGCGTGAGTTCGGCATGTCGGCAATTTGTAGCGGCATGGGATTACACGGCGGAGTGATGCCGTATTCGGGAACATTTCTTACGTTTTCCGATTACGCCCGCAATGCGTTACGCATGGCGGCGCTGATGAAGTTGCAAAACATCTTTGTTTACACCCACGACTCGATCGGGCTGGGTGAAGACGGTCCGACGCATCAGCCGGTGGAACATACCGCCAGTCTCAGGATTATGCCGAACATGCGGGTCTGGAGACCGTGCGATACGGTTGAAACAGCCGTCGCCTGGCGCGATGCGATCGAGCGTAGTGACGGGCCCACCAGCCTGGTACTTACTCGCCAGGGATTACCGCACCAGTCGCGTTCAGCAGAACAAATTCAGTTGATCCGCCGTGGTGGTTACGTACTCGCAGACTGCGACGGTGTACCTGACATTATTCTGATTGCGACCGGTTCTGAGGTTGCGCTTGCAATTGCCGCCACGGATGCGCTGGCGGCGGAGGCCGTCAAGGCGCGCGTCGTGTCGATGCCTTGTACCAATTTGTTCGCGGCTCAATCCGCAGATTACAAAAACGAAGTATTACCAGGGGATGTTACGGCTCGCGTAGTGATAGAAGCCGGTGTGACTGACGCCTGGTGGCTTTATGCCGGGGCAAACGGGCGGGTTATTGGCCTGGACCGGTTTGGCGAATCGGCACCGGCCGGTGAGTTGTTCAAACACTTCGGTTTTTCCGTAGAAAACGTATTAAAAATTGCCAGGGAGACCCTGGCAGGTTGATCTGGTTTCCGGTCATTGCCGGATAAAATACAGCAGGAGAATTTGATGACAATTAAGGTCGGAATTAACGGTTATGGTCGTATTGGCCGCAATGTATTACGCGCGTTGTACGAGGGCGACAAACGGTCCGAAATCGAAATCGTTGCCGTTAATGATCTGGGTGATACCAACACCAACGCACACCTGACCCGGCGCGATACTGCGCACGGCCGTTTCCCCGGCACGATTGAAGTTGATGGCGATTACATGGTTGTCAACGGCGACAGGATTCGCGTGCTTGCTGAGAGAGACCCGGCGCAATTGCCATGGGGTGAACTCGATGTTGATATAGTTTTCGAGTCGACCGGTTTCTTTCGCTCGCGCGAGGCAGCGGGGAAGCACATTGCCGGCGGTGCAAAAAAAGTCATTATTTCCGCGCCGGGTAGTGGCGAGATGGATGCCACGATCGTTTATGGCGTCAATCACGACACGTTGAAGAAAGAGCATACGGTTATTTCGAATGCCTCCTGCACGACTAATTGCCTCGCACCACTAGTCAAGCCTTTGCATGAAAAAATTGGTGTTAAACACGGCATCATGACCACTATCCATGCGTATACCAATGACCAGGTGCTGACGGATGTTTTTCATAGTGACCTAAGACGCGCACGCTCTGCGACCATGTCACAGATTCCAACCAAGACCGGTGCGGCCGCAGCTGTTGGTCTCGTTTTGCCGGAACTTGCCGGTCGACTCGACGGTTTTTCGATGCGCGTACCGACGATAAATGTATCAACTGTGGATCTCACTTTCGTTGCCGAGCGCGAAACCAGCATCGAGGAAATCAACGCGGTCATGAAAGAAGCGAGTGAAGGCGAGTTAAAAGGCGTTCTGGCTTATAACGACGAACCCCTTGTATCTGTCGACTTCAATCACGATCCTGCTTCCTCTACCTATGACGCTGGCCTTACCAAGGTAATGGAGGGCACGCTCGTTAAGGTTTGCTCGTGGTACGACAATGAGTGGGGTTTCTCGAATCGCATGCTGGATACGGCGATCGCTTTGCATAACGCAAAATAGCCAGCGACAGTCGGTAACGTCCGGATGGCGACCATCTCCATGAGCGACCTCGATCTCGCTGGGAAGCGTGTATTGATTCGCGAGGATCTGAACGTTCCTGTTGCGAACGGGCAAGTCACGAGTGATGCCCGCATACGGGCGGCTCTACCGACCATTCGTGCGGCACATGAAGCTGGTGCTGCCGTGATGTTGATGTCCCATCTTGGTCGTCCAACGGAAGGTCAGCCTGCTGACGAGTTTTCGCTGGCGCCGGTTGCAACAACGTTATCGAAGTTGCTGGGTATCAACGTGCCCCTGATCAGCGACTGGATCGATGGTGTTGAAATCGAGGCGGGGCAAATTGTCCTGCTGGAGAATGTTCGTTTCCTGCCAGGAGAGAAGGCCTGCGATGATGAATTGTCGCAGCGCATGGCGGCACTTTGCGATGTCTTTGTGATGGATGCTTTTGGTACCGCGCATCGGGCACAGGCAAGCACTTACGGCGTCGCCAGGCATGCGAAGCTGGCCTGTGCGGGGCCGCTGCTCAGTGGCGAACTGGCTGCGTTGGCCAGGGCGCTGGACAACCCTGCACGACCATTGGTGGCGATTGTTGGTGGATCAAAAGTATCCACCAAACTCACCGTGCTCGACGCCCTGGCAAATATTGTTGACCAGTTAATCGTCGGCGGTGGCATTGCCAATACGTTTATTGCAGCAGCCGGGCACAACGTCGGCAAGTCATTGTGTGAGATGGACATGCTGGATACTGCCAGCGCGCTGGCAGGCAACTCTGCAGACAGAGCCACCATTCCTCTGATCATTGACGTTGTCGTAGCGGATGAATTCGCAGCGGATGCCAGTGCCACTATCAAGTCGGTAAGCGACGTTGCTGACAACGAATTAATTCTCGATATCGGCCCCAGGACAGCCTTGCAATTTGCCGATATTCTCGCGAATGCAGGAACCATTATCTGGAACGGTCCGGTCGGCGTATTCGAGTTCGATCAGTTTGGTGCAGGCACCAAAGCGCTCGCAGAGGCCATCGCCGCAAGCCCCGCTTTTTCGATCGCGGGGGGCGGTGACACTCTGGCGGCTATCGATAAGTATGGTGTAGTCGGAGATATATCTTACATTTCGACGGGCGGCGGGGCGTTTCTTGAGTTTGTTGAAGGTAAGACGTTGCCAGCTGTGGCGATACTGGAAGAGCGGGCTGCAGAGATGAATAAATAAGCTGTAGGAGCCCGCCTAGCGGGCGATTGGGCTGGATTTTCGCGGTTAGCTGTAACCTGGCAGGTGCGGTTTTTGAGCGGGTGTGCCGGGTTGGTGTTTTGCAAAAATTTCGCCGCATGTTTACAACATGCGGCGAAATGTTTGTCGCCCGCTGGGCGGGCTCCTACGAATGCTTCCTACAGTTTATGGGCTCTTGATAACCTGAAATTTGTGGAATTTTCGGTCAGCGGTTTTTTATGCATTAGTTGACCATGGGCCTGTGATTGCCAGTGTTGTGCCGTTCACCTGGATATTCACGAACATCACTTTGCCGTCCGGCGAGAAACAAATTCCCGCAAGTTCCGAGCGCGTGTGTGCATTGTCAGCCAGCGCATATTGCTGGCCATCCGGGCGTATGCCGACAAGGCCACAATGCGTCGCGGTATCTTCACAGATGATCAGATCGCCCCATGGACTTAAGGTGAGATTGTCTGCATGACGCAGGATGCTGTCTTTTGTTGACTCAGTAAACAGGCGGAGCTTGCCCGGATTCGACTTCTCAGCGGGAGTGCCTTCAGCCGGGCTTGGCCGGTAGGTGAAAATCTGACCGAGACGTTGGCGCCCACCAATGGTGGCGGCCATAACGATGTCACCGTCCGCATAACAAAGTCCCTCGCCGCGCGCGAAAATAGTTGCGCCTTTTTCGCGCCCGCGAAAGCGCAGGTCGTTCTCACTGCCGTCCGGGTCCTCGAGGTCGACCCAGGTTGTTTCCAGCCAGGTGCCGGGCAACATGCCGTCCGCGTCGACCCAGTTGCGCGTGTCGAATTCCGGTTGTCCCTTTATGGCCAGTGCCTGCAGGCGACCGCCGCGTTGCAGTTCCCCGGCTTTTGTTGGAATGAATCGATACAACAAGCTCTGGTGCCGGTCCTCGGTCATGTAGATCACGCCCGAAGCCGGATCAACCGCCGCTGCTTCGTGTTCAAAACGACCCATGTCCTTGAGCGGTACAGGCTCGACTGCCTCAAGACTGGATGCCGGTACTTCAAAGACGTAGCCGTGTTTTTGGTCACGACCAATTACGTGTGCGCTCTCAAACGATGTTCCCGGGTCATAAAAACACTCTTCGCAGCTCAACCAGCTTCCCCAGGGTGTAGGACCACCTGCACAGTTGTTCTCCGTACCCATCAGGCTCATGTGCATGTGCGTTCTGCGGCGGGTTGCCGGGTCATAGTGAATTGTCGTCGTGCCGCCAAGGCCCGGCGAACTGTCGGCCCCTCTGTCATAGATTCTGCTGCGATCTGCACGTTCGTACCGTTGTGCTTTTCCGCCAAACGGGCTTAAAGATAACTCATACGGATGAATTTCATGATTGCAAACCAGGATGATTGTGTCGTCTTCGCCGGCGAAAGTCGCCATGCCATCTGGGAGACCTGGTACCAGCAAACCGTCGTCCATTTCCTGGCCCTTTCGCGAAACGACGGTGTAGCTAAAACCTTCGGGTAAGTCGATGACGCCGGCCGGATCCGCAATCAACCTGCCAAATCCAGCGCCATTCTCAGCGGCACTTTGTCTGATGCCCGATACCGGGCTGGCGGCTGCGACGGCCAGTGTTTGCAGGAAACGGCGGCGATTGATCATGAGAGTCTGCTTGTCCTTCAAGTTAAACGATCGACGAGTCGAAACAGCTTACCTGTTTCATTCATTTGATACATCGGTAAATGTACGCAGCGATAACTGGTTGTGTGTGCAATAATCGCGCCCATGCTACGCAGAACAAAGATAGTCGCAACCCTCGGGCCGTCGACTGATGACTCAAAAACGTTACACGATATGATCGTTGCCGGTCTTGATGTGGCGCGTTTTAATTTCTCCCACGGCAATCACGAAGAGCAGAAAGGGCGATTGCAGCGATTGCAGCAGGCAGCTCTGGAGTGCGGACGTTTTGTTGGCGTTATTGGCGACTTGCAGGGGCCCAAAATACGTATCCGACGCTTCAAGAATAACCGCGTGACGTTGTACAGAGGTGACGCGTTTTATCTTGATTCCGCTGTTGGCGAGTTTGATGGCGACATCAAGGGCGTCGGCGTCGCTTATGAAAACCTGCACAATGATGTGCAGGAGAACGATATTCTGTTGCTCAATGATGGGCAGATGACATTGCGTGTCAATAAGGTCGATGGCACCAGGATCCACACCACTGTTGTCGTTGGTGGCGTTCTCTCGGATCACAAGGGCGTCAATCGCGAAGGTGGCGGATTGTCGGCACCGGCACTGACGGACAAAGACAAACAAGATATTATTTTTGCCGCTGAAATGGAGATGGATTTCCTGGCTGTTTCTTTTGTGCGCAGTGCCGCGGATGTCGAGGAGGCTCGGACGCTGCTTCGTGCGGCCGGTGGCAAAGGGGAAATTATAGCCAAGATCGAACGCACTGAAGCGCTGGACTGTATCGATTCCATTATCGAAGCAAGCGACGTCATCATGGTCGCACGTGGTGACCTCGGCGTGGAAATGGGTTATGCAGAACTCACCGGCATGCAGAAGAACATCATCCGCAAAACGCGACGAATGAATAAAGTTGTGATCACGGCGACGCAAATGATGGAGTCCATGATCGAGAGCCCGGTGCCAACTCGTGCAGAAGCGTCAGATGTCGCCAACGCGGTGATGGATGGTACGGACGCGGTCATGTTGTCAGCTGAGACCGCCGTCGGTAAATATCCAGTGGCTGTAATCTCGGCGATGAGCAACGTTTGCAAGGGTGCTGAAAAATATGCCCTTACACGCCGCAGAACAACACATCGGATGGATGACCAGTTTGAGGAAGTTGATGAAGCCATAGCGATGGCCGTTATGTACACGGCTAATCACCTCAAGGTAAAAGCCATTATTGCCCTGACAGAATCCGGCTCAACGACGCTGTGGATGTCGCGCATAAGATCTGATATTCCGGTGTACGCATTCACACCGCATGACGCGACGAGCCGGCGAGTCAATTTGTATCGCGGTGTCTATCCCGTGTCATTTACCATTGAAAATGATGACCCCCGGAAGTTATACGGGAACATCTTCGCGACTTTGTTATCCAATGAACTCGTTGAAGAAGGCGACCTCGTGATCTTCACGCAGGGTGATCTGAGTGGCGTGTCAGGCGGCACAAATTCGATGAAGATCATCAGCGTCAACTCATCTATCTAAAACAGGCGCCAAAGGTACGCAGCAAATGAAACGACTCATCGCTCGTTTGATGTGGGTTGCGCTGACTCTGGTCGTCGTCGGCATTTCACTGGGGTGGGTGTTACTCAACAAAAGCCTGCCACGGATTGACGGAGAAATTGAGCTAACCTGGTTGTCGGCGGATGCAACGATTGCTCGTGATGCTGCGGGAATACCAGTTATAACGGCAGAAAATCGCCGCGACCTGGCTTATGCAACGGGTTACGCACATGCGCAGGATCGATTTTTCCAGATGGATCTGACGCGGCGCAATGCGGCCGGTGAGCTGTCAGAGCTTTTTGGTGCGCTCGCCCTGGTGCGCGACAAGCGAAACCGGTTTCATCGCTTCCGTGCCCGGGCCAGCACGGTTTTGGAGAATGTATCGGCTGCGGATGCAGATATCATTTCCGCGTATGCCGATGGCGTAAACGACGGTTTGGCAGGGCTCGGGGCGAAGCCGTTTGAATACTTTCTGCTCGGTGCGTCCCCACGGCCGTGGGTAGAAGAAGATACTCTTCTTGTTGTCTATTCGATGTATTTGGATCTGAATGACGAGCGAGCAAGCCGAGATGTGCGGCGCGGTCTGGTGCAACAGGTTTTACCAAATCGGGTCTACGACTGGCTTTACCAACACGGAACGAAGTGGGATGCGCCGTTGATGGGTAAGCCCCGGGAGGCGGCGTCAATGCCTGACGCGGCCGAATTCGATGTTTCTGGCATTGCGCCCACTGCAGACAATCACACGTTACCCGTGAACGCCGATGTGCTTTTGCCGGGCAGCAACAATTGGGCGATCGCAGGCAAACTGACCGCGAGCGGTCGCGCAATTGTTGCGAACGATATGCACCTTGGCATCACTGTGCCGAACGTTTTCTACCGGGCACGGTTGCGAGTTACCGGTTCGCAGTCAATCGACCTGAGTGGATTGACCATTCCCGGTGCACCAATTTTGGTTGCCGGCAGCAACGGCAATGTTGCCTGGGGAAATACCAACAGTTATGGCGACTGGTCCGATGCCGTAATTATCAAAGCTGGCAGCGAGCCCGATACTTATGTGACGCCGCAAGGTGAGCGAAAGTATTCTGAGTATCGCGAACGGATTCTGGTCAAGGACAGCGATCCTGAAGAACTGGTCGTGCGAGAAACGATTTGGGGCCCGCTTCTCGATGACAATGCTGATCCCGATCGGCTGTTGGCCGTAAGCTGGATTGCTCACCACCCCGAAGCAGTCAATATCAACCATCTCGACCTGGAATCTGTGACCAATACTGCAGCAGCATTACAGGTTGCCAACCGGATCGGCATGCCGCCACAAAATTTCGTCGTTGGTGACGCTGCCGGCAATATAGGCTGGACTATCGCAGGAAAAATTCCGCTGCGGTCTGATTACGATTCATGGTTGCCTGTCGATTGGAGCGAGACTGAGGGCTGGACCGGCTGGCTGGCAGCAGAGGATTATCCACGTGTTCTCAACCCTGAGTCAGGACGTATCTGGACCGCTAACGCAAGAGTTGCCGATGGCGAAGCACTGCGAAAAATTGGCGATGGCGGATATGACCTCGGTGCAAGAGCCCGGCAAATTCGCGACAACCTGTTTGCAGCTGATCAATTCGAGCCACTTGATATGCTCGCTGTGCAACTTGATGACAGGGCAATATTTCTTAGTGAATGGCGAGATATCTTGCTCCGCGCGCTTAATGATGAAGCGGTTGCCGGTCACAAGGCACGCCAGGAGTATCGCGAACTGGTTGCAGGCTGGTCGCAGCACGCGTCAGTGGATTCGGTCGGATACCGACTGGTCCGGGCATTTCGTTTAGAGGTGCGCAATCGTGTGTTCAATATGCTGGTGCAGCCGGTGCGCGAGAGATTTGGTGAAGAAATCGGGCTACGCATCAGTAATCAGTTCGAAAGCCCGTTGCAGACGCTGCTCAATGAACAGCCAGCTCATTTGCTGTCCGCGCAATACAAAAGTTGGCATGACCTTCTATTACAGGCGGTTGATGCAAACCTGCAGTGCTTCTCTGACAATTACGATGACGGGTTGGCGCAGAGGACCTGGGGAGAACGCAACACGGCGCGTATTAGTCACCCAATGAGTAATGCGCTGCCGATAGTATCTCGTTGGCTGAATATGCCCGCAGATCAGCTACCCGGTGACTCGAATCTACCCAGGGCCCAGGGACCTTCATTTGGTGCCTCAGAAAGATTCGCTGTTTCGCCGGGTGATGAGAGCCGCGGTTATCTGCATATGCCGGCTGGCCAGAGCGGGCATCCCTTGTCCGATTTTTATCGGATTGGCCACACAGACTGGGTCCAGGGGCGAGCCAGCAACTTTCTACCTGGTGAGGCGCGCTACACACTGACCTTGAAGGCGGCCGCGACGCCGTGACAACATCATCCCTTGTGGTCTTGTACCCGTTCGACTGAGCGCGGATAATTGTAATCTGTTGAAGAAAGCCATCCATGGCTTTTTCAACATCGCAATTCGAAAAACGTGGTTTTCGAATTGCTCCCATTTTCAATGGTTTACAACCATTGAAAATGGCGGTACATCCTTGTACCGCGCAAACTTTCGAAGAACGTAGTTTTTCGACAGACAGCCAAGCATAGTAATAAATAACGGATATTTCGCATGACACAGAAAAAATTCACCGGCACTAACGCATACATCGCGACTGATGACCTGAAAATGGCGGTCAACGCCTCGGTAACGCTGGAACGCCCCATACTCATTAAAGGCGAGCCTGGCACCGGCAAAACGCAACTCGCGATCGAAGTCGCCAGCGCGCTGGGCAAGCCACTGCTGGAGTGGCACATCAAGTCTACGACCAAGGCACAACAAGGTCTGTATGACTACGACGCGGTCGCCCGACTGCGTGACTCGCAACTCGGCGACGACCGTGTTCACGACATTGCCAATTACATCGTGCGCGGCAAGTTGTGGGAGGCATTTGAAGCTGACGTGCAACCAGTCCTGTTAATTGATGAAATAGACAAAGCTGATATCGAGTTTCCGAATGACCTGTTACAGGAACTCGACCGCATGGAGTTTTTTGTTTACGAAACCAAAGAGGTCGTCAAGGCGAAGAACCGACCGATTATTATTATTACGAGCAACAATGAGAAAGAATTGCCGGATGCTTTCCTGCGACGCTGTTTCTTTCATTACATCAAGTTTCCCGACAAGGAAACGATGGAACAGATCGTCAATGTACATTTTCCGGATTTGAAAAAGGCGTTGCTGAAGGAGGCGCTGGAGGCTTTTTACAAGGTGCGGGATGTGCGTGGCCTGAAGAAAAAACCTTCAACTTCCGAATTGCTGGACTGGATCAAGCTCTTGCTTGCGGAAGATATCCCGCCCGAGGTTTTGCGCTCCGGGGATTCCCGCAAAGCCATACCACCGCTTTATGGTGCGTTGCTAAAGAATGAGCAGGATGTTCATTTATTTGAGCAATTGGTTTTTCTCGATCGGCGTGGCAACGCATAACGGGCCATCTTTTAGTGTTGATCGAATTCTTTTTCATGCTCAGGCGAGGTGGCCTTAAGCCGTCCATCACGGAGCTGCTAACCCTGCTCGAAGCTATGCAAAAGGGTGTCGCAGGCCAGAGTGTCGATGATTTCTATTACCTCTCGCGATCTTGCATGGTCAAGGATGAGGCGCAATACGATCGCTTTGATAAAGTATTTGCCGCTCATTTCCAGGGCATCGAGGATGCATACAAGTCACTGCTGGCAGACGTGCCCGATGAGTGGTTGCGCAAACAGGCTGAGCTCTTGCTCTCGGAAGAAGAACTTGCAGCCGTTGAAGCAATGGGCGGTTTTGACGAGTTGATGGATGCGCTGCGCGAGCGACTCGAGGAGCAGGACGAACGGCATGAGGGCGGCAGCAAGTGGATCGGCACCGCCGGCACATCACCTTTCGGCGCCTATGGATATAACCCTGAAGGGATGAGGATTGGTCAGCAGGGTTCGCGCCACCGGCGTGGTGTGAAAGTGTGGGACCGACGCGAGTACCGCAACCTGGATGACAAGGTCGAGCTTGGGACGCGCAATATCAAGATCGCCTTGCGCCGGCTGCGCAAATTTGCGCGTGAAGGTGCCGCCGACCTACTCGATCTTGAAGATACGATTGACAAAACGGCGAGAAATGCGGGTTTGCTCGATATTCGCATGGTTCCGGAACGCCACAATGCGGTCAAGGTGCTGCTGTGTCTCGATATTGGCGGCTCGATGGATGACCACGTGCGTATATGCGAAGAAATGTTTTCAGCGGCACGATCTGAGTTTAAACATCTCGAATACTTTTATTTCCACAATTTCGTTTATGAAAGTATGTGGAAGGACAATCGCAGGCGGCACGCGGAAAAAATTCCAACCAGCGATATCACGCACAAATATGGTCCGGACTATAAACTGGTGTTTGTGGGCGATGCGACAATGAGCCCGTACGAAATTGTATATCCAGGTGGCAGCGTAGAGCACTGGAATGAAGAGCCGGGTGCTGTGTGGATCAAGCGATTGCTCAGCGCCTACCCAAAAGCAATCTGGCTGAATCCGGAGCCACAGGAGCGCTGGGATTACACGCCCTCGGTCAAGCTGGCGCGCGAACTAATGGATGACCGTATGTTTCCGCTGACGATCAGAGGCCTGGACGACGGTATCAAAAGCCTGCATTGATTCTGTTATATCAGGGCGTCGGATGCCGCTCCTGCAACCAAATCAAGAATCTTACAATGACCACCTAATTATTTTGCAATGCTTCCAGGTCGGCCAGCAGTTCTTCTGAGTGCGAGTCCGGGTCCACGTCAGCATAATGCCTGGCGATTTTTCCGTCCGGATCGATAAGGAAAGTCTGCCGTTTTGCGTACGCGATACCCAACATCCTGGTTTTTACGCCATAAGCATTTGCTGTCGTTCCCTCGGTGTCTGCCAATAGCGGAAACGGCAGACCATGTTTCTCGGAAAATTCCTTGTGCGAACTCGCATCATCCAGGCTTACACCCAATATCTGGCAGTCCAGGTTCTTGAATGCAAATATATTGTCGCGAAATTCGCAGGCTTCGGTTGTGCAGCCGGGTGTGCCGTCCTTCGGGTAGAAATACAATGCAACCCATTTGCCGCGATAGTCTTCGATTGAGTGCAACTGGCCATCCTGGTCAGTAAGTTCGAAATCCGGCGCAACGTCTCCACTAGTGACTGGCTCAGCCAGCGACGCGGCACTGCCAATGAGTAAAAGAGAAAATGCCGACAGTATTGATACGACAAGTTTCATGGAATTGAACCTCTATCTCGAACAATGGGGGAAATTATAGGTAATGTGCATTGCACAGTTGGCGTCTGACGCCAACACACTATAATACGCCATCACTATGAAAAAGCATCCAAAAGAGACGAAGACGGGACTGGTCTTGCCAGGTGGCGGCGCGCGCGGCGCGTTCCAGGTTGGCGTGCTGAAAGCCATAGCCGAATTGATGCCGCCAGGCAGCGTGAATCCTTTTCCGATCATAAGTGGCACGTCCGCAGGGGCGATAAATTCGGTCGTGCTGGCCAGCAAGGCGCGCCAGTTCAGAGTCGCCGTGGCCGAACTTGAAAGGGTCTGGGGACATTTTCATAGTGGTCAGGTATTCCGTACAGACAGTGCGACAATGTTGAAAAGCAGCTTGCACTGGTTTGCGTCGATAGTGCTTGGGGGTTTCATCGTCGGCATGCCGAAGTCATTGCTCGACAATTCACCGCTTCGTTCTTTACTCAGTCGCAACGTGCGGTTTCCACGAATCGAGGCATCGATCGATGCCGGTTATTTGCAGGCGGTTGCGGTTACTGCAGCCGGGTATGGCTCGGCGCGTTCGACATCTTTTTTCCAGGCGGAGCGCGGTTGCCGGTCCTGGTCGAGAACCCGACGATTAGGTAAACGTGAATCACTCGACCTCGATCATTTGATGGCCAGTATTGCTGTGCCTATGATTTTTCCTCCGGTAAGGATTGGCGGAGAATATTTCGGTGATGGTGCAATGCGCCAGGCAACGCCGCTTAGTCCTGCAATCCACCTTGGTGCCGACAGGATTCTGGTTATCGGTGTGCGTGATGAGACAGCCCTGCCTGCCCCTGACCCGGCAAAGCCACAGCCTTTTCCAAGTTTTGCGCTGATTGCCGGTTACATGCTCGACACGCTTTTTATGGATGGTCTGTATTCCGACCTCGAGCGGATGACCAGAATTAACCAGTTGATCGACTCGGTAGCGCCCGAACACAGGACAGGCTCGCTGACCAGGATGCGCGCTATTGACACGATGGTGGTACTGCCGAGCAAGGATTTGCGAGAGATCGCCTATCGGCACCGTAAAGAAATGCCGCTTGCCTTGCGCGCGTTGTTACGTGGTATACGTGGCCGCAGCACAAGTGAAAATCGTTTGTTGAGTTTTCTACTTTTCGAGCAGGGTTACACGCGGGAACTCATCGAGCTCGGCTACAACGACGCTATGAAGGTAAAAGATCATTTAATGGATTTCGTCACCGGCAAGGACGTGCCACGACTGTTTGCGCCGGGTTGGGTACAGAAAGACCTGAGTGGCTTCGACAGCCCCGCCCACTCATGAAATATTCTGGCTAGAGAAGAAAGATGGCGCCGAGACCCAGGAAGGACATATAACCGACGACATCGGTGATAGTTGTCAGCACGACGCCGCCGGCAAGTGCCGGGTCGATCTTCAGGCGCTTCAACGTCAGTGGCACGGCGAATCCGGCGATAGCAGCGACGGACATGTTGATAATCATGGCTCCGGCGATAACGGCACCGATGTCCCATTGGCCAAACCACAGATACGTAAAAAGTGCCACGACGAGCGACCAGGCCACCCCATTCAGAATACCAACGAGCAGCTCCTTGCGCAGGATTCGATCGGCGTTGGTTTTGTCTATCTGTCCAAGTGCGATAGCGCGCGTGATGATTGTCAGCGATTGACTTCCCGCTACACCACCCATGCTGGGCACAACCGGCATCAACACGGCGAGCAGCACAATTTTGTCCAGCGTTGTCTGGAATAAATCCACAACGGATGCCGCCAGAAATGCGGTCGCAAGATTGATGCCCAGCCATAATGCACGCCGCTGCGCGCTTTTTACCACTGGCGCAAACATATCGTCTTCTTCATCAAGACCGGCAGCACCCATCAGCGAGTGCTCAGCTTCATCGCGAATGACGTCAACGACATCGTCGACAGTGATACGGCCGACGACCCGGTTCTCATTGTCCACGACGGGCGCCGATAACAAGTCGCGATTTTCGAATTCCCAGACCACCTCCAGTGACGGCGTATTCGCAGGAATTGGCTGGATGTCCGCTGACATCGCTTCGGCAACGGACAGATTGGGGTCGAGCGTCAACAGACGGGACAGAAAAAGTGAGCCAAAGTATTCGTTATTACGATTGACGACATAGATAGTATCCGTGGCGTCAGGTATTTCTCCACGAGCTCGCAGGTAACGCAGCACGACGTCCAGTGTTACGTCCGGGCGAACGGTAATGATGTCGACGTTCATCAGGCCGCCGGCGCTGTCCTCGTCGTAGGACATAACCGCATGGAGTCGATCGCGGTCCTGGTGATCCAGTGAGCGCAATACTTCCTGGGTTAGTGCTTCCGGCAGATCGGCGAGCAGGTCCGCGAGGTCGTCAAGCTCCATGCCCTCAATCGCAGCGACCAGCTGGTCTGTCTGCATACCTTCAATCAGGCCATCACGGACTTCCTCCGCGAGTTCGACCAGCACGTCACCTTCATTGTCAGCGCCGACCATCTCCCAGATAACGGCGCGTTCGTGCAATGGCAGAGATTCGAGCAGCCGCGCAACTTCGGCTGGATGCAGGCTGCCCACGAGCATTTGCGCTGAACGAACTCGGCCGCTGCCGAGCCTTTCGCGCAGCATTGAGAGGTTTGCCTGACTGTGTTCTCTCGCTTCCATGTCTTCGACCCGAATAATGTACGAGCAACCGTATGGCCCGTGTTTCCGCCCGGGAATCGCGGTCGCGGGTAAACAGGCAGCGGTAGTGACCGTGCCGCAGTGTAGCTTTCTTACAGATTCAAGTCAGGGAGAATTTGCGGCACTAACACTGATTTCGTTGTGCCGCGTATGCACCGGATCATGCGTTTCCTTGAGTGTAAGAGCCAGTTTTTCGGTCATGTAGACAGATCGATGCTGGCCTCCGGTGCAACCAAAGGCAACGGTCAGATAGCTGCGATTAACGCTCGCATACTTGGGAATCCAGCGCTGCAGGAATTCCAGAATATCGTTATACATCTGCGTGAACGACGGTTGCGAGTCAAGAAATTCAGCAACGGCTGTGTCCAGACCGTTTAGCCTGCGCAATTCTGCATTCCAATAGGGATTTGGCAGGCAACGAAGATCAAAGACGAAATCAGCGTCGGCGGGAATACCATGCTTGAAACCGAATGACTGGACGAGAATCGATAAAGCGTCGCTGTCGCGCCTGTCGACACGTTCCCGTATCGCATCGGCAAGCTCATAGACACTCTTGTGGGATGTATCGACGACGAGGTCAGCAGCATTGATCACCGGACCGAGCAGTTCACGCTCACTGGATATGGCCGCCAGCAATTCCATGCCAGTATCGGCGAGCGGATGCCGGCGGCGAGTCTCGCTGTAACGCCTCAATAACGTGTCATCATTTGCCTGCAGATACAGGAGGTCGGTCTGGACGCCAGTGTTCTTCAGCTCGGTGATTAGTTCTGGCAACGCTTCGAGATCCTGGCGCCGGTTCCGGGCATCGACACCCACGGCGATACGGGTTGCAGAATTCTCACCGGGCCTGGTTACTTCGTCGAGGAGATGCTTGAGTAACGCCGCCGGCAGGTTATCAATACAGTAATAGCCGAGGTCTTCCAGCACGTGCAGGGCAACACTCTTTCCGGAACCGGAAAGTCCACTAACGATAATCAGTCTTTTTTCGTCCGGCATTGCCTCGCCCCGAAAAACTTATCCTGTATTACGATTGAGCGCCCTGCAGTTTCGCCGCGGGCGCGTGTTGACCGGCAAACAGCGCGTCGTAAAGATTGTTGCTCGAGTTTGCGTTACGCAGCCTTGCAAGCATGGCTTCGTCACGAAGCAGGTCGGTAAGGAGATTGATGTCGGCGTAGTCTGCGGCTTCAAGCTCTGCCGGAACCATCAGGCCGAACACGAGATCGACAGATTCGCCGTCGTTCGCATCAAAGTCCACGGGTTCGAGTAATTTCATCAGTGCAGCACAGCTCTTTTTCAAACCGTTGATGCGACAATGTGGAAACGCAATGCCTTTGTCCAGGCCTGTACAACCGAGGCGCTCGCGTTCAACTAATTTCGCAAATACTTCCTCACTTGCGATATCAGGATTTGAGCGAGTCAATAACTCGCTCAAAATTTCGAGAGCGTGTTTTTTGCTACGTACAGAAACGTTGCAAAGAACGCTGTCAGGTTTTACTAGATTTTCAAGAATCATTTCGATGTGTTGACGGTCAGCTGCACGGAAATCACAAATGCCCTTGAATCAACACGGCGCGAACGCCGATGGAAATAAGATCGGCGACGCACTGCGTGAATACAAGTCTGTTAGCTGTATTGTCTCTTGTCTGAATCCCGGGCGTGATGATCAGCATTTTTTTCTTTGTGCTTTCTAACCTGCCGATCCAGTTTGTCTACCAAGCCATCGATGGCCGCGTACATACTATCTTCTGTTGCATCGGCATAAATATTACCACCGTTTATGCTCAACGTGGCTTCAGCCTTATGCCTCTGTTTTTCCACTGTTAAAATACAATGCACGTTCGTTACCCGGTCGAAGTGTCTTTCAATTCTTTCTATTTTGTTGACGACATATTCTCTCAATGGCGCCGTAACCTCGACATGGTGGCCCGTTACATCTAATCGCATAATATTCTCCTGTGGTCGAACAATGTTATTTAAAGCTTGCGTCCGCTACCTCTTATCGAGCGTCCGAGAACTTTGCTGTCTCGTGTAATTGAGCTTAAGGCCCTCCTGTTATTTTCCAATCAGTTGATATACCTATCTTGCTTCTTCGATCAATTCTTCAATAGATTCAAACATATACCTATCTCGGCTTTCTGATTTTCCTTTCGCTTGACGATGCAATTTTCATCGCTTCACGATATTTCGCCACTGTTCGTCGCGCAACTGAAATACCCTCGCCAGCAAGAAGGTCGGCAATTTTGCTGTCACTGAGTGGCTTCTTGGGATTCTCCGCACCGATCAGCTTGCGAATCTTGGCGCGAACCGAGGTCGAAGACTGCTCTTCTCCATCTGTCGTGGACAGGTGGCTCGAAAAAAAGTACTTGAATTCGAACACGCCACGCGGCGTGTGCATGTACTTGTTGGTAGTCACCCGGGATATCGTGGATTCATGCATTCCAATGGCTTCCGCAACGTCTCTTAATACTAGCGGCTTCATGGCCTCGTCGCCATGTTCGAGAAACTCCTTTTGCCGTGAAACGATAGATGTCGCCACTTTTAGCAGTGTTTCGTTACGAATTTCGAGGCTGCGCACCAGCCAGCGGGCCTCCTGTAACTGGGTGCGAAGTGCATCGTGGCCACCATTGCCACGCAATAACTTGGCGTATTGTTGATTGACCGATATTTTGGGGACGCCGGATGCGCTAATTTCGATTTGCCAGCGGTTGTCTATTTTGCGCACGAAAACGTCCGGAATTACGTATTGTGCGGAGACCGGGCTCACGGCAAGACCTGGCTTGGGGTTACAGCTGCGCACCAGTGCCAGCGCAACATCAAGGTCGGCCTCCGAGGTTCTTAAGGCGCGACGAATTTCTCCGTATTCCTGGCTGGCGATGAGATCCAGATGATCCGTCGCCAGCCGCATGGAAATATCGAGGCAGGGCGTTGTCACTTCCAGCTGGCGCAGCTGTAAAACGATGCATTCTGAAAGTGATCTGGCGCCAATGCCGATCGGATCGAGGCACTGTACTTTCGTCAGCACCTGCTCAATTTCCTCGCGCGTGACTTCTGTCTCTGCGTCGAGGTAATCACCCATATCATCGAGTTCGGCGGTCAGATAACCATCATCATTAATGGCATCGATTAGCGCTTCGCCGATCACTGCCTCGCGCGGTGTAAAGTGTTCAAGCTCGAGCTGCCAAAGGAGGTGCTCGCGAAGTGATTGTCCGCTTTGATCAGCAAATTCCTGAATCGGTCGGCCTTCTCCATTCCAGCCGCCATCCTGGATATTGCCGATGGAGTTTGACTGCCAGCTGTCCTCAGCCTTTATCGTTTCAATTTCAGCAGTGGTTTCCGCGCTGGTCTTCGGGGCATCCGGCAGGTCCTCCATCTCCAGCATGATGTTTTCTTCAAGCGCTTCCTGGATTTGCGCGCTGAGATCAAGGACGGGTAGTTGCAACAGTCGTATTGCCTGTTGCAATTGCGGCGTCATGGTCAGCGACTGACCGATCTTCAGTTGCAGCGTTGGTTTCAGCATGGATTAGTGACTGTCAGATATTTGCCTGGAGTAGTGCCCGTGCTTGCTTTAGCAGGTCTCCTGAATAATCCGGAAGCTCCGTCAATTTCAACAAGTGGTACGCAATTCTGACTCAGAGTTTGAACTCCTGTCCGAGATACACTTCCCGAACATGCTGATTCTCCAAAATGTCATTGGGAGAGCCTGATGCAATCAGGCTTCCGTCATTCAGTATATAGGCTCGCGAGCAAATTCCGAGCGTTTCTCGCACATTATGGTCAGTAATCAGTACGCCAATGTCACGATCACACAAATGCCTGATAATTCGCTGGATATCGATGACCGAGATAGGATCGACGCCGGCAAATGGTTCGTCGAGAAGAACAAAGCGCGGGTTTGCGGCCAGGGCGCGGGCGATTTCCACGCGGCGCCGCTCACCACCAGACAGGCTGATACCGACGCCTGTGCGCACGTGGCCAATGTGTAGTTCATCCAGCAATTGATCGAGCACCTGTTCGCGCCCGGCCCGGTCAAGCTCGTTGCGGTTTTCGAGGATAGCCAGAATATTTTGCTCAACGGTCAGTTTGCGAAATATTGATGCTTCCTGTGGCAGGTAACCCAGTCCCAGTGCCGCGCGCTTGTGCATCGGCAGCGCCGTCAGGTCCTTGCCGTCGAGCAGGATTTGGCCCCGATCTGATGCAATGAGCCCGACGATCATATAGAACGCCGTGGTCTTGCCTGCGCCATTCGGCCCGAGCAGTCCTACGACCTCACCGCTGGCAATCTCCAGGGATATGCCTTTGACAACTTCGCGGAATTTGTAGCGTTTTGCAATATCCTGAACACTCAGAGTACTCATGTTTGATTTTCTTTCGACGAATCCGGAATGTCGTCATCGGGCTCATAGCGTCGATTTCCGGGTTCAATAGGCGTTGTTTCGTCGCTGCCCGGATTTTCCCTGTCTTTTGAATCTTCAGGATCCGTTTCTGGCACGGCCTGTTCCTGTGCACGAGGCGTGTCGTCTGTTGCCGCGTTTTCGCCCGGTATCAGACTGCTTGTCGGTGCAGGCGTATAAGTAATCCTTACTTTCGCGTCACTATCGCCGCCGGATTGGGCGTTGATGCGTTGTTCGATGATGTTGTAGACCAGGTAATTACTTGAAATCTGGTTGCCGCCCTCCGTTATCGTCGCCTGCTCCGAAAAGGCTACAACGCCGGTAGTAAAGTCATAGTCGAGTCGCCCCGCTTCTGCATAGGTGATCTCATCAGTTTCCGGTCGCCGCATCTCAAACGTTGCCGGTGCACCCGTAATGGTGGCGAGCTTTAGCTGGTGCCCGGAAAACGTGAGGTCGGCTACGTGGCTTTCGATATGGCCATTTTCAACGTCAATTATGACGTTGCCGGAAAAATGCCAAACGCTGTCCTCGAAGTCGAGCTTGCTGGCACGACCTTCATCTGCCTGAATACCGAGGTTGCCCTGGGACAGTCGTAAGCCGCGAAACATGAGCATCGAGCTTTTGCCGTCATAGTCAGTCGAATCAGCGTCCAGCGATATGGGCAGGCGCAAATCCTCTTCCTGCGCAGTTACCGCTGCATTGAGCAGGCACAGGGATACGATCGCAATCCATAGCAGTGATTTTCGAATTCGGAGGTTTGACATTGGGACGTTCTGTCAGTTACTCGCTAAAAAAAGATTAAGGCACAAATTTGCCGCTGACGTCGGACTTAAGTTGCAATCTGTTGTCCTGCAGCAATGCTAGCATGCCAGTTGCGGTCAGGCTGCGGGAGCCAATACGAATCTGCACCCGGCTTTGGGTTTGGGCAATGTAATTGTTCGGATCGATTTCGAGTGTCGGTGAACGTAATTCCGTGGCCTCTCCTGCAAAGCCTTCATTACTGAGTGCGATGACATGACCACTGAGTTGTAACATGGTCTGATCGGGGTCGGTATTGCTTACGGTCGCAAGGTCCGCGTTGATCGTCCACGGAATTTCGGCGCTGGGCGAGTAACTGACTCTGACATTGTGTAATTCGACTTCGCCATCTGGCTGTTGCTCGGCGAACTCGGCTTCTATTTCATACAAGAACTGACCCTGATCATCGGTGCCCAGGATGCGGGCCGAGCGAAGGTAAAAACCGTCGCCCGCAGAGCTTGCAACATTTTGCGTCATTTCCGTGGTTTGCAATGTGCTTGCCACGTACCAGCTACCAATGGCAGCGAATATCAACACCACATATGTGATTACGTTCCGCGTACTCATCAGCTGGCGTTGCCGCCAGCGGCGAGCAATAATTCGCACACCTCCCGCACGGCACCAAAGCCACCGGATGCTCTCGTGGTTACGTCGCACTGCGCCTGCACATCTGCGACCGCGTTCGCAACGGCAATAGCAAAACCGGCATGCCTGAGCAACGGCAGGTCTGGAACGTCATCTCCGACGTACACAGTTTGATCTATGCCTACGCCGAGCTTACTAATCAGTTCGTCAAACGCTGCGACTTTGTCTTTGCAGCCCTGAATGACATGCGTCACACCGAGTTCGCTCATGCGCAGTTCGACGGCCCTCGAGCGACGACCGCTGATTACTGCGACTTCGATGCCAGCCTGCAACAACGTCCGGATGCCGAAGCCATCCTGAGTGTTGAACGCTTTTGACTCGCAACCATCATCTGATAAATAAAAGCGACCATCGGTGAATACGCCGTCGACGTCAAAGGCAACCAGGCCTATGTCCGCTGGCAACTCCCTGCCACCTGAAGAAGTCACATTGCTCATCGTACTTACATTACTCCTGCACGAAAAAGATCATGCACGTTCAACGCGCCAACCAATACATTGTTGTTATCGACAACCAGTAAGGCAGTAATTTTTCTTTCATCCATAACGTGTACTGCTTCTGCTGCCAATATGTCCGGGCCGGTTACGATGCAATCACGATGCATTAGAGATTGCATTGTCGTCTTATGTACGTCGATTCCCTGGTCCAGAGCACGTCGCAAATCTCCATCGGTAAAAACGCCAAGTACATGCTGGTTACGGTCAACTATCGCTGTCATGCCGAGACCTTTCTCCGTCATCTCGAGCAGACCATCGCTCAAACTGACGTCCTCCATGACGGACGGAATTTTGTCGCCGGTATGCATTACATCGGCTACACGGAGCAACAGCCGCTTGCCGAGGCTGCCGCTCGGATGTGACAGAGCGAAGTCCTCGGCAGTGAATCCGCGACTCTCAAGTAACGCGACTGCCAGCGCATCGCCCATCGCAAGCGTTGCAGTGGTGCTCGCGGTAGGCGCCAGGTTGAGGGGGCAGGCTTCTTCACTGACGCTTACGTCCAGGTGAGCGTCGGCCGCCAGGGCCAAAGTAGATTTGGCATTGCCGGTCAGAGTTATCAGTTTTGCGCCCATACGTTTGATCAGCGGCAGAATGGTTACAACCTCGTCGGTTTCTCCTGAATAGGACACGGCAAGCAGCAAATCGTGCGCTGTGATCATTCCCAGGTCGCCATGGCTGGCCTCCGCCGGGTGCATGAAAAAAGAGGGTGTGCCAGTGCTGGCCAACGTGGCCGCTATCTTGCCGCCGATATGGCCCGACTTGCCCATTCCGGTGACCACGACACGGCCTTCCGTCTCAAGGCACAACTGGCAGGCCCTGGTAAACGATTCGTCAAGCCTGGACTTGAGTTGCATGACGGCGTGTGACTCGATTTCGAGTACTCGCCCGGCAAGCGCAATAAGGTCTTTGTTCAGAGTTTCCGCCAACGACTGGTCTCCGGCAATAGGTTCATATCCCGTGGGAGTGATACTAACAGCCTGTTGAAAAGGCCATGGATGGCTTTTTCAACAGGCAGCTAAATGTTTTGCAGCACGACATACGTCTGGTAGGCCAAATAGGCGGCAACCAGTGAAAATCCTTCGAAACGCGTAATTTTTCCCTTGCCGTCATATTCGTAGGTCAGGGCGAACAGCACGAGTGTAAATGCGACCATGACGAATATATGCAGTGACAGAACCGATGGTGGCAAGGCTGCAGGCTGGATCACTCCTGCAACACCAATCACCGCGAGCAGATTAAAGGTGTTCGAGCCAACAATATTGCCAATTGCGAGGCCATACTCACCTTTGAGCGCACTGACCAGCGACACGGCCAGCTCCGGCAGACTGGTAGCAAGCGCCACCAGCGTAACGCCTATAACGACTTCAGAGACGCCAAGTGTCTGGGCGATTTCTATGGCACCCTCAACCATCAACTGAGCACCGCCGAGCAGCGTGCCTATTCCTACCAAAAGCCAGAATATTGCTGACTTCATTTTGACATGCTTGGGAATTTCCGCTTCGTATTCGGCTTGCATCGGATCGCTGGCGGAAGAGCGAAAGCCAAGTCGTGCCAGCCATATCAGTACGATAACGAGGCCGGTTAGCAATACAAAGCCGTCCACCCGACTGAGAAACGAATCCAGAAAAAGTGCGATCGTCAGCAGCGACACAGCCAGCAAAGCCGGCATTTCACGACGCAGCGTGGCCGACTTCAATTCTATTGGCCGGATCAAAGCCACGGTGCCGAGAACCAGGCCAACATTCGCGATATTTGAACCAATGGCATTGCCAACGGCGAGGTCGGGTTCATCGCGCAATGCCGCGACGATTGAAACCAGGATTTCCGGTGCGGAAGTTGCAAACGCAACGATCGTCAAGCCGATCATCAGCGGCGCAACGCCCAGGTTGCGCGCAGTAGCTGCGGCGCCGTGGACGAAGCGGTCGGCGCCCCAGATCAGGAGGATAAGACCAATAACGACTTCAATAATATTGACGAGCATCTGGGTATGCGTATCTTCTGGTTGCTCTGGATTATGGACATTTAATCGCCGTTTTCGATACTAACGGCGTTCTGCCCCAAAACGTGGCTGGGTCGCCAATAATACACAATGGATGATCCTTGTGTTTGTTACACTGCGCGCCGCGTCAACATATAAAAGGCAGAACTCATAATTATGGATCCGGCAGAGATTAAGACACTTATCGAAAACGGGCTCGAGAATGCAGATGTCAAAGTTTACAGCGACGACAATACGCACTATGCAGCAGTCATCGTCGCGGCAGCATTTGCCGGGAAAAGGCGCATCCAACGGCATCAACTTGTCTATGGCTGCCTCGGTAGCCTGATGGGCAACGAGATTCATGCGATGTCCATTCGTGCCCACACGCCGGAGGAATGGCGCGATCTGGAGCAGGCGGGCTAGCCGGCGTGGATAAATTACTGATTCAGGGTGGCACCGCACTCAACGGCACAATCGATGTATCGGGCGCCAAAAACGCCGCATTGCCGATTCTGGCCGGGACCTTGCTGGCCACTGAGCCGGTAACGGTCAGCAACGTTCCGCAGCTCAAAGATGTCGCGACGACCATCACGCTCTTGCAGAGCATGGGCGTGCAGGTGACCTTTGACGAAAAGCTCAATGTAGAAGTCGATAGCAGCGGTGTTACGAACAGGTGCGCGCCCTACGAGCTCGTCAAGACAATGCGTGCATCGATTCTTGTACTCGGGCCGCTGGTGGCGCGGTTTGGCGAGGCAGACGTTTCTTTGCCAGGCGGTTGCGCGATTGGCGCGCGACCCGTGAACCTGCACGTTCAGGGGCTGCAGGCGATGGGCGCACATGTCGTTGTCGAAAATGGTTTTATCAGAGCACGGGCGGACCGGCTGCAAGGCGCGCATATTGTGTTCGACACGGTCACCGTGACCGGCACAGAAAATCTGATGATGGCTGCGGTGCTGGCAGAAGGCGAGACCGTACTGGAAAATGCGGCACGCGAACCCGAGATTATCGACGTTGCAAACTTCCTGCAGCAAATGGGTGCCAGGATTAGTGGTGCCGGCACCAGCACCATTCGCATTGAAGGCGTCGAATCACTGGCAGGCGCAAAATACGAAGTGCTTCCTGACCGTATCGAGTGCGGTACTTACCTGGTCGCAGCAGCGATGACCGGCGGCAGGATTCGCCTGAACCGTGCGGCGCCGGAAAATCTCGAGGCCGTGATCGTAAAATTGCAGGAGGCGGGCGCAATTATCGAGTATGGCAGTGACTGGATTACACTCGATATGCAGGGCAAACGGCCTCAGGCTGTTGACATCAGGACTTCTCCATACCCCGGTTTCCCCACTGACATGCAGGCACAGTTTTGTGCCATGAACGCGATGGCGACAGGAGTGGGGACGGTGACCGAGACCATTTTCGAGAATCGGTTTCAGCACGTACTTGAGCTGCAGCGCATGGGTGCAGAAATTCAGATCGAAGGAAACATGGCGGTGTGTCGTGGTGTAGAGAAACTGACCGCGGCGCCCGTTATGGCAACCGACCTGCGCGCATCGGCGGGTCTGATCCTTGCGGGCCTGGCGGCTGAAGGAGAAACCCTGGTTGATCGTATCTATCACGTCGATCGCGGTTACGAAAGAATTGAAGAAAAGCTGCACCAGCTTGGGGCGCAGATTAAACGAGTCCCGCGCTGATCAGAGGTTTGTCTAGCAGCCTGTTGAAAAACTCGGTTTTTCGACAGGCTGCGTCCGGTACATGGATGTACCGTCATTTTCAATGGCTGCAAGCCATTGAAAATGTGAGTCATTTGAAAACCACGTTTTTCGAATGACGATGTTGAAAAAGCCATGGATGGCTTTTTCAACAGTCTACTAGCGGGCTTGTTCGCGTCGCTCCGTAACGGTCAATGTGGCTCTGAATCGCTGCCCATCACGCCAGCCTTCGATCTCGACCTGTTCGCCGGGGTTCAGCCTTGCGGCAATCAGCAATGCATGCTGACGGGAAAGAATGGGCTCATCGTCGATCGCGAGAACCACATCGCCGCCGCGGAGCCCGGCCAGAGCTGCAGGTCCGTTTTCAAAAACACTGCTAAGCACAATACCAATATTCGGATCGAGACCAAGCGCTGAGAGTTCGGCGCGACTCAGTTCCTCCGGTTGCATACCGATCCAGCCGCGGATGACCCGGCCATCTTTTTTGATGGCGTCGACCACGCCGCGCACCAGGTCCACGGGAATGGCGAAGCCAATGCCTTCGGTTCCCACGTCCTGCGCGAGAACCATGGTGTTTATGCCGACCAACTGGCCATTGGCATTGACCAGGGCACCGCCTGAGTTGCCCGCGTTGATCGCTGCATCCGTCTGGATAAAATTCTCGAAAGTAAGCAGTTCCAGTGCGCCTCGTCCGGTCGCACTTACTATTCCCTGAGTGACCGTCTTGGTCAGGCCGTACGGATTGCCTATGGCGAGCACGATATCGCCAATACGTAGCTGATCTGAGCGCCCAAGCGGAATCGACTGCAATGTGCCGAGGTCGACTTTCAGTAAAGCAAGGTCGGTCTCCGGGTCTACACCGACGAGGACGGGATTGGTAAATCGACCATCGCTTAGCTGCAGGCGAATCTCCGTCGCATCGCCGACGACGTGGTAGTTGGTGACCAGGTAGCCGTCAGGATCAATAACAACGGCTGATCCAACGCCCGTGTTGACGCGGAACCGGCCGCTCGTGTCAGCGCCATCGGCATCGGCAACAACCCGCCTGGTATATACGCTTGCGACCGCCGGGGCGCTGATATCCACCGCGTCAGCGTAGCTTGCCGGCTGCCCGTTATTCGCGCTGCGCCCGCCATCGATCGCAGGCAGGAGCTGTGGCTGCACCAGCACAACCACGAAAGCGGCCGCGAGCCCCACAACCACTGACTGCATCAAAAATATAAGGACAGGTTTAAGTCGTGCCAATGCGTTTCCCGCTAATGCGTGAATTAGGTATTTCTACGGACCCATATGGTGGCACTTTGCTGCTCCTGAGCCTAGCCAATTCTGAATTGGCGCGTGTATAATGCGCCACGGGTTCCGCACCCAGTCTCCGGGCAACCGTCATCCTGACGGCGAATCGGGTCTGCTGCAAATCTGCCAGTTTTCGAATAATGCAATAAACCGTACAGGTGAGGGGTCGTTTCAAATCGTTGCGAAGTGAGCTTAGGCTAAGCAAAACCTTGGGTAAAAGTAGTCTTGCAGTGATCTGTAGCTACAGCATCCCTGTTCCTGATTCTGGTTTTGATTATGCAATAGCGCCTTGGCAGCATTGATTCGACCTGATCCAAGCGGTGTATGGGAGTTCTAAATGACTGATGACGTGGACCGCAACAGGCGCCACTTCCTGACTGTTGCCACCCTTGTAACCGGTGGGGTTGGAATTGGCATGGCCGCAATTCCGTTCCTGGCCTCGTTAAAGCCCAGCGCGCGAGCGCAGGCGCTCGGCGCACCGGTAGAAGTACCGCTTGGGTCACTGGATCCTGGCGAGATGATCCGTATCCTGTGGCGCGGCAGACTCGTTTTCGTTTTGCGGCGTGACGAGGAAATGTTGTCCCGCCTGCCGAAGGTCACGGATCTCCTGCGAGACCCGGACTCAGAGGTTATTGAGCAGCAACCGGAATTTGCGGTCAATGAGCATCGCTCGATCAAACCGGAATACCTGGTGGTCGAGGGTTCATGTACGCATCTGGGTTGTGCGCCGCTGGCGGAATTTGACGTTGGTCCGGCTGAAGACTGGTTCGGTGGGTTCTTTTGCCCGTGTCACGGTTCGCGCTTCGATCTCTCTGGCCGTGTCTACAAGGGTGTCCCGGCGCCGACCAATCTGCGTGTTCCGCCGTACCGGTACATTCGCGAAGACATCATTATCATTGGTCAAGAATCGGGGGCCGCGTAATGGCACGTATTGAATCCGAGATTGGCACGCCGAAAGGTGGCTTCTTGAAGTGGATCGATGATCGTTTCCCGTACACGGAAACGATGAAGTACCACATCACGGAGTATTACGCTGCCAAGAGTTTTAACTGGTGGTACATCTTTGGTGTACTGGCGATGGTCGTGCTCGTGATCCAGATCGTGAGTGGCATTTTCCTGACGATGAACTACAAGCCATCGGCAGAGGAAGCTTTTGCCTCAGTTGAGTACATCATGCGCGATGTCGAGTGGGGCTGGCTGATTCGTTACATGCATTCGACCGGAGCGTCATTCTTTTTCATCGTGGTATATCTGCATATGTACCGGGCGATGATGTATGGCTCCTACCAGAAACCACGCGAGCTGATCTGGGTCATCGGCATGCTGATTTTCTTTATCCTGTTCGCTGAAGCATTCGCCGGGTACCTGCTGCCGTGGGGCCAGATGTCCTACTGGGGGGCCCAGGTCATCATTTCCCTGTTCGGTGCCATCCCGTTTGTCGGCGAGGCATTGGTCGAACTAATCCGCGGCGATTATTCGATAACAGACATAACCCTGAATCGCTTTTTTGCGCTGCACGTTATTGTTCTGCCGCTGGCACTTATTGCCATGGTGTTTGTGCATATCGTAGCCCTTCATCACGTCGGCTCGAATAATCCGGACGGCATAGAGATTAAGGACCACAAAGGACCTGATGGTGTGCCACTGGATGGCATTGCATTTCATCCGTATCACACGACCAAAGATCTGGTTGGCATCATCGTATTCCTGATGATCTTCTCAGCGGTGATGTTCTTTGCGCCGGACATGGGCGGTTATTTCCTCGAACACGCTAATTTTGAGCCCGCTAATGTAATGGCGACGCCGGAACATATTGCGCCGGTGTGGTACTTCACGCCGTTCTACGCAATATTACGTGCGGTGCCGAACAAGCTTTGGGGTGCGATTCTCATGGCCGGGTCGGTACTGTTACCGGTGTTCCTGCCGTGGCTGGATCGCTCAAGGGTCAAGTCCATCAGGTATCGCGGCTGGATTTACAAGATGGCCCTGGGTTTGTTCGTCATCAGCTTCGTTGTGCTGGGTTGGCTGGGTATGCAACCTGCGGAAGGAATTTATGTGATGCTGGCACGAATATTCTCGGTCGTATATTTCGGGTTTTTCCTTTTGATGCCTTATTACACAACGATCGACAAAACGAAGCCGGTTCCGGACAGGGTGGTCTATCATGCTTAAAACCATCAGGTTAAGCGTAGCACTGGCAGCAATCCTCGTAACTACAGGCGCTTTCGCTGCATCAAGTATTGAACTTGAACCGGCTCATAACGATCCGGGCAACGTCAATTCCTTGCAACGTGGCGCAAGAAACTTCATGAATTATTGTGCTGGCTGTCATTCGGCCAAGTACGTTCGATTCAATACGCTCGGTCGGGATCTCAACCTCAGTGAAGATCAGCTTATAGAAAATCTG
This sequence comes from uncultured Woeseiaceae bacterium, assembly GCA_964403695.1. Taxonomy (GTDB): domain Bacteria; phylum Pseudomonadota; class Gammaproteobacteria; order Steroidobacterales; family Woeseiaceae; genus SZUA-117. The sequence goes on along the minus strand of CAYOHF010000010.1, from coordinate 5,969 downwards.
ATGTTCAATGCAGAGCAAACGTTCGACACTATCCAGGCCACGATGCCGCTTGATGATGCCGCCCGCTGGTTTGGCCAGCCGCCACCGGACATGTCATTGATGGCGCGCGCTCGCGGTACAGACTATGTATTTAATTTCCTGCGTGGGTTTTATCTTGACCCGGACAGTCCGACGGGCGTGGACAACCGCGTGCTGGAGGGTACCGGCATGCCGAATGTTCTGTGGGAAATGCAGGGATACCAAAAGGCTGTATTCGCTAAAGACGAGCACGGCATTGAGGTATTCGAGCGATTCGAACAGGTAACGCCGGGTACGATGTCAGCTGAAGAGTTCGACGAGTTCGTCCGCGACACCGTAAATTTTCTTGAATATATTGGTGAGCCGGTTCGATCCACCAGGCGCGTACTGGGCGTCTGGGTTTTAATGTTTCTTATCGTGTTCCTGATCATAGCGTCAATGCTCAAAAAACAAGTCTGGAAAGATGTCACCTGATGTAGGCATTCGCCCGATTTAACTCTCTCTAATAACAAAGCAGCACTTACTTACCTTCTAAGGGGACCGCATTATGGCAGTCATTGCCAACCGACGATCCGTCATGACTTTATTTTCGAAGCCCACGTGCATTCATAGTCACCGCACGCGCCTGGTACTTGCCGAAAAAAATATCAACATTGAAATTTCCAGTGTAGATGGCCCGGACTTGCCTGAAGACCTGATGGATCTCAATCCATATCACACAGTGCCGACGCTGGTCGATCGTGATCTTGTTTTGTACGACTCACGCGTAATCATTGAGTATCTCGACGAGCGATTTCCGCATCCGCCGCTTATGCCTGTTGATCCCGTGACACGAGCACAATTTCGTCTGGCATTGTTCCGTATAGAAACCGACTGGTACCAGTTTGCAGAACAGTTTGACAACGACGGTGATCGAAAACTCGCCTCAAAATCGAGAAAAATGCTGCGTGAAAGTATTCTTGCGAGCGTTGAACTGTTTGCTGCCAAGCAATATTTCCTGAGTGATGAATTTTCGCTTGTGGATTGCAGTATTGCACCTATTCTCTGGCGTCTGCCGGTCTATGGCATTGAGTTGGGCAGTCAGGCTGAACCCATCGAAATGTATATGAAAAGGGTCTTCGAGCGGCGTTCATTTCAGGAGAGTCTGACGGAGCTCGAGCAGGAGATGCGCCTCTAGATCCGCATCGGCAGCGACCGTCGACTAGTTTAATGGGGTTGTGCGCGCTGTAGTATGCGTGGTGCTATAAGCGTGACGGACCGGAGACGGCAACTTGGTGAGTAATGTGTACCGGTTTAGTGATCCAACTTCGTCAGTGATTGATTTATGATGGCTTCTGGTTACCGCGCAATTTACCGACCGGAGCTTTCTCGAACATGACGTCCTCGAGTAAATCCAAACGTCCTTACCTGATTCGGGCCATGCACGAATGGATGGGTGATAACGGGCACACTCCACACATAGTGATCGACACGTCGCTCGATGGCGTTACGGTGCCAACCGAGCATGTCAAAGATAACAAAATTATTCTGAACGTCAGTAATTCGGCCGCTCACAATCTGAAACTAACCAATAGTGGTGTGAGTTTTCGTGCTCGTTTCAGTGGCGTGCCATTTGACGTCTGGGTACCCATTGCATCCGTGCTGGGGATCTATGCAAAAGAGACCGGCCAGGGCATGATTTTCTCGCACGGAACCGACCAGCCAGATGGCCCCGAGGATCCGCAAGACCTCGATAAACCGCGCAGCGACCGTTCCCACCTGAAGGTCGTTAAATAACCTGCCACCGCAATCCAATTTCGATTATCTCGGCCAATTCCAATGACGATGATTGTAGACAGGGTGCGTAGGAGCCCGCCCAGCGGGCGATTAAACAATGCCGCACGCATCAACTTTCAATCGCCAAACCTAATCCTGAGTATCAATATTCAACCCCCAGGCAATATCGTATCAATCAAATCGCAAAGACAATGCAAAACTACAAGATGCACTTCCTGGATTCGAGCCGTACGCGTTGCAGGTACCCTGATCTCTACATCACCGCCCTCCAATAAGTTCGCCATGCGCCCGCCATCGCCGCCACTTAATACGACGACCTGCATTTCGCGTTCATGCGCGGCGACAATGGCGCGGCTGACATTCTCAGAATTTCCGGACGTCGAAATCGCAAGTAGAACGTCGTTTTTTCGGCCTAGCGCGCGAACCTGTTTGGCGAAAATTTCTTCATATGAATAATCATTGGCGATCGCTGTAATCGTCGACGAATCGGTGGTTAACGCCATGCCAGCCAGGCCAGGTCGTTCCATCTCGAATCGATTCAGGAGTTCCGCCGAAAAATGCTGTGCATCTCCGGCCGATCCACCGTTGCCACAACTCAATATCTTGCCGTCGTCGAGCAACGACCGACTCATCAGATGTCCGGCGCTGGCAATACTCTGGATGAGCTGATCAGCGGCAGCCTGTTTGACTGCAATGCTCTCGGCGAAATGTTCTTCAACTATTTTTTCTGCGTCCATCGGGCGTCTCATTGTTATGGTCGAAAGGCATCCTTAATCCATTGTAGCTCGCATTCCTGCTCTGGCGCCTTATCAAACGCCAGGACGTCGAATCGAACATTATGGTTACGGTACTCGGCATGCTGGCTTAGAAATGACGCCGCAGTTCGTACCAGTTTTTTTTGCTTGTGGCGGTCCACGGAACAGGCGGCAGAAACGAAGCGACTGCTTGCACGGTAGCGGACTTCCACAAAAACCAGGCAATTGCCAGCACACATTATGTGGTCGACTTCACCAAACCGGCAGCGAAAATTTTTCGCCACGGCTACGAGTCCGTTAGCCCTGAGAAATTTGAGTGCTTGCTGCTCGGCCTCGCGGCCGCGCTTTTGAGCTAAGGTTCTAGCGGTATTTCCTGCCATTCGCTTTGCTCGTCACGCATTGAATCGGTGTCAAAGTCCTCGAACATAAACTCGACTTGATCTATATCGGGCAGCGCTACCGGCATCCCGCGTTCGAACTGTGCCCACGCCAGCTTGCGATGAACCCGACCATCTGCTTCCAGGTAAAGGCGGCCGGTTGCACCGATAATTTCGTCCATTGGCCTGTCTCCGGAGCTGAACAGACCACCAACCAGGTGGTACGCGTCGTAACCCATGGCATGCAGGCGCGCGAGGCGTTTCTCCGCGGGCCAGAATTCGTTGTACATCTGCGGGTAATCCGCGATCCATGCCGGGGGAGCAATTACCCATGGCGTATCGGCAAACATCACACCATTAAGATCCGAGTTAGAACGTCCGTCCAGTGAATGGATGAATGAGGTGGAGTACACCGGCAAGTCGCCGGCGTAGTGAAACTTTAATTGCGACTTGATTAGTCGACCTGCTTTGGCATCGGTTGCCAGAAATACGAAATCAACATCCTGTCTGCGGCGCGGATCAAACTGCAGAGGCGAGCCAACATTGGCGCGCAATCGATTGTAACGCTGCACGCTGCTTGTTAAAGCCATCAGACCTTGTATTTCGAACGCAAAATCCTGATCGGCCGGTTGATAACTACGATGGTCGAGCACTGTGCCGCCCAACGACTCAAATTTGTTCGTAAAACTCGCCAGTACTCTGCGGCCCCAATCATTTGTCGGCACCAGTGCCACTGCATTGCGCCGCCCCTCGTCGAATGCACGGGATGCAGCGGAGCTTGCCTCGTCCTCGGGTGCAAGCGCGAACTGGTAAAATCCCGGCGGTGCTGGCACATTTCCAGAGAGATAATTTAGCGACAGGACCGGCACCGGCAATAACACTTCTGCTGCCAGTTCGCTGACGTTGCGTCGTAGCAGTGGGCCAACCACGAATTCTGCGCCCTCGGCGACCGCCTTTGTGTAAGCGGCTTTGGCGCCACCACTCGTATTTACGTCGTAAACACGAATTTGTTGCTGACTATCGAGGCCGGAAACTGCTGCAAAGTAGGCGCCAAAAAATCCGTTCTTGATGGCGTTACCGGCAGACGCATTGCTGCCCGACAACGGCAACAGCAATGCGATCTGTCGCGCGTGATTCAACAATGTGCTGTCCGGCAGGGACAGGTCAGAAATAATCCCGATAGCCGGATGATTGACGTAAATGTCCTGCCAGCGAACGACTCCGTTGCCCCAGCCGATACCTTGCTGCCCGGTTGTGTTGGCAAGGGCTCCAAGTGACAGCCAGCCAAGCGTCACGGAGTCGTAGGCACCTTCTTCTGCTGTGCGCAATACCTGTGCATCGCTGACCAGCAACCCGGCCCACAGCCGGCGTCGATTACGCTCGATCGATGCGTCGTCATCGAGCCAGTTTTCACGTTGTGTATAGAGGCCAATTGCTTTGACTGGATCACCTTTCTGGAACCACGCATCTGCGCGCAACGCCTCAACACGTATTCGATGTCGCTGTGATAACGGTTGGCGGCTAAGGGGTTCCAGCAGGGCCAGCGCCTGGTCCGGTCTTCCCTCCCATAATGCGAGTGCAGCTGTGTCCGCGCTCCACAATATAAGCAGATCGCCACCAGCTGGCTTGCTGATCGCCTGTAACGCATTTCGGGCTCGTTTGCCATCGCCGGCGTGCAGCCATTGTTCGATTGCCAGCAGCGATAGTCGGTCGCGTTCCTGTCCGTCAGCATCGGCGGCCAGGCCGATGTATATGCCTGCAGCGTCCTCGTAACGACCATCCTGCGCAAGCGTTTCGGCGCGACGTTCATTTTGCCCGGCAGCATAGCCGCCAAAATCCGTCGTGGCGCAAGCGCCGAGCAGCAAGGTTAGCAACATGACCGTTGCGAAGCGCCGTAACTGCGGTGCAACCATCGTCATGCGACTTGCCTATGGAGTGCCGGAGCGGGCAGGATGCGTAGCGAATCGTTCATATTTGCTGATTTACCTGAATGCGGACTCTAAGAGATTGAACCAGGGCACACTTTTTGTCGTTGCGACTCCAATCGGAAATCTTGACGATCTGTCGCCGCGTGCCCGGCAGGTACTGAGTGATGCAGACCTTATCGCCGCCGAGGATACCCGCCACACGGGTCGATTGCTATCGCATTTCGGCATCAAAAGCCGACAAATTTCGTTGCATGACCACAACGAAGAAGTAGCGCTCGTCAACATTATATCCGACCTGAAAGATGGCAAGTCAGTGGCACTGGTCAGTGATGCAGGCACGCCACTGATTAGTGACCCGGGGTTCAGGTTGTTGCGGGCGGCGCACGATGAGGGTATTCGCGTTTCGCCGATTCCCGGCCCGTCAGCCGTAATCGCGGCGTTGTCGGCTTGTGGCCTGCCTGTAGACGAATTTTGTTTCACAGGGTTTATGCCGAAAAAAAAGGCGGCACGGCAAAAACAACTGCAGACTCTGGCCGGCGAAAGTCGCACGATTGTTTTCTACGAGTCAGTACATCGCGTCGCGGAAACAACCAACGACCTGATAGACGCTTTCGGTGGTGACCGACAGATATTTGTTGGCCGTGAGTTGACCAAGTTGCATGAACAATGTGTAAGGACAGACCTGCAATCAGCTGGAGCAATGCTTGCCGACGGACGAATTCCGCTTCGCGGTGAGTTTGTTCTGATTGTAGAGGGCTGCTCTGTAGCCACAGGGCCGCTGGTAGAGATCAGCACAGATCACCTGCTGCAGGTGCTGACAGAGGCTTTGCCTGGCAGGCAGGCTGTCGCCATTGTGGCGTCACTGAGTGGCCAGGGCAAAAATGACCTGTATCGTCAGATGCTGGCGCTAAATGCTGACAAAAATCCTGAGGATTGAGGAGCCCGCGACGCTTCAATGCAGTACTATGCGGCCTGAGAAAGTGAGAGTCGGCCAGGCAATCGCTGGATTTGAAAAAATCCGGAGGAAAGTCCGGGCTCCACAAGGCAGGGCGCCAGGTAACGCCTGGAGGGTGTGAACCCATGGAAAGTGCCACAGAAAATATACCGCCGAAGCG
>CAYOHF010000009.1:0-50627 GCA_964403695.1 uncultured Woeseiaceae bacterium | reverse complement strand
TGGGCGGGCTCCTACATTGCTAATTAGAATTGTAGGAGCCCGCCCAGCGGGCGATCAATCCATAGTCACAGCTATCGCTACGGATTCGCTGCCGCCACTCCGAAGCCATGAATAATCTCGTGCAGCCGGGGTCTCGCGATACTCATTTCTTCTGCCGTTAACGCGTCAAGCTCATGCGGAAACACCAGCCATTCTGTCGTTTCCCGCAAAAAATAATCCGGCACTATATCTGTCTCATTACGGCTCGGCTTGAACCAAGGCACCGCGCTGCGCACTTCCGTCGGGTTGTTGCCACGGGCACGTCGCGCCAGTTCGTCGATCACTGCCTTAATAGTGTTCCCTGTATCAAACACGTCATCGACGATCAGAACACGATCGTCGTGGCGAATTTTCTTGACGATGTAATTGAGACCGTGAACAGCAACATCGCCCCGCTCATCGACCCCAACATAGGAAGACGTCCGGATAGCAATATGATCCGCATCAACACCGCAATAGGCCATGACTTCCTGCAGTGCCATGCCGACCGGTGTGCCGCCGCGCCAGATTGCGATGATCAACGTTGGCTCGAAACCACTTTCGAGCACCTTGACACCCAGTTGAAAGGAATCCTCCAGAAGATCCTGTGCAGAGAGTACGGTCTTGTCCATCGGCTGGCCTTTTGTCGTTATAATGCTGAGAACCAACATGAATACTACACGGTAGTGAGAGACTGCCGAAAGAAGAATAATTAAATGAAAAAAACTTTCATTGCTGCCAATGACCTGCTGCTCGACTCTTTTCAGTTGGCGGTAAACATCCAGAAAGCCGGCTTTAAACCCGACTTCCTGGTCGGCCTCTGGCGCGGTGGCAGTGCGGTTGGCATCGCGGTGCAGGAGGGGCTTGAATATTTAGGCGTCAAAACAGACCACATCGCAATACGAACCTCCTATACCGGTCAGCCGGCATACTCGGAAATGGTGGACAAATCGGAAGCTATTCGTGCCCACGGCCTGCGTTATCTTCACGAAAGAGTATGCTCGCATCATTCGCTGCTTATCGTTGATGACGTTTACAGCACCGGCTCCAGCGTCAACGCAGTTATCAAGCAACTGGCAAAAAAATCGCGGCGCAATCTGCCACAAGACATCCGTATCGCAAGTGTCTGGTACCGACCTACAGAGAAAACCATACGCCCACCAGATTATTACGTTCACGAAACATCCGACTGGTTGAATTTGCCGTACGAGCTGTCCGGACTCTCAATTGACGAACTGCGGCAGAGCAAGACCGAAATTCAACCGGTCATCGATCGTCTCGAAGCACTGATTGAAGCGCGAAAGGAAAATAACGCGGCCTGACCGGCGAGTAGGAGACGATAATCGCGGTGAGACGCCGCGATTGCCTCGAACCTGGTGATCAGGGCAGCTCATGCTTCCTCACCCATGACATGGGTTGCGGAAATGTTCCGGTCATCACCAAGCATGATCAAGGCGAATAACTTCTCTGCAATATCTTCAGCTTTCTTCAAACGCCGCGTTGTTATTTCTGCTCCCGCATAATTAAGGACGACGAAATCCGCCTCCTTCCCCATCGCAAAGTTGCCGATCTTGTCGTCCAGGTAAAGTGCCTCCGCGGCACCCAGTGTTGCGAGATATAATGCCCTGGACCCTGGCAGTGACTGCGACTGCAGATGCAATACCTTATACGCCTCGCTCATTGTGCGGAGCATGTTCAGGCTGGTGCCCCCACCAACGTCGGTCGCAAGACCGACGCGAATATTACTCTTCCTGGCCGCACCCAGATCGAAAAGGCCACTGCCAAGAAAGAGATTAGACGTCGGACAAAACGCGATAGCGCCGCCACTGGTTGCCATACAGTCCCGGTCCTGCTCATCAAGATGCAGGCAGTGTGCAAATACGGAACGCTCACGAAGCAAGCCAAAGTGCTCGTAAACGTCGAGGTAGCTGCGACTCCACGGAAACTGCTGTGCAATCAGTTCAACTTCATCGTGATTTTCAGCGAGATGGGTATGGATATGCACGTCGGGGAACTCTGCTGCCAGTTTACCAACTGCCGCCAGTTGCGCCTCGCTGGAGGTCACTGCAAATCTCGGCGTAATGGCATAGCCGAGTCGCCCTTTGCCGTGCCACTTCTCAAGCAGGTGTCGGCTTAAAGTATAGGCAGACTCCGGATCATCCCTGACTGTTTCAGGGCAATGCTGGTCCATTAATATCTTGCCCGATAGCAAGCGCATGTTGCGCTTGTTCGCAGCAGCAAAAATCGCCTCGACAGATTCTTCATGAACAGTCGGAAACACCAATGCTGTCGTCGTGCCATTACGCAGCAATTCGTCTGTAAAAAATTCGGCAACCTCGTGCGCGTGCTGCGCATTAGAAAATCGCTCCTCGGCAGGATAGGCATAGCGATTCAGCCAGTCGAGTAACTGCTCGCCGTAGGAGGCGATGATATCGACCTGCGAAAAATGCACGTGGCAGTCAACGAATCCTGGAACGATGAGTTTGCCGCGCTGATCGATCAACTCTATATCGTCAGCCAGACCCGGCAATAGTGCGTTTGCATCGCCTAGCCCGGCCACGAAACCGTCCTCGACGATCAGCAGGCCATCCTCGTAATACTCCACCTGCTTTGCATCCGCATGCTCGCCGGGATCCCCCAGGCAGTGCAGTATCTCTGCCCGAAATGCTTTTTTGACGGGCATATGCGTCAGGACGCCTCGAGCACTACGAACTCGCTGAGTACGACTTGTTCGCAATTGTTAGCGGCGGGCACACGATCAACGATGAGAAATGCCTGCTCACCCTCTGTTGCGATAAGCGGCATATGCCAGACGCCCTTGTGATAATTGATGCCCTGCGAGCCGTTGGTCACAAACGCGCGGAGATCTTCAATGTCCACGGACTCTCCGGCGGGTGCTACGACGACGACAAAAGAGAATGGCGCCAATGGTATAAAAGCCTGGCTGCCGAGCGGGTGTCGCTCAACCATATCGAACCGGTGCGGCAATATCGTCGGCGTTTTGCTGCGTGCGATGCTGATTGCCACCCGGCCGCCGCTCGCCTGATCGACATCAACTTTCGCCAGGTCATCAAAGCGTTCGAAACGTGCGTCGTTCATTGCCTGCCGCGCAGACGGTGAGGCATGAATAACGTCACCGTATGGCGCAAATCGCTCCGCCGTAATCGGCACCGGCCGTAATATCACACCGCTCATGACGTCTGTTCTCCAGTCGAAATCTTGCCGTACAGGCGTAGGCGACTAATGCCGCCATCAGGAAAAATATTCATCCGCACGTGCGACACAATGCCGACATCCTGCAAGGTCGTGCTGAACAGGTGCTGCCGGTCCATTTCCAGCTTGCTTTCCGGCAAAAGAACGGGCCAGTCGGCACTAACTGTCGTCACATCGTCGCCTGGACCCAGCATTGCTGCTCGCAGCTCGACGCGATCCGGATAATTACCTTTGAAATGCAGCGTATCAATTTCAATCTCTTCGATTATACCGGGATGGCCTAGCGCAACCACGACCCAGTCATTGCCGGGTCTCCGGCGCCGTGCAGTTTCCCAGCCGTCGCCCATGTTTACGCCACGACCAGCAAGGTTCAAATTGTGCATGCTGCCAAAATGTTCATCGTTGCAATGTATTGCCCTGCCACCGTTCTCGATAGCAAAAAGATCCAGCCGTCTTTGCTGATCTGTGCCACCCCACTCGGGGGTTACCTCGCCGTAAATCCTCAAGCGTGCGACACCGCCATCCGGATAGATGTTCAACCGCAAATGCGTAACCGCGGCATTTTCATCAAGTGCAACAAAATGGTGCGCATCACCTGCAAGCTGCATCTGTGGCAGCAATTCCTGCCATCCCGCATCGTCAGCGGGGATATCTGCGTCACTGACACAGGCATCGATCGATGCGGCCGGTGGAAAATTACCGGTGAAGTGGCTGGTGTCGATATCGAAACCATGCACGACGCCCGGAATGCCAAGACGGACGATGCAGTAGTCGTGACCTGTAGTCCGTTTGCGACGACTTTCCCAGCCATCCATCCATTTACCATGTTCATCGTATTTGTCTGCAATGAATTGAGCATCGGCTGCATCGATTAGTCTTTCCTTGGCCGCGAAAAAATCGTCGGATGCGTAAACCACACGCGTACCCAGCCGCGACTGTTCAAGTCGAATCCATTCGTGAAACGGATGATTATTTACTGATTTAGGTGTCATGCGTCTCCATTGCCTGCAGGCGAAGCCTGGCGATCTTGTGAATCTCGCTGATTGCACGCGCAAATTCTGTTTCTGCATCGTTGTCCAGCCGGGCGGTAAAGCCTGCCAGAATGTCCTGCCGGTTACTGTTGCGCACAGCCATAATGAACGGGAAGCCGAACTTTTCCTTGTAGCTGTCATTCAGCGATTGAAATCGCTGAAATTCCTCTGCCGAACACTGATCAATGCCCGCGCCGGCCTGCTCCTCGGTCGATGCACCCGTGAGTTCACCGGCGATCGCCGCGCGCCCTGCAAGATCAGGGTGTGCCCTTATCAACGCCAGTTTTTGCTGACCGGATGTAGCGTCGACAACAGCCGCGAACTCCCTGGCCAGCGCATTGGTGTCAGGCAGATCGCAAGCCGTCGCGAAACTCTGCTCCGCGACCCACGCAGAGTGCTCGTATATTCCGCCGTAACGGCGCACGAATTCCTCACGCTCCAGGCGCATGATGTTCCCGCCAGTGATTCGCTATATCGATGCGTCGCGCAATCCATACGTCCGTCTGCGCTTCAACGTAATCAAGAAACCTTGCCAATGCCGCAGTTCGTCCGGGCCGTCCGGCAAGGCGGCAATGCAATCCGACCGACATCATTTTCGGTGATTGCTCGCCTTCGGCGTACAGCACATCAAAAGTATCTTTCAGGTATTCGTAGAACTGCTGGCCGGAATTAAATCCTTGTGGCGTTGCAAAGCGCATGTCGTTGGCATCGAGCGTATACGGCATCATGAGCTGCGGCGTAGCGAACGATTGATCCCAATAAGGTAAATCGTCGCAATAGGTATCAGCGTTGTAAACGAAACCGCCCTCTGCGGCGACCAGGCGATGCGTATTAGGTCCACAGCGACCAAGATACCAGCCTAGCGGCCGCTCTCCGGTAACCGTCCGGTGAATAGCTATGGCTTGTTGCAAATGTTCGCGCTCGATTTCTTCATCAATAGACTGGTAGTCGATCCAGCGGTAACCGTGACTGGCGATTTCCCACTCCGCCTCCCGCATTGCCTCCACCACTGCAGGATTTCGTTGCAGCGCCATTGCGACACCGAAAACTGTCAGCGGCATTTGTCTCGCGCTGAAAAGCCGATGCAGTCGCCAGAATCCGGCGCGAGCGCCATATTCATACAGCGATTCCATATTCATGTGTCGCTGCCCGGCATAAGACGCTGCGCCGACGATTTCCGAAAGAAAGGCCTCGGATGCGCCATCACCGTGCAAGACGCAATTTTCAGCGCCTTCTTCATAATTAATGACGAACTGCACTGCAATACGGGCGCCGCCTGGCCATTTTACCTGTGGCGGATTCGCGCCATAGCCGACGAGGTCTCGCGGATAATTCTGTTCACTCATCTTGTGTAGTCCGGTACCAGGCGTCGATCAGCGCCCTTTCGTCGTCAGTCATTGCTGTCAGATTTCCTATTGGCATCGCCTCGAGATCCACCGTTTGCTGATGTATTCGCCTCGCCTCGGCAACGATCTGCAAATCGGTGTCCAGCACAACGCCGGCAGGTGCGGCCAGAAATGCAATATGTGTCGGAGCGGCGGAATGACAGGGCGTACAGCGACTCTGAACCACCGGCCTGATCATATCCAGCGAAACCGGCTGCATTCCCGCGCTGGCAGCAGTCGGGCGTGGCGCGATCACTGCCGCCACCGCCATCAGTAGCAGTGTTGCCATTATTAACGGCAGCGGCGAAGCGCTGCCTTTATGCCGCGCAACGAAATAGAGTCGTATGAGCGCTCCGGCCAGCGAGATCGCGATCAGGATCAGCCAGTTGTATTCATGGCTGTAAGTCATCGCATAGTGGTTACTGGTCATGACAAACAGCACCGGCAAAGTGAAATAGGTGTTGTGTACCGAACGCTGTTTGGCACGTATGCCATCCGCCGGGTCCGGCGCCTCGCCACGGCCGGCCGCGTCGACCATGCGCCGCTGTCCGGGAATGATCACAAAAAAGACGTTCGCTACCATGATGGTGCCAAGCACCGCGCCGAAATGGATGTAAGCACCGCGACCGCTGTAAATCTGGCACAGCCCCCAGGCGAGTAAGGCGATCAAAGCAAACAGCAGTGTACCCAGCGTTTTTTCGTTGCGACCGAGTGCTGACTTACACAACAGGTCATAGACGAACCAGCCGCCGGCAAGTACCAGGACTGCGATACCAATCGCGACAACTGGCGTCAGTTCGGCGACCGACTGATCGATCAGGTAGACCTCGGCACCGTACCAGTACACCAGTGCCAGCAGGAACATACCGGACATCCAGGTCGTGTACGCTTCCCACTTGAACCAATGCAACGTCGACGGTAATAACTGCGGCGCTACACGGTATTTCTGCGCATGATAAAAACCACCGCCGTGCACTGACCAGATCTCGCCGCCAACACCTTTTTCAACATCAGCGGATTCCCGTGGCACCTCAAGATGATTGTCGAGCCAGACAAAATAGAATGACGAACCGATCCATGCGATGCCGGTAATGAAATGCAGCCACCGTCCCAGGAGGTTCAGCCAGTCAACCAGATATGCTTCCATAAACAGACTTCGTTGTTATTTTTTATATGACGTGAACATTTTGCGCCAAGTTTCTATTATTGCGATCCAGGTCTTGTGCCGCATCCTTCGCCTGCAACAATTGTGCAGCGACTGCCAGAGCAATTTCGACCGGTTGCTTGCCTTGTATTCCCGGCACACCGATCGGGCATGTGAGTCGCTGCAACGAACTCTCCGACAATCCAAGCTTTTGCAGCTGTCGCTCGAAACGCCTGCGCTTGGAGTGCGAACCGATCAGCCCACAATAAGCGAAATCACTGCGCTGTAATACCTGCGCACAAATTTCCTGATCCAGCGGGTGCGAGTGCGTCATGATCAGGAAAAATGCGCCAGCTGGCATAGCGGCTACTTCACGGGCTGGTTCATCCGCCTCGATAACGGTCACATTGCGCGGCAAATCTCCCGGAAATACGCTGTTTCGGTTGTCTATCCAACGAATTGAACAGTCGAGACGAGACAGAACATCAACGGTTGCCGCGCCAACATGCCCCGCGCCAAACAATGCGATGTGAAAATTGCCTGGCCGGACCGGTTCAAACAGAAAATTCTCGTCTTGCCGGGCCGAGCCACCTGCTGCCAGAAATTCCCTGGCAGCCGTCAATGTCTCCGCCGGACAAATACAATCTTCGTCGAAGCTCATACAATCTCCTGCCGTGACCAGATACTTACTTCTGCCTGCAGTGAGGCCCGTCGCGACAATGACTGGTTGTTTCTGGTTACGCTTGTCTTGCAATTCGTTCAGGAACCCGACTGACGTCCCGGACAGGTATTCATACATTACATCAACCACACCGCCACAGCATTGGCCGCAATTGGCGCCCAGCGGATATCGGCGAACGAAGCGTGTCTCATCTAACACTACACCCAATCGAATTTTCTCGAACGCAGCTTTCGCGCATTGGTATTCCAGTTGCCCGCCACCAATAGTGCCGATAGTCTCCTTCGCCGTAACAATCATCTTCGCACCGACTTCGCGCGGCGCCGAGCCACGAACACGAGCAACGGTGAGCAACACGCAGTCCTCATTGCGCTCTGCGAGTTCGTTCAATTTATCGATCCAGTTATTCATTACCCGGCCTGTTGCTCCATAACTGCATTCAGTATCGACTCCGGTGTCGCTGGCGCTTGTAACCGCGGAATTTTGCGCTGCTTACCCACACCCGCAACTGCGTCACGAATCGCGTAGAATACTGATAAAGCCAACATCAACGGCGGCTCACCGACCGCCTTGGAACGATAGATCGTCTTCGCGCCGTTTGCAGTCGATTCAAGCATGCGAACACGAAAGTCGATCGGCCTGTCGGAACAAGCCGGAATCTTGTAAGTGGAGGGTGCATGGGTCTGCAATGCACCATCTTTGCTCCAGAATAGTTCCTCCGAGGTCAGCCAGCCAGCACCCTGGATAAAGCCGCCTTCTATCTGGCCCATATCAATCGCGGGATTCAACGACTTGCCACAGTCATGCAGGATATCGACGCGCAGCAGGCGATTTTCACCCGTCAGCGTATCAACGATAACCTCTGATACAGCAGCGCCGTAAGCGAAATAGTAAAACGGCCGGCCGCTGAAAGTTGAACGGTCGTAATTGATTTTTGGTGTGCGATAAAACCCGGTCGCAGAAAGGGATATGCGTGCCAGCCACGCGAGGTGTGCCAGTTCCGCAAACGGAATGCATTTTCCACCTTCTTCAGCAGCAATATGTATTTCGTTATTACTGAAACGCACATCCTTTTTCGACACGGAAAAATGTTTCGCCGCGAAACGGATGAGTCGTTTCTTGATTTTTCGCGCCGCAACTTGTGCTGCCTTGCCGTTAAGGTCTGACCCGGCTGATGCAGCTGTTGCCGACGCATTCGGTACCTTGCTCGTGTCCGACGCCGTGATTTTTATGCGGTCGATGTCAATTTGCAGTTCTTGTGCAACAACCTGCGCCACCTTGGTGAAAAGGCCCTGGCCCATTTCCGTTCCGCCATGATTCAGGTGCACGGTGCCATCGGTATATACATGCAACAGCGCGCCAGCCTGATTCAGATGTGTTGCTGTAAATGAAATACCGAATTTTACCGGTGTCAGTGCAATACCACGCTTTAGTACAGTGTTCTCACTATTGAACTCCCGGATCTCTGTAACACGCTGCTGGTAGTCCGATGTAACGACCAGGTCATCGACGATTTCGGCGATAACGTTGTCTTTGATTTTCTGCTGGTAGTGCGTGACATTCCGCTCTTCTTTACCGTAGAAATTACACTTACGGACCTCCAGCACATCCTTGTTTAGATATCGAGCGATGTCGTCGATGACATTTTCAATCGCAAACATGCCCTGCGGTCCGCCAAAGCCGCGAAATGCTGTATTGGAAACCGTATTTGTCTTGCACCGATGAGAAGTGATTCTGACGTTTTCAAGAAAATACGCATTGTCGCAATGAAACATGGTGCGATCATTAATTGCACCTGAAAGATCGGCCGACATACCGCAGCGTGAGGCGAACATGAAATCAACACCTTCGATTCTACCGTCGCCGTTGAATCCCACTTCGTAGCCGATAATAAAATCATGCCTTTTACCCGTCATGACCATGTCAACATCGCGGTCAAGACGTAGCTTGCAGGCTTGTCCGGTTTTTTGTGCCATCAACCCGGCAATGCACGCGATTAATGCCGGCTGACTTTCTTTACCACCGAATGCGCCACCCATGCGACGGCACTCAACGACAACATCTTTTGATTGTTTGCCGATTGCAGCGGCGATCTTGTGCTGAACCTCACCCGGGTGCTGCGTGGAGCAGTAAACCACCAGGTCACCATCCTCTGCAGGTTCCGCCATGGCGATCTGGCCTTCGAGATAAAAATGGTCCTGCCCGCCCAGCCTGACGTTACCCTTCAGGCTGTGCTCGGCAGCGACAATCGCTTTGCGACAATCGCCGCGTTCCAGCGTCTCACTTGGCAGCACGAAGGATTTCTTTTCGATAGCCTGGCGTGGCTCGAGTATCGCATCCAGTTCCTCGTACTCGATGTTCGCCAGTCGCGTGGCCTTGCGTGCCTGGTCCACAGTAACTGCTGCGACCGAGAAGACCGCCTGGCCAACATATTCGACCAGTCCGGGCGCGAGAATCGGGTCATCGGCAAGAACCGAACCAAAATTATTTTCGCCAGGTATGTCATCGGCGGTCATCACCGCTACGACACCAGGTGCTGCCAGCACCGCGGCAAGATCGATGTTGGCTATGTTCGCGTGTGGCCGGCAACTCAATCCAACGGCCACATGCAGCAGACCCTGCGGCTCGACAATGTCATCCGTATAAATTGCGCTGCCCAGCACATGCAATTCACTACTGTCGTGCGGAATCGACGTACCAATCGCACCGACGACGGCATTTTCCTGTTGCCCGTTCGCCGGGTCAGCGCCCATATGCGTACACTCCCGTTTCTTTTTCGCCGGTAGTTTGCAGATAGAAACGCCGCAACAAATTTCCGCAGATGTTTTGTCGGTACGATGCACTCGCGCGCATGTCCGAAATCGGCCTGAAATCATTTTCGAGTGCCAAAATTGCCTCCGTGATGAATGCTTCTGACCAATCCTTGCCAAGCAATGCCTGTTCGCAATTGTCTGCGCGCTTTGGTATTGCAGCCATTCCGCCATATGCAATCTTGATGTCGCCGACGCGATCACCGTTCTTGATAAGACGGTATGCACCGCAAACCGCAGAAATATCCTGATCAAATCGTTTGGACACTTTGTAAGAGGCCACGAACTCACCGGCGGCCGGCAATGGCAACAGAATCTGCTCGATGAATTCACCCGGACGCAAAGCAGTATGCTGATAATCGATATAGAAATTGCTGAGCGGCACTGGTCGCACACTCGCTCCCTTGCGCAATAGCAGGCTCGCATCCAGCACCAGCAGTACGGGCATCGAATCACCAATGGGAGAACCATTTGCGATATTGCCGCCGAGCGTTGCTGCGTTACGTATAGGGGGTGACGCGAAACGCAAGAAAAGTTCTTCGAGCGCAGGATACCGGGCAACTATTGCCTGCATCGCGTCCGTCATCGAAACCGCCGCACCAATTTCGATGTGGGTAGCGGAGACAGATACCGTTTGCAGCTCCGCCACATTGCCGGTGTATATAAGCTCGTGCAGCTCCTTGTGCTGCTTCGTGACCCAGAGCCCGACATCAGTGCCACCAGCGAGAATGGTCGCCGCCGGGTATTGTTCCGTCAGTTGGGCAAGTTCACTAACGTTTCTCGGCGCAAAAAATTTCCTGTTGTCATGCGCTATCGCCAACAACCCGCCGGTTTGCAGCGATCGCAAAACTTCAATACGTCGTGCTTCGTCATCCCCGATAGCTCCGCCTGCCCGGTACTGCTCATGCGCCCAATCCTGATGCTCGCCATCCGCCGGTTCGGTATACATTTTTTCCGCAGCAGTAACGATTGGGCTGTAGCCGGTGCAGCGACACAGGTTTCCGGCCAGCGCGTCATCAATTTCGCGGCGCGTTGGCGATGCGTTGCTCTTGTACAGAGCGAACAGAGACATAACGAACCCCGGCGTACAGAAGCCACATTGCGATGCATGGCAATCCACCAGGGTTTTTTGTAGCGGATGCAGTGTGTTGTGATCAGCCGAAAGACTCTCAACCGTTATTAGTTCTTTGCCATCCAGCGTCGGCAGGAACTGAATGCAGGAATTGATCGCGCGTGCCTGCAGGCGTTTGCCGGCAGCGTCAATCTCGGCAACAACGACGGTACATGCACCGCAATCGCCCTCGGCACAGCCTTCCTTGGTACCCGTTTTTTTCAGGTCTTCCCGGAGATACTGCAGCACGGTTCGGTTTGGGTCGGCACCGTCAATGCGGACGATAACGCCATCGTGTACGAATTGAATTGTCTGCCGCGATTTCTGCTCTGGCGTACTGCTGGCGCTCATATTAGCTACCGCGGTAAGTCGAGTAGCTCCATGGCGACACCAATAATGGCACGTGATAGTTGCCATCGCTGGCAAGCGACACGCGAATTACGACGTCATCAAGAAACGGAGGGTCGGCAACCGGCAAGGCTGAATCCTTGAAATAGTCACCGATGGAGAATTCAAGTTCATACTGGCCGGCAAGAAACGTTTCGTCGTCCAGCAATGGATCGTCGGTTCGACCGTCATCGTTGGTCACCCCTGATGCAACCAGGTGCCGCCCGTTTTCCATCGAGAATAATCGGATCTTAATGCCAGCCCCGGGTTTGCCGTTGGCCGTGTCCAGTACGTGTGTCGATAGTCGCGCCATAAATCGATGATATCAGCAAACCAGTCAATTACCTTCAGCTCAGCAGCAAATTGTGCAGGTTGAATTTCATCGTAATCGTCAAAGCCATCGATGTGACACTGTGCTATTTTGGCGCGTCGAAAAAAATGATGACTGAATTCTTGGTAGGGGGAGTTTCATGATCAGCGAAGACCTGACACGGCGAACGTTTTTGCAGGCGTCCGGATCACTTGCCGGCAGCACCCTGATGAGAGCCGGGTTACCGACGTTTTTCGCGGTATCGCAGTCTGCCTGTTCAGCAAGGGATCAAGCAGCAGCTTTCGAAAATATCAGCACTGCAGAGGCACGGGAACTTATCGCCATTGCGGCACGAATTCTGCCGACGACGGATACTCCCGGCGCCACCGAGGCTGGCGCAGTGTATTTCTTCGACAAAGCATTCGGCACATTCCTGGCGGCCACGAGTGATACCAAGCGCGCACAAATGGCGGAATTTCAGTCCGGCGTTGCTGCCGCCTATCCTGGCTCGGAGCTGTTTTCTGATCTTGACGAGGCAGACCAGGACGAATACCTGAAGTCCGTGGAAGAAACGCCATTTTTCCGCGGCACCCGCTTCCTCACGATCGCTGGCGTATTTGGCATGGCAACCTGGGGCGGCAATCGCGACGACATTGGCTGGAAACTCGTCGGCATGGACGGTCAGCCACATCCCTGGGCACCACCTTTTGGTCATTACGACGCCGAGTACATGGAGGAACAAAAAAATGGCGAATGAGGATAAGGTAACGTTTCGCATCGATGAGCCGGTTGACTTCGTCATCGTGGGTTCGGGTTCTGCTGGTGGCATTTTGGCCAAAGAACTTTCTACGAACGGATTCAAAGTCGTGGTGTTGGAACAAGGCCCATACCGTACTGCTAAAGATTTTACTCACGACGAATTTTCAGTAAACAACCTTGGCGAGCTACTGGGCGGCACAAGCGACGCACACCAGCAAACTTTTCGCGATGACGAGAGCAAAGACGCTACCTTAGGTCAACCGCAACCGGCGGAGTATGCGCAAACAGTCGGCGGCAGTAGCGTGCACTTCACGGCCAATTTCTGGCGTTTCCGCGAAAGTGATTTCATGGAACGCAGCCTGCTTGGGCCTATCAGCGGTACGAATTTCGCCGACTGGCCAATCAGTTATGCCGAGTTGGAACCGTATTACACCAAAGTCGATTGGGAAATCGGTGTTTCTGGCGCGCCAGGACCAAATGATGCATTCAGGTCGAAACCATTTCCTATGCCACCCATGCCCGTCAAATCCTCGGGCGTACTGCTTGAGCGTGGCGCTAAGAAGCTGGGCATGAATGCGCAGCCGGCACCGCTGGCCATTCTTTCAAAGCCACTTAACAACCGGCCTGCCTGTGTCAATTGTGGTTTCTGCATGGGCTATGGGTGCGAAGCGAATGCAAAGTCGTCGACACTTGCTGCGATGATTCCACTGGCTGAGGCCAGTGGTAATTGTGAAATTCGGGCCGAATGTGCGGTGTTCCGCATTGAAACTAACGCCGAAGGTAGGGCGGATGAAGTGCTTTACTATGATCCTGACGGTAATGAACGCTCGCAAAAAGCGCGTGCCGTCATTGTTTCTGCCAATGGCGCCGAGACTTCCCGTCTGCTTCTGAATTCTGCCAGCGATGCGCATCCCGATGGCCTGGCCAATTCAAGCGGCTTCGTCGGCAGAAACCTGATGTACAACGGTCATTCGATTGCGAATGCGTTGTTTGAACATCAACTGAATGATTTTAAGGGCGTGCAGGTCACACGAATCATTCATGACTTTTACGAATCCGATCCGAAACGAGGATTTTATGGTGGCGGTGGTATTGACGCCCGACCGTTGTTCGCTGCAACACCAATCCATTTTGCCGCTTACGGGGGCTCACCTGATGAACCAACGTGGGGCGCTGAATATAAGAAAAATCTTGCGCACGACTTTACCCGCCACATGGCTATTCTAGGCAGCACGACCTCACTCGCGCTCGATCGTAACAACATATCGATCGATCCAACCCACACGGACCGCTGGGGAAGGCCCTCTTTGCGAGTTACGTACAAAGATCACGACGACGATATCAAGATGGCAAAATTCCTTCAGGATCGTGCTATGGAATTATTGGACGCCGCGGGAGCCGAAAAAACCTGGCGGGACCACATCGGGTACCAGAACACTGGCGCGCACCTTCTTGGTACCTGTCGCATGGGCGACGATTCACAGACCTCCGTTGTCGACGAATTTCACCGCACCCACGATGTTCCAAACCTGTTCCTTTGTGATGGCTCGAGTTTTGTCACGTCCGGACGTGGTCAGCCGACCATGACTATCATGGCGCTGGCTTTCCGTGCCGCTGAACACATCGCTGCGGCGGCGAAAAACAACGAAGTCTGAGGTGTATCTATTGATCGACGCAATACGCCAGGAACAATAAAGCAGTCGTTATTGTTTGGCTTCTGCAATCAATGCATCGCGTCGATTAGCTAGCGCCGAGAGGCGACGCTCATCAAGCACATCAGCGAGGTGTTCGTTAAGTTGCTCATCAGTCAAGGCTGACAACGCTTCAACCCACGAGTTGCCAATGTCTAGCGGCACTGCTTTGAGATGCTGAGGTCGGCCACGCTTCTTTTCGAAACCACTCTCGTGCCCCACTAGCATGAGTTGCCAGTTTTCACGGTTGTAGGTCATGCTGACAGGGCCGCGCCCCAGGTTATAGACCAGCGCATCGTAGATATACATCGTGTTCCATTGTTTTGACAACGAACACCATGCCGACGACCCGCTGCCGCTGGCAGCGCGTTCTGTCTCGTCGACAGTCTTCGCCGGCAGGAACTGTAACGTGCCATTCTTCCCATCAACTTCCCGGGCGACCGTCACAGGTACCATTTCCATTTGCAGCAACTGGTCGAGCCGGTAGGCAGCAAGCTCCGGCATGAAGTCGCCGCGGCGAGAACTTTTCCTGAATACGGCTGAAATGGTCGTGTCATTGCCCTGCAAATTCAAGATCGTTCGGCCTGCCTTGTCCTTCTTTGACGATAGAATCTCACCGCCTTGCAAAATCTCGGCAATATCATCGGCACTCACGGAATCAGCCCGCGCACCAACCCGGCGTGGGTGCTGTACGGGCGGTTTCGGCTCAGCACTGGTTTCGTTCACTACGGCAACCTTGTCGCCTTCAATAATCAATGCACTGCCGATACCACGATAGGCTGAGGTCAGCATGCCAGTATCGATTTCGATGACGCGACCGCCATGACGCTGCAGTACCTGGCGGGTGACGGTCGGCGTGTGCCCGATGACGATCCGGTTCGCACCAACCGCGCTCAATGCGGCACTCACGATATCACCCTCGATCAGGGTGCTGCAGCCAACAGTGCCGCGATACCACAAAGGGCTGTCACTGCCATGAATGCTACCGCCATTGAGCTCAATGACAGTTTTCAGTGCTGCCTGAATTTCAGCCGGCAATGTTGCGTCGGCCAAGACAATCTCCGCAGCTTTTGCGTGCTTGTAAAAATTTATCGCGGGATCGAGGAGACCAGCCTTGCGGAGTACGTCCAGTTGCTGAACATAAACCGTAACCTGCAGTTTGAGTGCTTTGTTCAGTTCTACCAGGCCAAGTTCGGCAACGAGTGGCGACAGCCCACCATGAACATAGGCGGTTTCGTTAATGACCACCATTAGCGGCTTTTGCATTAACCATTGCCCGTACTTCCCTTCGCCGCTAAACGCCTCGCGATGAGCGAAAAAACCCGCTGGTCGGTTCTCATCGAACGCCTGCCGCAGTTGCTGTTCATCTGGCTTTTTCTGCAGCATCTTAGCCTCGCTGAGGCGATCGGCCCTGAATATCCTGAACCAGCGTTCGCGTTCTTCAGCCGACTCATCTTCTGCAAAAGCGGCGTACTCTCCGCGAGCGACATAGCGAAGATCGCCGACCAGATTCATAACCTCGTGATTACCAAGCGTCAGATGCACCATTCCACCGCTCTGCGCTGCCTGCGACTCCAGCAGCATAACGAGATCCATCACTTTGCGGGATTCTGCACCGCGATCAAGCAGATCACCGGTTATGACAAGATGCGTAGCACCGCCGGACCAGTTCTCTTCTGCATCGATGACAGCAGCGTTTTGCAACGTACTGACCATCGCATCATATGCTCCATGCGGATCGCTCATGGCGACAACGCGCGCAACATCGGTCCATACATTTTGCTGTGCAATAGCAGCTGTCGGAACGATCAGGATGGCCAGCAGCCATACCTGCAGGCGTACCCGCAAGACCTGGGTTAGCACTGAGATGACATAGCAAATTGTTTTCATTCCGGCCTCCGCGGCCTTTTCACCGATCATAATTAGCAGTCTGTTGAAAAAGCCATGGATGGCTTATACAACAGTCTACAAGTGTAATTGAGCGGCGATAAAAAATCGCATGCTAAAGTGCATTAACGGCATCACCACCGTAGCTAAGGAAGGGTTCGTATTGAAAACCCCACAACTACATGTTTGGACCCGCATTGTGCTTACGATGTTCCTTTTATTGCCACCTTTCGTAGCTTCGCAAGCTGACGCCAGTCCTCTATTTTCCAGCCATTCCGTGCTCAATATTCGTATCGAAGCACCGCTTACGCAACTGATGCAGGAACGGTCCGATGAAGAATATCTTGACGGTAAGCTGAGCTACACAGACGCTCTCGGTGTCGCGCATACACTTGACCTGAAGCTTCGAACCCGCGGCGAATACCGGCGACAGAGAAAAACCTGTTCGTTCGCGCCAATCAGACTGAATTTCCGCAAGAAACAAGTTGCCGAAACGGTATTTGCCGGACAGGATAAGTTGAAGCTCATTACCCACTGCAAGACCAACAGTGATCGTTACGAGCAATTGGTGTTGAAAGAATACCTTGCTTATCGAAGCTTGCAGATTTTGACCGACAAGAGCTTTCGCACACGACTGCTGCGCGTGACCTACGTAGATAGTGATGATGACGGCGAATCGATAACCCGTTTCGGTTTCGTTGTTGAGGATGAGAATGATGTGGGCGATCGCGTGCACCTGTCGCCGGCGAAAACCCCCAAGATAGATTACGAGGATTTGGATCGGCAGCAAGCGAGCCTTGTGGCCGTATTCCAATATATGATTGGCAACACAGATTTTTCGTTGATCAGAGGCGCCTTGAACGACAACTGCTGCCATAACATCGAATTATTTGCCAACGACGAGGGATCCTACACGCCAATTCCTTATGATTTTGATTTCGCCGGAATGGTAAATGCGCCGTATGCGGAACCGAACCCGAAACTCAAAATTAACAGTGTGCGTGTTCACTATTACCGCGGCCGCTGTAGTAACAATGAAAACCTGGACGGCACGGCTGCTTATATTCGCGAGCACGAAGGAGAGATTCGTACTCTCGTCAAAAACCTGGACGGCCTCGAGGACAACCATGAGCAGGACGTTATCAGGTACCTGAACGTATTTTTTGAGCGTATATCCACGCCACGAAGTGTTGAGCGGTATATTGCTAAAAAATGCTCTTAGGCAGGGGCCTGATCTGATCTTGCTGCAACCACTCCGAGACGATCTGCGCCGCGCGCGGATGGGCCAGGTAGCCGATCGAGCTGTGTGGATTCGACTTGCCGTAACGGACGGTTAGATTGTAAATGCGATAATCCCGTATAAAACTCACCTGCTTCTGTCTGAGCATGGGTTTGAAATCATCGGCCAGCGTATTGTCATGACTGACGTAGTCATCCTCGGCTGACAGGTTATGCCACGATACGACGACAGACGGATACCGCTCTACGCCTTTTTTTCCTGCCCCGAGCAGCCGCCTGCGCACCATCGAATCACCGAGCGGTGCACCAAGCGTCAGCCAGACATCGATTTTTTTATCCCGATATTTTTCAGCATATTTAACATCATGTGAAAGCTGCCAAAGTACGTCATAAGCAACAATGCAGCCCGTGCCATGAGTCATCAGCATAATGTGACATCCACTATCCAGTGCTTCGCAAATCGACGATCTTACGCGTTCACGTATTTTTTTGGCGAAGTCGCTCCCGGGGTTCCAGTATTCACTCAGATCGATGCCTACCTTGCGCATGATCATCGACGAAAAACCAAGTTTGCCCAGCAGGGGAGCTGCAACATCGGCAAGAAATTCGTTAACGGCAGTCTTTCCAGGCAGTCGGTCATAGCGACTGACATTAAAGTCCTTTTTCTTTTCGAGCGCGCGAAACTTTATGAGCGCATTGCGCCTGTCACCGATGTCCAGCGCCTCGTCATAACGAAGACCCTTGCTGGTTAGGAACTCATTGCTAAGATCACCGTAATATCCAAGCCGCTTATCAAGTGTATTGAACTGATCGATCAGTTCCGGACAATCGCGTTCGATGCCTGCTGTCAGCGCCGAGATACAGAGATCACTAAAATCCTCAACACGAGGCTTGAAATCCCTCCCATGCACGAACAACAACACACGTTCTGAATTGTCACTGATTCCCATACCGTTACTCAGTTTTTATTATTCCGGATGGTGCCAACCGGTAGATAGCAAGTCTTGCCTTGCCATCGCCCCCCTCATCTGCGATCAGTAGCCGGCCATCAGCTGTGATTTCCACGCCTTCAGCCTGCCGGTGCCGCTTTTTCTTTGGCAGGATTATAGCGTCTATCAGTTCGCCATCGCGGGAAAGCTGCATGATGGCGCGCTGCCTCGCTGCGACCATCGTAAGCTGACCCGAATCCGGTGCGATCGCTATGCCGGACGGATTAACATGTTTGCTCTCGATTGCCTCGGCAATCGCTGCCTGGGGCACCTTAATGTCACGAACCTGGCTAATGCCACCTGCCGTGACCGATAGTTCGAATATCCTCAATTCGTCATTCTTTGATCGAGTCTCTTTGCAAGCAAGCACCAGCAAACCATTGTCCCGATCCTGCGCGAGGCCTTCAAGCTCGCAGTATTTACCAAGGCCGGTATCAAATTGCTGGAATTGCACGCGTTCACCGTTAGCGCCTTCGGGAGCGCTAAACAGGCGACCATGACTGGTCATGAGCCACACTTTGTCGTGCAGCACCGCAATCCCTTCAAAATCTCCGCGTACTACGGGGTCACCAAACGCGAAGGCCTTGACCATCCGCCCGCTCTCGTAGTCAATTTCGTAGACAACCGCCTCTTCGTCGGTGATCGCAAGCAACCTGTTATCGCGGGTCAGCGCAAGACCGGACACTTCACGTAGTTTCCGCGGCAACTTCCATTGCCGGAAAGAGTCATCCGCTATTGTCTGGCTCGCTGACGTATCTGCCACTTGCGGACCGCAGGCGACCAGGAAGAATGTCAGGAGTGCGGCTTTGACAGCGCGGGCGATAGCCGCATTATCAGCCCTGCGAAACAGGCTGCTAATAATCGTCCTCGGTGCGGTCGCGCCGGGTCATCATTGAGAAGAACGGACCAGACAATACCTTGCCGTACTGCAACTTCCAGATGATCAGGGTGGCATAGACGAATGCCATAGAAATGACCATCGCGACACCAAGTGCGCCGATGCCCGAGCCAAGACCAATGCTGATGGATACGAAAATGTACATTGCATGGGATGGCTGATCCAGCGTAAATCGAAACCGGACTGCAGCAACGATTCCCGCCAGTGCAAACGCCAGCGGCAGGCTATTGAGAACAATAGTGGCTATGCCGGTAACAACGATCGGCATAACGATGATCGTTTGTACAAATGACGGATCCACATCCTTGGTCCGGCTGGTTATGAAATAAACCCACGACACCGGGACAATCAGAATCGCAGCACCTATGCTTGCGAACGCGAGTCGAAAAGGACCATGCGGTGCGAGTATTGCCTCTTGAACTTCGGAATATATTATCTCGAGATCATCGGCCGGGTTTCTGGCAAGATCACCAAGGCCGCCGACCGGAAAAAAATCACGTACGACCGGAAGTTTGATAAGCATTAACGTCATGACGCCACCCCAGAATACGTAGTACATCGTAATCAGCGTAATCGGAATCAGAAGGTTTGCGGCGCGTCTCATAACAACATCGGGGCTAAGTTCTCAATGGTGGTGTAAACCATACCGCCACCTCCGACATAGCGCCACAATCGTGACAGGTTTACTGACTTTCGCGAGAGGAATCACGCTCCAGGCAATAATAATGAAAAGTATCTGCGCGATTTTGGTGTACGCTATGCCGCGTTTCTTTCCAGGACCGAATATAGATGACTGACTCAACCAGGCTGCTGGGCATCAGCAATGCTATTGTCGATGTACTCGCGCACATTGATGACGACTTCCTCGACCAAATAGGCGCGCCGCCTGGCTCGATGACATTGATTGATGAAAATCGCGCCCATGAGATCTACGCCATGATGGGTCCGGCCACCGAAATGTCTGGCGGCTCAGTGGCAAATACCGTTGCCGGATTTGCCAATTTAGGCGGATCTGCTGCTTATATCGGTCGCGTAAAGGCAGATCAGCTCGGCGAGATCTTCGTGCATGACATGCGCTCACTCGGCGTCAATGTTCGACTCCAGCCGGCCACCGACGGTGCTCCGACCGCACGTTGCCATGTGCTGATAAGCCCCGATGGGCAACGCACAATGCAGACGTATCTTGGTGCTTGCACTGAACTGGGTGTAGCTGACGTCACTGAATCCACTGTGCGCAAGCCCCGCGTCATCCTTCTGGAAGGATACGTGTGGGATATCGCTGAGGGCCCCGCACTCGCCGCAGCTGCGATTAAAATCGCAAAGGCCAATGGCAGTTCCGTCGCATTGTCACTTTCCGACTCATTTTGCGTGGAACGTCATCGTGACGCATTTCACGATGCTGTTCGAAATGGTGTAGACATTGTAGTTGCGGACGAAGACGAGGTTAACGCACTACTGGAAACCAAAACATTCGAAGATACGACCAGAAAAATCGCCGATTACGACAACCTGTTTGCGATGACCCGATCCGAGAAAGGCTCAGTAATTATGCATAAGGGTGAAACGGTCATTCAGCCGGCCACACCCGTTGAGACTATCGTCGATACTACCGGTGCCGGCGACGCCTACACGGCAGGATTCTTATTTGGTCTGACTTCCGACAAATCGTTACAGGAATGCGCGAAACTCGGCACTTTCTGTGCGACAAAAGTTATCCAGCAAGTCGGCGGGCGTATCGAGAGTGGACTACTGGATAGTTACGCAGGCTAAAAGTCGGCTAGGAAAGCTGACTTTCGCGCAGACAGGCGCTGAAACCATCGATGTAACTATCCCAACCCGTGGAGTGGTTTTCCAGAGATGTTGAAGATAGAAATCCGCTGTGAGTCAGTTGCACCGCGCTGCCGTCGAGCTGCGATTCAAAAACAACCTCAACCTCGGTTATCTCGTCACTGCCCTCCCATTGCCATGAATAATTGAGCCGGCGGTTTGGCAATACTTCGCTGAACATGCCATTCATGACGGCATCGTTGGGCATCATCAGACGGTAGGCACCGCCCGGTCGCGGCTCGATTACCAACTTTGCGGTCGGCGGAATTACAGTTTTCTCGGATATCCAGGTTGCGTAGACCACTTCGACTGGAAATTTGAAGTCATACGTCTTCGAGAATGCAGGCATGCTAACTACCGATCGGATGCCACGTGGTCTTGGTTTCCTGGGTATCCTTGATCATGTAGGGATTTTGCGCTGCTTCTTTAGACCAGTCAGTGTCCGGTCGCTCAATGACTCGCTTGATGTTATCTGCCGCCTGATACTGCACATCCTTCGCTACCTGAGCATCGTCGTCACAGACGATCACAGCATTTACATCCATATGCGTGGCAAACTGCCCGGTCAATTCCTCTCGATAGCCAGTCAGTATATTGACCACACCGGCTGGCACGTCTGACGCGTGCAGTACTTCAGCAAAGCTCACCGCGCACAAGGGCATCTTCGTCGACGCGAGTACAACACAGGTATTGCCGCCAACGATTACCGGCGCAATATTCGACACAAGTCCAAGCAAGCCACTGTCATCCGGTGACAATATGGATACAACTCCGGTAGGTTCGAGAACCGAAAAATTGAAGTGTGAAGAGCTGACCGGGTTTACGGCACTGAACACCTGCTGGTACTTGTCAGACCAGCCTGCGTAATAAATTAGTCGATCGATAGCTGCATCGACTTCTTTTTGTGCTCGCCGTTTCGATTGCCCTTGCAAATTTAGCTCTGCAACAAACTGTTCTTTCCTGCCTTCAAGCATCTCGGCGATTCGATACAGAATCTGCCCGCGCAGATAGGCGCTTGCCGATGACCACCCTGAAAAAGATTTTCTGGCCGCCACGACTGCATTGCGAAAATCTTTACGACTGCCACGACAGATATTCGCCAGGACGTTGCCGTCCTTGTCTTCAAGGGCGAAAAAACGACCGGATTCGGTGCGTGGAAACTTGCCGTCGATATAAATCTTATAGGTCTTGGCGACCGGCACGCGTGAAGTTGATCCTGTCATGGTCATGCCTCCAGGCTCAGGTAGGCGCCCAGACCGTGCAAGCCGCCTTCCCTGCCAACACCGCTTTCTTTATAACCACCAAACGGCGATGTAGGATCGAATTTGTTGAAAGTGTTCGCCCAGATAACTCCAGCACGAATTCCCTGCGTCATTTTGAATATTTTCGCGCCTTTGTCAGTCCAGACACCACCTGATAAACCATAGGGCGTGTTATTCGCTTTTGTCAGGCCCTCCTCCAAGGTGCGAAACGTCTGAATTGCGAGTACGGGACCGAAAATTTCCTCTTGCACAATACGGTTCGATTGCGACACACCAGTGAAAATTGTCGGCCGGCACCAGTAGCCGCGCTCCGGTACGGCGCAGCTGCTTTGATGCATCTCAGCGCCTTCTTCCTGGCCCAGTCGCAGATACGACTCAATCGATTCCAGTTGTGATGCTGAGTTAATTGCACCGATGTCGGTATTTTTATCCAGTGGATCACCAATGATCAGCGTTTCCATACGATCTTTCAGTTTTCGCACAACCTCATCAGCAACAGACTCCTGAACGATAAGGCGTGAGCCGGCACAGCAGACATGTCCCTGGTTGAAAAATATGCCGTTAACTATTCCTTCAACCGCCTGATCGATCGCTGCATCCGCGAAAATAATATTGGCAGCCTTGCCGCCAAGTTCGAGCGTGTATTTTTTTCCGCTGCCGGCAATCGAGCGCTGGATCAGTCGCCCGACGTCAGTTGAACCGGTAAACGCTATCTTGTCGACATCCTCGTGATTAACGATCGCGGCGCCAGTCTCACCTGCACCAGTTACGATATTGACAACACCCGGCGGCACCCCGGCGTCACGAATAACTTCTGCCAGCTTTAACGCAGTTAACGGTGTAGTTTCCGCCGGTTTCAGTACAACCGTATTGCCACAGGCCAGCGCTGGCGCGATTTTCCATGCGGCCATTAACAACGGGAAATTCCATGGAATAATCTGGCCGGCAACACCCAGGGGCCCGGGCTTGCGTGCTGGAAATGCGTACTCGAGCTTGTCTGCCCATCCTGCGTAGTAAAAGAAGTGAGCGGCTGCCAGTGGCACATCAATGTCACGTGACTCGCGGATCGGTTTGCCGCCGTCGAGCGACTCGATCACAGAAAATTCCCGCGCCCGTTCCTGCAGGATGCGTGCAATTCGATAGATGTATTTGGCGCGGTCCGCGGCTTTCATCTTCGACCAGGCGCCGTTGTAGGCCTTGCGCGCAGCTTTGACAGCAAGATCGACATCGGCGTTTGTCGCCAGCGCAACGCTGCTTAAGGTTTCTTCCGTCGCCGGGTTGACGGACTCGAAATAGCGTCCCTCCTGCGGTGCAACAAATTCGCCGCCGATAAACAACTCGTACTGAGCATCGATTTTCACATGATCGGTGCTTTCCGGAGCCGGTGCATATTGCCAGCCATTATCGAACGCAAGCTTGTTTTGATCTGTACTCACTTTCCAACCTTCCTAATCTTTTGAGAAGTAGTCAGGTGACTGATAAACACCCGTCGCCTGTTTCTGTAATTGCATTAATACGTCATTCGCTAACGAGCTGGCACCAAAGCGATACCATTCCGGCGTCATCCACGCATTACCGAGTGTTTCACGCAACATGACGAGATAATGCACCGCCAGTTTCGCATGCGAAATTCCACCGGCTGGTTTCATGCCAATCATGCGACCGGTTTCATAGTAAAAATCACGAATTGCCTGCAGCATTACCAGCGTTACCGGCAACGTCGCCGCAGGTTGTATTTTCCCAGTGGATGTCTTAATGAAATCCGCACCTGCGTGCATCGCAAGGACACTTGCCTTGCGGACCCTGTCCAGGGTGCCGAGTTCGCCGGTCTCGAGTATGACTTTCAAATGGGCTGCACCGCAGGCTTCCTTGATCGCCCCAATCTCGTCAAACACAAAAGCATATTCGCCCTGCAGGAAAGCGCCGCGCGAAATCACCATATCAATTTCATCTGCACCGTCTTCAACGGCAATTCGAGTTTCTTCCAGCTTGATCTGCCGCGGCGCCATACCACTCGGAAATGCGGTAGCCACCGATGCAACCTTGATGTCGTGCGTTCCCAGCGCCTTTTTTGCAACAGCGACCATCGTCGGATAAACACAGATCGCAGCTACTTGTGGCAAGTCGGGTAGCGCGTCGTGCAGGTGTATGGCCTTCTGGCAAAGCTGCTGTACTTTTCCCGGCGTATCCTGCCCTTCGAGGGTGGTCAGGTCGATCATGCTCAGGATCATCTTCAGCGCATCGATCTTCGATTCCTTTTTGATACTGCGGGTCTGGAATCGCGCAGCACGCTCCTTCACGCCCACCTCGTCCACCAGCGCGACCCGGCCAAGATCGGGCATTTGTCTTGTTGATGGTACCGCTGCAAGGCTCATGACTGTTCGCTCATCCGCGCCGTCTCCAGCGCAACCAAAATCATTTCATCAAAAGTTGTCTGGCGCTCTTCTGACGACAACGCTTCGCCGCTGCGAATGTCGTCACTAACCGTACAAATCGCGAGCGCCTCGACACGATGCTCGGCCGCGATTGGATAAATACCGGCCGCCTCCATCTCAACACCCAGCACATCGTAGCGGGCCAAGGTGTCGAACAAATCTGTATCCGGCGTGTAAAAAAGATCTGCGGAAAATATGTTGCCCACGTGATAACTGACTTTGTTTTGCTCGGCCGCTTTCACTGCGTTCTGCACCAGCGAAAAACTCGCAAGCGCCGCTAGATCGTAACCGCCAAACCGAGTCCTGTTAACACTGGAATCCGTTGACGCTCCCGATGCAATCAATACATCACGAAGTTTAACTTTCGGATGCGTCGTGCCGCAGCTGCCAACGCGGATGACGCGTTGCACGTTGTATTCGGTGATCAGTTCCGTGCAGTAAATCGATACCGACGGAATCCCCATGCCATGCGCCATCACCGATATGGGCATGCCTTTGTACTCGCCAGTAAAGCCCCACATGTTGCGTACATCAGTTACACGCCGGGCATTTTCAAAATAGGTATCTGCGATGTACTGGGCACGGAGCGGGTCGCCGGGCATCAGTACGGTGCCGGCGAAATCCCCCGGCGCTGCATTCATGTGTTTAGTTGCCACAGTGCTTAAACCCTGCTTTGTCTAAATGGACCGGAAATCTTACCGTAAGGGGGCGGTCGATTGGCCGCCCAGACGAAAAAAAATGCTAAATAACGCTCAGCAAAGACGCCAAACTGGCAGAATTTGCGATGACTGCTATACTTTTGGGACGGCACCAACGACCACTGCTATACTTTTTGGACGGTACCAACGAAGGCCGCTGATACTTCCTGGCGGCGAATCCAACCCGGTTTTTCAGGAGATGATCATGCCATGTTCCTTCAGGGCGCTGCTGCGCCTTAGCGTAATTGTATTGATATCTGCAACATGCCTCATGGCCGCAGGCGCAGCC
This sequence comes from uncultured Woeseiaceae bacterium, assembly GCA_964403695.1. Classification (GTDB taxonomy): domain Bacteria; phylum Pseudomonadota; class Gammaproteobacteria; order Steroidobacterales; family Woeseiaceae; genus SZUA-117. Next base: position 24,565 of record CAYOHF010000009.1, on the reverse strand, counting down.
CAGGCCCAGCAAACAACATCATCAATCAGGGTATCTGTCACCGACCAGGGCGGTGCCGCTACCAGTAATGTGTCGATACGCATCACACACGTGCCGACCGGCCGGATAATCTCCGTTGTATCAAGTGAATCGGGCATCGCGACCGCGCGCGGCCTGGCCGTCGGCGGGCCTTACGAGGTTGAGGTGGATGACCCCAACAGATTTGCTGCTGACGTACAACAGAATATCTATCTGGATCTGGATCAGACCGAACTCGTTGCTCTCATTGTCAGGCCCGTCATTGAGGAGGTAATCGTCACAGCACAGGCGATGACAGAAGAGCTGGTTGTCGGCGTTGGAACGAATTTTGACCGAAGAGCGATAGATGCTACTCCCTCGATCGGCCGCGATTTCACCAGCACGCTCGCAAGAGACCCGAAAATTCTCGTCGATAACAGCGTCGCGCGAGGTCCCGCAGTTTCATTCGCGGGTCAGAATTTCCGTTCCAATAGCGTGACAATCGATGGCATTGCGCAAAACGACAATTTCGGGCTGAACAAGAATGCTTCAGCGACATCGCGTACACCGATATCGATCGACGCGATTGAATCAGTTTCCGTCAATATCGCCCCCTGGGATGTTACCTATGGCAATTTCATCGGCGGTAACATCAACATCGTAACGAAATCGGGCACCAACGAATTTCATGGCAGTGCTTACTACTACAATACGGATGACAGCTTATCGGGCGACGAAACTGATGGTCGGCGCATAGATATTTCCGATTTCAAAGAAGACACCTACGGATTCACGCTCGGCGGTCCGATTATCAAAGATAAGCTTTTCTTCTTCGCCAACTACGAAAAGTTTGAAACCACGGTGCCGGCGAATTCGCAGCCTATCGAAGCGATTGCTGGCGTAACTCAAGCCGATGTGGACAGCGTCATCAACGTTTTGCAAACCGAGTACGGTTTTGATCCCGGGCTTTTTGCTACATCGGATACTGACGAAGATGAGAAGCGGCTGCTAAAGATTGACTGGTTTATTAACGACGACCACCGGGCTGCAGCCACCTATCAGTTCGCCAAAACCGACGTGCTGTTCGACGACTTTTCAAATCTCGCCGCACTGAATTCGAACCGTTACAACATTAATCAGGAAATGAATGCGTATTCCGTACAGGTCTTTTCAAACTGGACCGATCGGTTATCGACGGAAGTGAAGATCGGGTTTAAAGACGTCAAAAGGCGTGACGTCAGCGTTGACTCATCGACGAATGAATTCAATGTCACCGCTCCCGGCGGTGGCGTAATTCTGGCTGGCGGAGATCGCTTTCGCCACTCCAATGAACTGGACAACGAGTCCGATATCTTCCGCATCAAGGCTGATTACCTCCTCGGCGACCATGTGCTGACCGCAGGCTGGGAGCGGGAGTCGAAATCGGTCCGCAATCGATTTCTGCCGTTTTCGAAGGGTCTTTTCTGCTTCGATTCCATCGCCGATCTGCAAAACAGAGTTATTAACGGTTTCTGTTCGACCTATGGTAATTCGAATACCGGTGTTGCGACTGACGCCGAGGCCAAATTCACGCTCGACGTTGACAGCTTTTACATTCAGGACGAATGGACACCAACCGAGGATCTTACTTTTACCTTCGGCGTGAGATTTGACACGTTTACGAACGATGACCCTATCAAGGAAAACCCGAATTTCCTTGCCCGACGCGGTTTTAGCAACGGTGAAAACCTCGACGGCAAAGACCTGACACTGCCGCGATTCGGCTTTAACTGGACGCCGAGTGATCGGCTGACGGTTCGCGGTGGTGCCGGACTGTTCGGCGGCGGATCACCACTAATCATTCTTTCCAACAGCTATGCGGGCGACGGCATTAGCAGAACATTTGCATTGCCAACAGCCTTTATGGGGGACCAGGCTGCGGTTGATGCTGCAGTAGCCGCCTTACCCGACCCCAACGCTGCGTTCGACAACCTACAATCACAAATTGGCGTAGATCCTAACGGTTCAACCGATGCCATTAGTCCCGATTACGAAATCCTGAGCACCTGGAAATACAGCATCGGCGCTGATTACCTTGCAGACCTGTCGGGCATCGGTATGGGTGACGAATGGCTCTTTTCTGCAGACGTCATTTTGTCGGAAGTTAACGACGCTTACGACATATTTGAAGAGCGGCGCTCTGTCATCGGCGCAGCACCCGACGGGCGGCCTATCTATGACCAACCCGGATTCGGTTTCGGCTGGGATCTCACCACCAGGAACACGAGCCAGGGTAGTGGTACGGTTTATACCTTAAGCCTCGCAAAAGCCTTCGACACGAGGGCTGGTATGTTTGATTTGGCGGTGGGTTACACGCACCAGGATGTGGATGAGTTGCGATCGTACAATCGATTCGTAACGTTTGAGACACACGTGTTCGATACGGGCACAGACATGAACAATCCCGTCGTCGCTCCCTCGCGCTATGAAGTGGAAGATCGAATAACCGCTACCCTGGGCTGGCAGAAGGCACTTTTTGGCGAGAATGTTACCAGTGCAGGCCTGGTGTACGCCGGACGTTCCGGCCGACATTTCAATTATGTGTTCGGCAGCAACGGCGTGTGCACATTTGGCGGTCTGGGACTTGCGGACTGCGGGGCTGAAACCGACATCCAGGGTTCACAGCTGTTTTACGTGCCGACGGGTCCTGCCGACCCGCTCATCTCCGGTGATCCGGCATTCCTGGCCGATCTGGATGCGTACATCGAGACTACTGGTTGCCTGAGCGATCACCGCGGTTCGGTTGTTACGCGCAACAATTGCAAGACAAGCTGGACGAACGTATTCAGCTTGCGCCTGATGCAGGAAATCAGCGTTGGCGATATGAGCTTTGACCTCATGATGGATATTGAAAACGTGGGTAATTTGCTCAACAGCGACTGGGGCCGTGTGGAAAGTTACGGCGCACCGTCCGCCATCGCACCGGCGAACGTGACCATACCGGTCGCGGGTGGACCCTACGAGCTGACCCCCACCGCGTCATACGATGCGGCGATCGGCGCAAGTTCAATCGTGTCACGTCCGGAGATCGCGGCACTGCCGTCGGTGTATCGTATTCAGCTCGGCGTGCGGTTCCGCTTCTAGAAGTTGTTGAAAAACGGGGTGATTAAAGGGCAGCTGCGACTTGCTGCTGTCTAACTCGTTACCTTGTTTTTAGACAATCGGGGCGGGACGCGCCTCCCACGGCAGTCGCACAAGGCCGTGGGAGGGGCGTCCCGTCCTGATTGTTCCAACTCCGGCTGAGTGAGATTCCGATTCTTACGTTCGCAGGTTTTCACCACCTGGGAACGGCTGACATGCCGCCATCAACTTTCAATTCTGCACCGCTGATCCAGCGGGCAGCAGGACTCAGGAGAAACAGTACGGCATCAGCAACATCATCTGCATGACCAAGGCGTCCAAGCGGCGCCTTGTCCTGCCATCGTGCGACGCCATCAGCCCAGGACTCCGACAAACCCTGCCGGTCAATCAGGCCTGGCGAAACAACATTGACGCGAATGTCATCGGCACCATACTCAAGCGCGCAGGCACGCGTGAACATGATAAGGCCCGCCTTGCTGGTTGCGTAATGACTGTGGCCAGCGGCCGGATCGGACCCTTCGATCGATGCGATGTTAACGATGGCGCCAGCGGCACCGATTTCGCGCATGCGGCGCGTGGCTGCCTGCGTCACCAGGAACGCGCCTTCCAGATTGGCGGACATTACGCTCTGCCATTCGTCCGCAGAAATATCTGTCAGGCCCGTCACAGGTTGAATGGCGGCATTGTTGACTACCAGATCCACAACACCACCAGCATCGTCCAGCTGCGCAAAAAGTTTTCTGACCGCGGGGCTAGAGCTCAGATCGGCCTGCACCGCCAGCGCACTGCCGCCTGCAGTTTTGATGTTATCAACCGTGTGCGCGGCACCGTCCATATCTTGCAGGTAGTGGATAACAACATCCGCGCCAGCTTCAGCAAGCCGCATCGCTATGCTACGGCCGATATTTCCGCTCGCCCCGGTAACGAGAGCTGTGTGCCCGGACAGGCTCAACAAATCTGCGACCGGCTGCAGTGGATAATCAGGTTTCATATCGGTCCCTTGGTGTGGTCATCATGCTCTGGTCTGTATATTGTCGCCCGAGACGCAACAAACGGAAACCAGCATGAGCGAGTCAAGCGATAATTCGGCGGCGCAAAATGAATTCTGGACGCCAGAGCGATGTTTTATTCGCGAAATAGTGAATTCGCCGGACATCCGGGATTTTTCGCTCGCACAAACCAGGGTCGAATCTGGCGTGACCACCGAATTGCACAGGCTCAGTGTCAAGGAGTGGTACATCATTCTGTCTGGCCATGGCCAGATGGAGGTCGGCGGTAAACCGGCATATACGGTTGTCCCGGGCGATGTTGTTGCCATACCGGCAGAAACATCGCAGCGCATCCACAATAATGGCAATGTCGACCTCTTGTTCCAGTGTGTCTGCCTGCCGCGATTTACACCGAACTGCTACGCCTCACTGGAAAGTGAATAGCCAAAACGGAGAGCGGACGAATCTTGTGTGCAGCAATAAGCAGAAGAACTTTTCCCCGCGGTGCGCTGGCCCTGGCGGCAGTGGCAACAGGGGTGCGCACGTTCTTGCAAGTCAGCAATCGCCCATGCCGGTCATCCTGGATACGGACATTTGCGATGACATTGACGATACCTGGGCCCTGCTCATGTTGCTGCGCATACCGGAGCTTGTTGAAATGCAGGCTTGCCACTGCACGTTACAGATGATGGGTATACCGTTGTTAACGAGGCCGGCTGCAGAAACGTGCACTGTGCAATTGGCTGGAAGGTCCTGGCGGGGTTCGAAAGGAAATTGGTCAATATACGGACAGGTTAATCGACTGCGCATCGCCCGCTGGGCGGGCTCCTTCAATGCTAAATAGTAATGTAGGAGTCCGCCGGACGATAGATACACTTTCTGGATCCTCATGATTATCTGTCTATCGGCACGGGCGATTCTTCGCTCTTGAACCAGAATCCGCAAACGTACGTCTGAAAAAAGGATATCTATAATGAGAACACTAGCAGCATCGGCGATATTATTTTTGTTGGCGAATCCCGCATGGTCACAAGATGCGCTTGTTTTACAATCCGACTTCGGTAGTAAGGATGCCGCTGTTGCATCGATGAAGGGAGTTGCCGTCGGTGTCTCCGCCGATATCGACATTTACGACCTGACCCATGAAATTCCGGTCTTCAATATCTGGGAAGCCTCTTTGCGCCTCGTGCAGGCCGCGACCTACTGGCCGGCCGGCACGGTATTCGTGTCCGTGGTTGACCCTGGTGTTGGCACCGAAAGAAAATCGGTCGTACTCAAGACCAGGACTGGCCATTACTTCGTTTCACCCGACAACGGCACGCTTACTGCTGTTGCAGAAGAAATGGGCATAGCAGCTGTCCGCGAAATTGACGAAGCCGTTAACCGACTGAAAAACTCTGAAAAGTCCTACACTTTCCACGGCAGGGACGTCTATGCCTACACTGGGGCGCGGCTGGCGGCCGGAGTTATTACATTCGCGCAGGTTGGCCGCGAATTGCCGGCAACGATTCTTTCAATTCCATACCAGAAAGCAAGCTTCGAAAATGACACGGTGTCCGGCAACATCCCAATTCTCGACATTCAATACGGCAACATATGGACCAACATTGACAGAGAAGTATTCCAGCATCTTGGCGCGAACCCGGGGGATGAAATAGAAGTAAGAATCACGCACGGAGACGAACTGATATTTGCTGAAACGGTGCCCTACTTCAGATCCTTCGGTGCCGTCGCGACCGGCGAGCCATTGCTGTACCTGAACAGCCTTAACGACGTATCGCTTGCAATCAACCAGGGCAGCTTTGCTGAACAGTTCGGCATCCAAGCCGGTGCAGACTGGAACATATTTTTGTCACGCAGTCAGAGTCGCTGATTTAGGAAGTCGACCGTAGTCTGAACGGCTTCTTCAGTTAACGCAGGCTCAATGTTATACAAACCAAGACCATGATCTGCGCCTTTCATAATGTGGCGCGAAACTTCGGGGCTCATCGTCGCCGCTGCGATAACCGCTTCGGATACGCTCGGTAAAAATATATTATCAAGATCACCGTACAGGACGAGCAAAGAAAGAACGGTTGTCAGGTTTCGTTATTTTTTCGATTCATTGTGTTCGCAATTTTCTCGTCTCGTACAGAATAAGAAAATATTGTGATCTGAATAGTATCCGCCTGCCTGATCTATTTTGGCACAATGTAGGTTGGCAGCGGCGCTAAGATGGTCCGGTTGCGCCGAACATAACGATAGGAAAACCACAAATATGCGTTGCTAAAATACGCGTTACGCACTATGTCTCGCATTTTTTGGTTGGCCCTGACCCCGCGACTCTTGCCGACGAGGTGCGCGAGCCTATCAGGTTCGTTGTAGCTGCAATGCATGAGCTTGACGAAGCCAGTGAGCGAACGACTGGCTGCGCCTGTACGCCGGAGAAGACGCGAACTTCATGACCTCCATTATGGAGGACAGCGGCTCAATGACGGCGTTAAACAGGCTGGTGCGTACCGGAGTCGTCGATATCGAGCGCGCACTTGTTTTGCATACGGCAAGCAAACTGACGATACCGCCACCCGGAAAAACTTTGCTCTGGAGCAAGGCACATCCTTATCCGGACGGCGGGCGTCCGGCACTGGATTTGGCTTTCCTTGTCGGCAATACTGTCTACAGGCCTTGCTCACGGACTGGTCGCTTTACGAAGATCAGTTGCCTGAGGCAAAACAAACAAGAATACCGAGTGAACAACATCCCGAACCTAGCAGTCGTGAGCGGAAAACCCGCTTGAGTAATCTCGCATGAAGTCAATCGATTCTTTTTTCGAACTGAAAAGACATGACACGACTGTGCACGTCGAAGCCCTGGGAGGCCTGACTACCTTTCTTGCGATGGCCTACATCACCGTCGTGAATCCTTCGATACTGTCCCAGGCCGGCATGGATTTTGGCGCCGTTTTTGTTGCCACCTGTATTGCTGCTGCGTTCGGTTCTATCGTGATGGGATTGCATGCAAATTATCCGATCGCGCAAGCGCCGGGTATGGGGCAAAACGCGTTTTTTACATTCGGTGTCGTTCTCGGTATGGGCCATTCATGGCAGACGGCGCTCGGCGCTGTATTTGTTTCCGGCGTGATTTTTGTCGCGCTCAGTGTTTTGCCCGTTCGCGAATGGCTGGTTAATGCAATCCCGCGCAACCTGAAACTGGGTATGGCGGCCGGAATTGGCTTGTTCCTCGGCTTCATCGCACTGAAAAATGCTGGCATTGTCGTTGCTCATCCGGCAACGCTGGTCGCGTTGGGTGATCTTTCCGGTATTGAACCGATTGCCTGCATTCTCGGTTTCGTCACCATCGCAGCATTGTCGGCAAAAGAAATCACCGGTGCTGTAATTATCGGCATCCTGTTTGCGACTGTATTGGGCTGGACATTCGGTGATACCGAATTCCAGGGCATCGTGGCAATGCCGCCTTCACTTGCGCCGATATTTCTGCAACTTGATATTGCCGGAGCCTTGCAGCTTTCCATGGTGACGCCAATTTTGTCGATGTTGATCGTCGATATTTTCGATACAGCGGGCACGCTGGTAGGTGTCGCTACCCGCGCCAACCTGCTCGGTGACGATGGCAAGCTGCCGCGGCTGAGGCGCGCGCTGCTCTCGGATTCCAGTGCAACGGTGGTTGGCGCACTGGCGGGCACATCATCAACAACCAGTTATATTGAAAGTGCAGCGGGTGTGGAGGCAGGTGGTCGTACCGGTCTCACCGCTGTGGTTTGCGGCCTGCTGTTCCTGGCTTGCCTGTTTTTCGCACCACTGGCGCAAAGCGTGCCAGCGTTTGCTACGGCCTCCGCGTTGTTGTTTGTTGCTTGCCTGATGGCGCGCAGTCTTGCCGAGCTTGACTGGCACGATATTACAGAAAGCGCACCCGCCGTAGTGGCGGCTATCGCCATGCCATTGTCGTTTTCGATTGCAGAAGGCATCGGGCTGGGCTTCATCAGTTACGTGCTGATCAAGATTGTCAGCGGCAGAGCGCGAGATTGCAGTATCGCTGCGTATGTGATCGCGCTGATCTTTGGTCTCAAGTACGCCTTTTTATAGGTCAGCAATCGCCCGCTGGGCGGGCTCCTACAGTTCTATTTAGCAATGTAGGAGCCGGCACAGCGGGCGATATCTACGCTTAATCCTGACTTTTTATAGCCTTGAACGCTCGCCGTTTTGCATCGAAGCTGTCCATTTGTTGTTGCGCTGATGCCATCTCGTCGGCAGACAACGTATTCGGTGTCCCGCCAGACAACGCTTTGAGGTACACCTTCGAACACCATTCGAGCGTCACGCAACGGCCGAGCGCTTTGTCGAGCGTCTCCCCCGTCGTTATTGATCCATGATTTTTCATTAGGGCGGCAGAGCGGCCCTGCAACGCCTGCGATGTCACTGCGGCCAACTCGTCAGTGCCGAATGTCCGGTATGGAGCGACCGGTACCGCTCCACCAAGGTCAACCATTTGATAGTGAATCGTCGGCAACATATCGAGAATCGTTGAAATAGCCGTGGCGTAAACTGAATGAGCGTGGACGATTGCGGCAATATCAGGATTCGATTCGTAGACTGCCAGATGTAATGGCGTCTCCGACGAGGGCAGCATTTCGCCATCGACAACCCTGCCTTTTAAGTCGACAACGGCGATATCACGCGGCGTCAGCGACTTGTAATCCCGCCCGCTTGGTGTGATCACAACATGTTCACCCATGCGAATACTGACGTTGCCGGACGTATTGACGATCAGGCCCGTAGTCAAAAGACCAAGTGCCGTCTCTGCAACTTCAGCGCGTTGCTCTTCGTGCAGCATGCTTTACTCCCGCGCCGAAAAACTGGCTAGCGCATTCAAGGCGATGGTAATCGCATTGACGATACCGCGGTCGCGCGCAGTCGCATCCGGGACGGTATCCCCTTGCGCAACATTCGCAACCCATCCATCAATACTGAAAATACACGCCGTCGGAACAGACAATAGCGCGCCGAGCGTCAACACCGTGGCTGCCTCCATTTCAAAAGCGAGAACGTTGGCTTCTGCATATTGCCGGACTTCGTCGGCGAGCGCCGGACCTTTGAATACATCCGAGGTGTGCACGATACCGAGATGCGCTTTGACGTCCGCTATCTTTGCGGCATCAGCCAGTTCGCCGGTCAAACCGAAATGTGCCGTTGCCGGGTAGTTGGGCGGAATAAATTTGTGACTGGTCCCTTCATCACGTACTGCACTTGTGCCGATGACGAGATCGCCCGGGACAACATCGCTCGAAACCGAACCGGCGGTACCGACCCGAATCGCCGCCTTTACGCCAAGCGGTTTCAAGTCCTGCACGACCATTGCCGCACCTGGACTGCCGAGGCCAGTTGATATAACCGAAACCGGCAGCCCCTTGAAGGTCCCTGTATAAGAGTGGAACTCGCGATTTACCACGACCAGTTGAGCGTCGTCGAACCATTCCTCCGCAATCCGTGCAGCACGCGCCGGATCTCCGGGCAGCAAAACGTAGGGTGCAATTTCCCCGGGCAAACACCGCGTGGCACGAAACTGTGCTCGTTCCGGCAGATTGACGTCCGGCAAATCCTTGTTGATAAAATTCCATGCTGACATTCAGAGTTCCTTTTTGATTAGACCACCGCATCGCTGATAAAAGGCGAGGCATCGACGTAAGACGCTATTTCCGGCGCCGCGAATGCGCCACGATCAGTAATAATTTTCGATACGAGTTCGGCTGGCGTGATATCGAACGCCGGATACAGTCCGTCGACACCCCCAGGAGCAGTGCGTTTCCCGCCAATGCTGACAACCTCCTCGCCGTCGCGAAATTCTACCTCTACACTGGATTCATCCGCACTTTCGACATCCGGGCCGCTTTGGCGCAACACGTAATATGGCAGCCCATTGGCCCTGGCAGCCAACGCGTATTGGTAGGTCCCCACCTTGTTGCATACGGTGCCGTCCATACAGACCCGATCGGCGGCCGTAACAAATGCATCGATTTCACCACGGCGCATTAAGAAGCCACCCATACCGTCTGTAATCACGCTTGCCTCGAATCCCGCCTGCAGCGCGCACAATGAGGTCAGCCGTGCTCCCTGCAAATATGGCCGGGTCTCACTCGCGATTACCCGTAGCGTCTTGCCGGTTCGGCGCGCCTCCACCAGCATGTAAGCATAGGACCGATCCGGAAAGCAGTGGGTCAGGATCGTTGCGCCATCTGTCAGTAGTTCGCAGGCGATGCGTCCGGTTTCATAGCCCTGACGAGCCAGTGCCGCCGCGCCCCTGTCGACGGTGGCCAATATTGCATCTGCTGGCGACTGACCTGCATCCAGCGCGGCGTCTGCTGCAACCATGCACGCGGCCATCATCCTGTGCAGTGCCAGGCCGGTCGGCCGGGTTCTTTTCAATCTATCGGCCGCTGCCTGCAAGCTTGACCTGACATCAGACCCCGCCAAATCCACAGCGGCGAGCGCGAGACCGTATCCTGCTGCTATAGACAAAGAAAATGCGCCCTGAATAACCATGTCTTCGATGCAGATCGCAACTTCTTCAACACTCGAGCAATCAACATATCGTTCATCGTGTGGTAAAGCGCGACGATCAAGAATGCGCACAACGCCATCACACCAATCGGCCATGCCCTGCCGCCGGATTAACAACGGCAGGTCTTTTTCGACGAAAACTCCTTCGAGGCCAAGGCGATCATTTTCGCTCATGTGATTAATAAACTCCGGGTCCTTGCTGTCCCATTAGGGCATCGCTCGCTGGGCGTAGAAATTTCGCCCGCTGGGCGGGCTCCTACAATTCTAAATAGTAATGTAGGAGCCCGCCCAGCGGGCGAAATTTCTACGCCCAGCGAGCAATATGTCAAGGTGAGATACTATTGCACCACTCAGACAGAGTCATCAGAAGTATGCCGATTGAAACAACGCAAGACTCGAAAAAACTGCTGGGCTTCTGGGACCTGCTGAGCATATCGCTGGGACAGATTGTCGGCGCCGGGGTTGTCGTCCTGACCGGCATAGGCATCGGCATCACCGGTTACGGTACGCCGTGGGCATTTCTGCTGGCACTCGGGATCGTGTTTCTTCCGTCACTGAGCATTGCAGCACTGGGTGCGGCCATTCCTTCCACCGGCGGCACCTACACCTACGTTCGCGACTTGCTTGGTCACAAAACGGCGTTTCTCTATCTTGGCCTGCTGGTCGCAGGGCAACTGGTCCTGGCAACCTATGCCATCGGCTTTGCGAGCTACGCCGACGCCCTGGCGCCCGGCATGAACCTGAGCCTCATTTCTGCAGGCGTCATGACTCTCTGCTATGGCGCCAACTTGCTGGGCTTACGGACTGCCGCACGCTTTCAATCCATAATGGTGGCTGTTCTTTTAGTTTCGCTTGTCTTGTTCATCGGCTTTGGCTTTTCTCATGTCGGCGACTTTTCGAACTACACAAAGGTCGAGAAAGTCATGCCCGAAGGCATAGGCGCGTTTATAGCCGCTGCCTACATTCTTCGCTACAGCATGATCGGCAGCGAGTTCATCTCGGAACTCGGCGGCGAGACCAGGGATCCGGGACGTAACATTCCGCGGGTGATGGTGACATCGCTGGTGCTCGTGACTCTTTTGTATATAACCATCGCTGTCATCGCCACTGGCGTGTTACCACTGGAACTGGTTGCGGGAGAATCGCTGGCCTTTGTTGCTAAAGAAATCTTCCCGCCCGGGCTCTATGTCTTCTTTGTTGTTGGTGGCGTGATGATCGCGTTGGTGACGACACTGAATTCAATTTTTGCCTGGTGTACAAAAGGTTTGTTCATGGCCACTCAGGACGGTTGGCTGCCACATTCAGTCGCCGTAAGGAACCGGTACGGCACACCTTTCATCCTGCTGACCCTGTTTTATGTTGTTGGCATGCTGCCTATCGTCACCGGCATGACCCTGCAATACGTGACGATCCTCGGTAACGCCGTAGGCATTATCTTCGGCATCATCCCGGTCCTGGCCCTGTACAACCTGTATGAAAGGAATCCTGAGGCTTACCGGCAGGCAACATTCCGGCTACCCATAATCGCGATGAAAATAGTGCCCGTTGTCGCATTTGCGGTCTATTCCTTCGGCGTATATCTGAGCCTGGATTTTATTGGTGTGAACGGCATTGTCACATTGCTGGTCTATGCTGCCATGCTGCTGGCCTATGCATTCTGGCGCGAGCCACACGTCATCATTGCTGGTGGCCAGGCGCCAAACTCATCCTAGCAGGCTGTTGAAAAAGCCATCCATGGCTTTTTCAACATCGTCATTCGAACGCCGCTCTCGCGCTTCGCGGCATTTAGGTGTCCTGTCTGGCAACGCGGTTTTCAACAAGCTGCTAGGCGACGCGCTTGGATGCCTCGAGGAACGTCTCTGCAACGATGCGGCGCTGAGGATTGCTCCCGCCGAGCAATACACTGCCTGGCAAGACAGGCTTCAGCAGCGTTACTGCAGCGGCGTAATCGGCATCCGCGAACGCATAAAAACCTTTCGCAAACTGCAGCATGCAGCTGGCCAGTTCTGTGTCGTGCTCCTTTGACAGGCGATCCAACTCATCAACAAGCGCTTGCCGCTGCACGGAATTATTCAGTAACGCCACCGACATCACGCGATGAATATCGGCGAAGGCAAATCCACAATGCGGATAATGCTTATCTGCGTAACGTACGAGGTCTTCACCAAGTTTGCTCGGCACCTCAAAACCAGACAACTTGCAGCGCCACAGCAACGCGGCATTGTCACTGAAGGTAGTCAGCGGCATGGGATCGCTTATGTCTGCATCGAGCTCTTGCTCGTACATTTCCATCAACTCTTGAGCATCGCCTCCACCCTCTCGCCCGAGAAGTACCAGGTGCCACAGCAAATGGTGGCGCATGTCGGAAGTGTCGCCGTGCGCCAGTTTCCAGTCATTGATAAACGCTGCACCTTCGTCCAGGGCACCGTCTTCGAAGTGCACGTGAGCAAGGGAGTGTGCGCAGTTGCCACTCTCGCAAAGCGCCCAGGCCCGTTCGCCATCGGTGCGCGCCTGTTTTAACTCGCCAATTTCTGCACCCGCATAGGAACGCGCGGTTATATGCCACCAGTCATCCGCCGGATACGCTGCTTTCGTCTCCTGCAATAGCGCCATGCTTTGCTCGCGCCAGTCGTGCGCACCGGAGAACGCCAACAAACCGAACGGTCCGACAAGGTACGACAATACAAAAATATCCTGCGGGTAAACGTCAATGTGACTGCGAGCCATTCTGAGCGCCTCCGGTTTGAACGACGCAGACGCAGCAGCGATATCAATTGCAGATTTTTCACGTGCTGTTGCGTTGGTTTTCAGCGAGACAGATCTTGCCGAATGTTCCCTCGCTTCACTCGCAAAGCCATGAATCTGGAATTGCCGCGCCAGCGCTGCATGGGCCAGGGCGAACTCCTCGTCGTGTGTCGTGGCTTCCTTCAATTCATTGATGCCGGGAGCATCGAATCCCTTGGCAATTTCGAGGCCTGCCAGATAAGCCTGCAATGCCGCCTCGCTCGCGCAGCTAAGCTGCAAATCGTAACTGTCTTTATACAAAACGAATCTTCCCTCTACTGCTATACGGCGCTAAGTGCCTGTTCAAAGTCATCCAGGATATCGTCAATATCCTCGATGCCCACACAGAAACGCACCAGGTTGTCGGAGATCCCTGCACTAGCCCGGTCCGCCGCAGAAATTCCCGAATGCGTCATGCTGGCTGGTATTTGAATGACGCTGTCCGTGCTGCCAAAACTGATAGCGATGGTTGGCAAGCTCAGTGCCTCGATCAGGCGATGTGCCGCACCTTTGTCCCCGGCTACTTCGAACGACATGAAACTGCCAAAACCATTCAACATCTGCTTTTTCGCCATTTCGTGGAACTGGTTTGATGCAAGGCCCGGAAAAAGCACTTCCTTAATTTTTGCATGACTCTCCAGGAATTGCGCCACCGCAAGTGCGTTTGCTGCGTGTTTTTCCATCCGCAGCGCAAATGTCTTCAGCCCCATACTGGTAAGCCAGCAGTCGGAAGGGCTTGGCGTTGCGCCAAACTCCATCGCCGTTTGTCCAAGCTGGCCCCAGAAATCGACGAACTCCGGATGGCGGCTCACCACCGCCCCGCCAAGTGCCACACCATGCCCATTGAGAAATTTGGTCGACGAATGAATCACCAGGTCGCAGCCTAACGTCAGCGGGCGTTGGTGAAACGGCGTCGCAACGGTGTTGTCCACAGCGATCCAGGCGTCGTTGTCGTGTGCCAGGGCAGCCAGCGCTTTTAGGTCATACAGTTCGATCCTGGGATTGGATGGCGTTTCCACATAGACAAGGCGCGTCGCCGGATTGTCCTCGAGCGTTTTCTGCCAATCCGCGACGTCCACCGAATCGATGATGCTGACGGTGATGCCCATCCTGGGGCAGATCTCCGTAAAGAGCTTGTGGGTGCCGCTATACAGACTCGTATGGGTAACGATGTGATCGCCGGATTTCAACAGGGAAAATGTCATCGCAGCGATGGCGCCCATGCCGGACCCTGCACAATGCGCCGCAACAATGTCCTCTGGATCTTTATCGGGCTCGGCGCGAATCAGGTCTATGCCCTCGAGCATGGCGATTTTTTTCGCCAGCGAAATGGCATTGGGGTTGCGGCCCCGTGTGTAGACAAAGTTTTCTTTATTCACGCCCGAAAACGTCTCCTCAGCTTCCTGCATATCATTGAAACCGAAGCTGGAGGTTTGGTATATCGGCATGACGTGCGAATGCAATGGATGGCTGTGCTCTTCGTAGTGATTCGCCATCGTGGCAAGTCCGTAGCTGCGCTTGATTTTGGACAACATTTCTCTCCAACCTGACTTTTGGCCGTGAATAGTAACAGGCTGTTGAAAGAGCCCCTATCGCAGCAGGTTCCTACAAACTCGTGACCTGGATTTAGCTAATGCCAATGCAGGGAATCGCGGCAAGATGCCGCGATTCTCGAATTCGGCACAATTGCACGATCAGCAGCAGAAATCTTGACTCCGCTTAACTGCTGCCACACTGTTATGTGCGCATGCCCCGATGACCGCTACAGATTATTGTGAGCTCCGACTATGACCAAGACCATTTTCCCCACTCTTATGTTGCTGCTGCTGCAGACGACTCCGGCCACTGCAGACTGGTTTGACGATCTCAAGGCCACGGACAATGACGATGACCTGTACAGGACCCTGTACTACATGCCCAAAGGCGGCGACCTGCACAATCACCTCTCGGGTTCCTCCTATTCCGAGTGGTGGTTTGAATTGGCGCTTGCTCAAAAAGAACGCGGTTATCAGTACTACACAAAGGTGCGTATCGAGAATTGCATAGATTACGGCGGCAACGAATTCGGCGGGCTCGCCTATTACCTGATATTTCGCAACATCATGGCGAATCAGTACGAAAACTTAAGCGACTGTCAGAAACGTGAGTACAAGCCGCTTGAGGATCTGAACGAAAAGGAGAGGGCCGGCTGGCTGGAGAGCATACGCCTCGATAAACCCTGGGAAGGTCGCAGTGAGTTTTTCCAGACACACTGGCAAAGACTGTTCGCGCTGGTGCGCAATCCCTGGATCCAGGCCGAACTGATGTACCGCAATATGCAGGCGTTTGGTGACGAGGGCGTCACCTATCTGGAATTGCAGGTGGCCGTGCGTGGTTTTCGCAATGCAGATGGCAGCGTACTGCCTCCAGAGCAGGCCGCCGACATTCTACGTAAACGCCTGCAGCAGAAAGACGCGCTCGAGACGGGCGTAACCGTTCGCTTTCAGATTTCCTTGCTGCGCTTCCTGCCGAATGCTGAAGACAATCTCAGGGAGATCTACAAGTTCGTGCATAACAACAGCGACCTGTTTGTCGCCGTTAACATGGTTGGCCGCGAAGACGATGACAAAGGACACCCGGCCCGCTTCCTGGAGACAATGCGCGACCTGCGACGTCAGTACAGTGGCGTGAACCTCTCCATTCATGCTGGAGAAGTCGACGAACCGAATGACCATGTCAGGGACACCCTGCTACTGGGTGCCGACCGTGTCGGGCACGGCCTCAACCTGATCACCGACGATGATACGATGCGCCTGATGCGCCACGGTCCATACCTGGTGGAAATCAACCTGATCAGCAACCTGTTGCTGAAATATGTGGATGACTATTCACAGCACCCTTTTCCCGAGTACCTGCGAACCGGCATTCCGGTCGCGCTTTCGACCGATGATCGCGGCATGTGGGACTCAACCATGACAGATGAGTTCTTTGTCGCGGTGAAGGAATACAACCTGTCATGGGATGAGGTAAAACAGCTCAGCCGCAATTCACTGCAATATGCCTTTGTCACACCTGTGACGAAGCAGGCACTGCTGGATAACTTCGAGAAAAATATCAGCAACTTTGAGCGCAAACAAGCTAAAACCGGAGTTGAAAAACTGGGCCCGATGCCGGAGACCCGGCGTTTCATTTGCAAGCAGTACGCTCTTTGCAACTAGACCTTCGCGAATGACAAAACCCGGATTAAAGCGGACGCAGATTGGGCTGCTGTCAGCATTGCTACTGGTTGCTTGCGACAACCCGGGCAACACGATTGATTCCGTTGCAACGCAGTTCGTCGCTGCTGGCTATCTTGCGAACCCGATGATCAGCGAGGCCAGTGGCCTGGCACGGTCCTCCCACGATGATCGATTCTGGGTCATAAACGACGGCGGTTCTTTGCCCCAGCTGCACGCTATTGGCCTCGACGGCAGTGACTACGGCTCAGTATTGCTCGAAAACGCCCTTAATATTGACTGGGAAGACCTGACCATCTTCGCGGACGGCGGCCAATACTGGCTGGTTGTAGCCGATATTGGCGACAACATTGGGCGGCGTGAGAAGTACACGCTGTATATCGTGGCCGAGCCGGGAGCAGAGCAACTCCGTTCTGGCACGACTTCGGTGCAGCGTAGTATTTCGTTCATGTATCCGGACGGGCCACGAGATGCAGAGTCAATCACTTTCGACGCAGCAAACCAGCAATTTCTGATACTCACAAAACGTGACATCCCTGCCGTTCTGTACTCCGTACCGCTAGCCGCATCCTCCGATGAACTTTCGTTGGCAAGCAGAATCGGAGAAATCGACAGCATCCCGCAACCGACGGCACACGATCTGGAACGAGCATTGCCCGATAAGAACTGGCACTGGCAACCGAACGCCATCGATTTTTCTGTTGCCGGCGACGCAGCTGTCATCCTGACGTACAAAGCGGTTTACTATTTCTCCAGGCAAGAGGAACAGGAATGGTTTGCGGCGCTGCAGTCTGCACCACAACGATTCGCTCTGGGCGAGCATCGTGAGGCCGAGTCCGTCGTCTTTGATCGTGCCGGCGAGCACATTTACGTAACAACCGAGAATCGAAACGCACCGCTACTGAGATTGCAATTACAATTGCAGGAAAAACAGGGCCCAGGAAAAATCGATGAATAGATTTCGACTAACATCTTTAACGATCGCGGCACTGTTACTCGCATCCTGTACCCAGGAAAAGCTTCAGGCAACAACGGATAGTGCAGACACGCAGAGCGTGACGATCATGACTTTCAATGTCGAAAATCTGTTCGACAATGTCGATGATCCAGGCAAAGACGACAAGGCATACCTGGCCATTGACGATAAGCAAAGCAACGAGCACAAAGCTGCCTGTGCCGAAGTCGATGTCCCTTTCTGGCGCGAACAGTGCCTCAACTGGGACTGGAGCGATGCAATCGTTGCCCGAAAGCTGAATGCGGTCGCCAATGTGATTTTGCAGGTAGAAGATGGCCGTGGTCCGGATATTCTCGCGCTGCAGGAAGTTGAGAACATACGAATTCTCGAGCGCCTGCGTAATGAATACCTTGGCGATGCCGGTTATCGTCCGGCAATTTTGCTCGAAGGCCAGGACGAGAGAGGGATTGATGTTGCTTTCCTGAGCCGCTTTGACACCGCAGTACCAGCGCAGCTGCATGCCATCTCATTTGCGGATGATTTCTCGCAACGGGACAAAGATACGCGCGGAATCCTGCAGGCAGATTTTCAATTACCGGATGGATCCATACTGACCGGATATGCGGTGCATTTTCCAGCACCCTATCACCCGACGGAAATGCGTATCGCGGCGTACGATCAACTCAATCGACTTCGATCCGCATTGCCAGAAGGACACGCCGCATTCGCTGCCGGTGATTTCAATACGACCTCCAGCGAAGATCGCGAGGAAAGCATGCTGGATCGCCTGGCCAGGCCGTACTGGACGGTCACGCATGATGCTGGCTGCGGTGACTGCAAGGGGACGAACTACTACGCCAGGAACGACAACTGGTCATTCCTTGACATGATTCTCTGGTCACCCGCCGGTGACCGTAGCGCACACCCAACCTGGCAGCTGCGCGAAAATTCGACGCGAATTGCTAACCGCAGCAGCGATCAGGTGCGTGACGACGGCACGCCAGCGCGCTTCACATTGCCCGAGGGTACTGGAGTCTCCGATCACTGGCCGGTAGTTATTACCATCAACTTAAAATAGATCCAGGACGTCTGCTGTCCTGATTCACGCAAACGCAATAACAAGGACTCGGTGAATTGCTGGCTACAACAAATAATTCACGAAATACTTTACGCCATAGCCGCGCGATAGTATTAGTCGTGAGGCACTGACGAATGATCAAAAAAAGAAGTAACAGCGAGTCATCAACAAATGCGGGCCAGAAGAAGTCCGCTACCGTGGAGGCGGAGTGGGCATTCAATCCTTTGTCCAGCGAATTCGCGAAAGACCCCTACGCTTCCTACGCCACGCTAAGAAGCCGGAAGCAGCTATTCTACTTCGCAGATTTCGATATCTGGCTGGTTTCCAGGTTCCGCGATGTGACAGATATCGTCATGAATCGCCGCATGGTGCGTACACCGGAGTCTTTCCTGTCCGCAGGTGAGGTCGCCGCACAAAAACGCCGGGAGAACTTTCATGATATGCCCTACCACTCGCGGTTCGTGCAGTTCAGCCTTCTCGATAGTGAAGGCGAGGTGCATCTTCGACTGCGGCAACAAGTATTCAGTATGCTCACGGCAGTCTCCATCGAGGGCCTGAGATCCGGTATACAGAAGTTTGTCGACAAGCGCATAGACGACCTGATTGGCCGCAGCGAAATTGACTTCGTAGATGATTTTGCTGCAGGAATACCGGGACATGTAATCGGCCGGCTTCTTGGCATACCCGAAGAGGATTGTGACAGGCTGCGTGCCTGGTCCGAGAACATCGTTCAGTACTTCGACATTGATCGCTCAGATGAACGCAAGGCGCTCGCTGAGAAAACTACCGAGGAATTTTATGAGTACCTGACGGTGATCAAAGCAGAGCGCAGCAAAGCACCGCGAGACGACTTAATTTCCAAGCTGATCCGGGCGGAGAACGCCGGCAAGATCAATGAGGATGAGTTCATCTCAACCTGCATGCTCATACTCATGGCCGGGCACGGTTCGACGATTGATGCGATGGGCAGCGGAATGCACGCGCTGCTGCGGTTTCCGGAGCAGATGCTGCGCTTGCGTCGTGATCCGTCGCTAATCGGCACGGCGGTGCAGGAAATGTTTCGTTATGAATCTCCGCTCCCTTTTATGCATCGTTACAACACAGAAGATGTCGAGATAAACGGGCAGTCTTTTAACAGGGGCACCAGGTTTGGTGTGCTTTATGGCTCGGCCAATCGAGATCCGCAGCAATTCGAAAATCCTGATAATTTCGACCTCGCAAGACAGCCCAACAGGCATCTCGCGTTTTCGCGCGGTGCACATTTTTGCATGGGCAACCATCTTTCGCGCCTGGATATGGAAATCGTATTTACGACTATGCTGCGGCGTTTTTCAGAAATCCGGTTGGCGGGGGACAAACCGGAGTACAGGCGTGGTTTGTCTGTACGTGGGCCAAAGTCACTGCAGATAGCGCTCACGCCTGCGTAGTGCAATCGCGGCAAGATCAAAGCCTATGACGGCAAGCTTATTCCCGTGAATACAACGTCACTTGAGCCCGATCCGGCGATTGAACGAATGAACGAATGAACGAATGAACAGTGAGTATTAACAGGCGTTTCCGGAGCTGGTGGAAGTTGCAGGTCGCCATGACGAGCGCCTGAATCGCAAGTACTTCGATGAAGCCCGCATAATGGTCGACGCATCCGGCGCCGACATCAGCCTGATGCACCCTGGCGGGATTCGGTTATTCGCAATAGTAGTCGGGCTGCGGGCTGCCTTTCCAGGACGCGCAAATTAAATTTTGCAGTCGATCAATACCAGGACAAACGACAACTGTTGCTCAATTTCGTGCTGCAAATAACAAACCGGACATCTATTGCACAATCTTTTTCTCACCGAAAAAGTTTTGTTGTAGCCGTGCCACAGAAAATATGCGCGATTGAAATGCACGAATTGCAAATGGCGTCTCGGACGGGTTGCATACAGGCATCAGCTCGTTGCCGTTTTTGTCGCAAACGGCGCCAATGTTTCCGTTCAATGACGATTGCTTAAGATCGTCTAACCAATACATATTCAATATCTTATAGCAGCATCATGATGCAGGTTCGAGATGTTGCGTCGCTTCATAATATGACTCTTAAATATACGCGCGGGAATTTGCTGCTGAAACCGTTATTGCGCGGGCTTTTGCGCTGCGCTAGATTACTGAATCAACATCAGGCGCAGATGATTGCGGCCCGTATTACAGGCGTAATCGCTGCCATTAATTGAGCGAAAACCAACTTTTGCACCACTTTTCGGTAACTTTGCTCGGCTTGACTTCGCCAGAGAATAATAATGAATAACATAATTGGAATTCCGTTTGTCTCATTTCAGTCACTAAAAAAACTGGGACAGGTTTCACTAGCGGTGCTCGCACTGCTTGCCCTGCCTCTTTCGGGCTTCGCACAGGAAACAACGGGAGCTATTCGCGGCAACGTCACTATACCCTCAGGTTCGCCTGCTACAGGCGTGACGGTTGCGGTTACAGACACACGAACCAGCTCTGTTCGCACCGTCACCACGGACGCGAATGGCGCATTCACCGTGCGTGGCCTTGTCGTTGGTGGTCCCTACACGATTGGCGTTGATTCGAACGAGTACAAACGGGCTCTGATCACGGACGTGTATACGAATTTGTCTGAGATAACCACGTTCAATATTCCACTGGAAGCAGGCACGATCGAGGAGATTGTCGTTACCGCGTCCAGGGTCGCTGCTGGCGCCACGCTTGCGGTCGGCCCCGGCTCCGCGTTCTCCATCGAAGATATTGAAGCGATGCCGAGTATTGCGCGGCAGGTCCGTGACGTCATTCGTATCGACCCGCGGGTTAGCCTTAGTCGCGCAGATAATGGCGCAGGTTCCGGCATCAACTGCCTGGGCGGCAACTCCCGTTCAAATGCCTTTACGATTGACGGCAGCCTTGCCGTTGACGGCTTCGGGCTCAATGAGGGAACAGGAACGTCAGCACGTTTTGCGTTTCCGATTCCATTCGACATGGTCGCTTCGGCGTCGGTCGAATTCGCACCGATCGACGTCCAGTACAGCCAGTTCACGGGCTGCGCCATTAATATTGTCACCAAGCCGGGGTCGAACGAATTTCATGGCTCCGCATTCTATCTTTTCAATGATGACAGCCTCACCGGCGACACACTCGAAGGCGACACGGTCATTACCGATCCTTTCGAAGACAAGAACTTTGGCTTCGACTTTAGCGGCCCAATCATCAAAGACACGCTGTTTTTCTCCGTTGCTTACGAAGAAACGGATGAAGGCGGCATTCAGAACGACGGACCGATCGGCGGCGGATTCGCGAATGAGGACTGGCTGACTGTTGCTGAAGCTGAAGAGATCTCCGACATCCTGGCGGCTCAGTACGGCCGTGACGTCGGCCCTATCGTCAGGACCCTGCCACAGACCAGTGAGCGTATCTTCGCGCGACTCGACTGGAATATTAACCAGAATCATCGCGCCGAGTTTACCTATACGAAACTCGAAGAACTCAACATGGATCCCGACGATATGGGGTTTGGTGGTTTCACGTTTCAGGATAACTTCGAGCTTGAGGGCATCGACCAGGAAACCATATCGCTGCGCGTCTTCTCAAACTGGACCGACAGACTCTCGACTGAATTTCGTTACTCCAATTTCGACGTCGTAGACATCCAGGGCCCGGTCGGCGGTGGTGAAGCGCAGGACGCCAACCCGCTTGAGAGAATCGAGGTCGGAGACATATATACGAGCGGCCCGGGATTCTTCCGCTCCGCGAACGACCTTAAGTATCAGATAGATCAAATCAAGCTGTCCGCGGACTACGTTATGGGCGACCATACGCTGACCTTCGGCTTCGAACGGGAGACACGCGAAATCTTCAACCTGTTCATACCGGATGCAACCGGCACGATAACGTTTGACGACACCGCTGCATTGCAGGCCGGCCTGGCCAACGAAATTGCGATGAACGGCTCGTTTACAGGAGACGCAGCCGATGCCGCAGCAGCGTTCGAACGCGACATCGACAGCCTTTACCTGCAGGATGAATGGCAATTGAATGACGCTGTGACGCTGGTCGCAGGTGTTCGATATGACCAGTACAATTCGAGTGATGTTCCGACTGCGAATCCCGTGTTCGAGCAGCGCTACGGCTTCGCGAACACCCAGACCTTCGATGGACTGGAGCTTATTCAGCCACGCATCGGCCTGACCTGGGAATTACCAACGAACAGGCTGGGTTCTACAACACTCAGCGCCGGTTTCGGCATATTTGGTGGCGGTGATCCGACCGTCCACTTCGCCAACGCGTACCAGAATTTCGGTGGCGCAATCGGCGGCGGCACTGGTATCGACGCACCTTGCGACATTAACGGTGCAGATCTGCAGGTCACGGATGTTAACGGTCAGTTCACCGGACTTCCCGACTGTGTTCGCCAGGGCGCTGCGATCAATGCCAATCTCAATCAAGGTGCAGTAGCTGCCGTCGACCCCGATTTCGATTTGCCGTCGAACGAGCGCTGGAGCTTGGGTCTTACTCACGTTTCTGCAACGAACATCGGCTTCTTCGACAACTGGACGACGAAGATTGACTTCATCTACACGGATCACAAAAATGCGGTTAACTGGGTTGACGTGAGGCTAACCCCCAACGGCGTTACTATGCCGGATGGACGTCCGCAGTTCTTTGAGGTCGACCCGACACAGGTCGGATGTAACGCGACGTTCAACGGCATAGGTCAGGGATTCAGCAACGCCGGCACGAATGGCGGCCCGTGTGATGATACCCCCAACTCCAATCAGGATGTCCTGATGACGAACGGCGTCGAGGGATCGACAACCTCGGTTGCCATCCAGTTCGCAAAAGACTTTAATTTTTCCGACAGAACATCCCTCAATATTGGCCTCGGCTATGCCTATCTGGATGCCGAGGTTGGCAACCCCGTCAACAGCTCGACCGCAGGCTCCAGCTACGAAGAAGTCGCAACGGCCGTCATAAACGACGTCAAACTGGGACCAGCGTTGTGGGCTAATGAGCACAATATCGTACTCAGAGCGACATTAAGGCACGAATGGAGTGATGGCTATCCATTCTCGGTCGGAATGTTCTTCCAGCGTCGCTCCGGACGTCCGTTCAGTTACACCTATGAAGACGACACGGTCGAGGACTACTTCGGCGACTCGGACGATGAAGAGCGTATTCTGTTGCACGTACCGACCGGGCCTGCAGATCCACTATATGATTTCACGCAGCTTGGTGCTGCCGAGACAACGGCATTGTTCGCATTTCTCGACGAGTCTGGTTTGAGTAATTACGCCGGTGGCATCGCACCGAAGAATGGCTTTAACAGTTCCTGGAGTAACGATCTCGACATCCGCATTCAGCAGGATATCCGGGTCTGGAGCGACCATACGATTTCAGTTTTTCTCGATATCGAAAATTTCCTGAATCTGATTTCGGACGACAAAAACATCAAGCGTTATGCCGATACCGGTGATATTGAAGAAGGTGTTCGGGTTCTCGAAGTTTTGGGTGACTTGAATAATACCGATCAGTTTGTCGTCAACAGATGGTATGACGAAGGCACTGCACGCGATGTTAACGATTCGATCTATCGAATCCAGCTTGGATTCCGCTACAGATTCTAAACGAATACCAGGTTAGCTTTTGAGGGCGGCCTCCGGGCCGCCCTTTTTTATTGGTGGCAGAAAACCGGGGTCGAACCCACTTTGTCCCATAAACTCTAAATCGGTGCACGGATGTAGCATCAAGTTGATTTGAATGTCACGCAATCGCCCGCTGGGCGGGCTCCTACATTGCTAATTAGAATTGGAGGAGCCAGCCCAGCGGGCGATCTCCCAAGTCCGCGAAAATACCGGACCATCGCGCCAATGCTTCAGCCC